>JAEYHP010000030.1 GCA_023409435.1 Bacillota bacterium | reverse complement strand
CGAAATAGGCAAGGTGCAACGATGACGTAAATTGGCGATGCGCGGCTTAGGGCTGTTTGAAAACCAAGGCAATTGTCTATTTTGGCCAAAACGGGCTGCAACATCGTTAAAAATCCTCGGAATACCTCCAGTATTCCTGCGGTTTTTGCCTTGTTTCGCTCTGTTTTTCCTCAAAATATCCGGCATTTTTGAGTTTTCAAACACGCCCTAGTGATTATGCCGGGCAATACGCGGCTGTACAAAGGGTTTGCTTATGACATATAATAAATAGAATAACTTCCATGCATATTTCCCCGTACGGAGATCGAATATGGAGCAGAAAAAGCCGAAAATTAAAATCATAAAGGACGGGCCGTATGTTGTTACGGGCGGCGTCCCGCTCAGAGAAAAGCTCATTAAAGCCATCGGCAAAAATTATATCTATGAGGATGGTAAGCCGCTCCCGCAGGCGGAGATCTATACGCTTTGCCGCTGCGGCAAAACAAAGACCCCTCCGTTTTGCGACGGGGCGCATAAGGATTGCGCATTCGATGGTACGGAAACGGCGTCAAAGGAACCGTTTGCAAGCCGCTCCAAGGTATACGACGGCCCCACGCTCACCATGCTGGACGACGGGCGCTGCGCGTTTGCGCGCTTTTGCCACACATACCAGGGAGACGCCTGGGAGCTTGTGGAGCAGTCGGATAACCCCACCTGCCGGGACCTGGCCATAAAGGCCGCCACGGAGTGCCCCGCGGGGCGCTTGGATATCATCGATAAACAAACCGGGAAAACGATAGAACCGGAGTATGAACCCTCCATTGAGGTGTTGCAGGACCCGGGCCGCAACGTAAGCTGCGGGCTGTTCGTAAAGGGCGGTATCCCCATAGAGGGCGCGGACGGCGAAGCGTACGAAATCCGCAACCGCGTGGTGCTGTGCCGCTGCGGGTATTCCAAAATCAAGCCCTTCTGCGATTCGCTGCACCTTCTGCGCGGATACTTGGACCGAAAAAAACGGTGGTTTGAGTAAAAAATGAGCATCAATGGAGGCTCTGGCCCACAGTTCGCAATGGTCGCACAGATGAATTTCGTGCTTCCTTGCTCATTGGGACTACACCTCGCTTATTCCGTCAATGGCGGCGCTCGGCTACGTCCCCCCAAACCTCCGCTTAGGGTCGTAAATATAGGTACTCGGGGTTCTAAAACCGATTCACCGGATCGGTTTTTGCCCTCCGGGCAACGAACCCGCTTTCCTTCGGAAAGCCCCTAAGAACCCATATCTGGAAACGTCCTATTTAAGGACGTTTCCAAGAAGGGATTCCCAAGAACCCTTGGGTGGGGCGAAGTCGCGCGCTGCCTGTGGCAGACACAGCGCGACGTAAGCCCAGTGAGCAAGAAAGCCCAAGACTGCGGCTTGCCACAGCCTTGGGTGACCATTGCGAACTGTGGAGGTTCGGGGGCAAAGTCCCTGAAAAATAATTTCTTCTAATACCCGCGCTTTCTCCATCTCAACAGCGTGGCCGAATGCAATATAACCGCCACAGAACCCACATTGTGCAAAAGTGCGCCCGCGACGGGGCCTAATACGCCGAGCATGGCAAGGAGTATGGACGCGAAGTTGAGTGCCATAGATAAGATCAGGTTGGCGCGGATGACCCGCATCGTTTTTTTTGCAAGCAGGAACAGATGCGGAAGCTCCTTGATGTCGTCGCGCACCAGCGCGATATCCGCCGCGTCTATGGCGATATCGCTGCCGATACCGCCCATCGCGATGCCCACGTGCGCGGATTTCAATGCGGGCGCGTCGTTGATGCCGTCCCCCACCATGCAAACGAATTCCCCGCCTTGTTCGAGCGCGCGTATCGCGTTAAGCTTATCCTCCGGCTCAAGACCCGCGCGCACATCCTTTACGCCGGCCAAAGCCGCGATAGTTTGCGCCGCCTGCGGAATATCTCCCGTCAAAAGCAGGCTCTTTATGCCGATATTGTGCAGCTTGCTCACCGTATCCCCCGCGTCCGGGCGTATGGTATCCGAAAGCGCGATCATGCCGAGGAGCGTTTCATCCTTCGCCACATAGATTGTTGTACAGCCCTGTTCCTTATAATGCGTTGCAAGCCCCAACACCTCTTCGGGGAGATTTGCGCCGGTTTTTTCCGCCATCAGCTTTTCGTTGCCCGCGGATATCACGCGCCCACTTAGCCTTGCCGTTACGCCCCGCCCCGGCAGCAATTGAAAGCTTTCCGGCTGCAGCGCCACACCATGCGAAGCCCGGTAATGCGCCACAATCGCGTTGCCCAACGGGTGTTCCGCGTGCAGCTCCGCCGTAGCGGCCGCGTACAGCAGCGATTCCTCCGTTTCCTCCTGCGCAAACGGTGCGATATGTACAACGGCAGGCTGCCCGAACGTAAGCGTTCCGGTCTTGTCGAACGCGATGTCCTGTACCTGCGCCAGCCGCTCTAAAGCGTCCCCCTGCCGTATGAGCACGCCGGAGCGGGTCGCGTTGCCGATACCCGCCATAATGGCGGTGGGCGTCGCCAACACCAGCGCGCAGGGGCAGAACACGACGAGTATGGTAACCGCGCGGATGGCCTCCCCCGTGATGACCCATGTGGCGATTGCGCTGACAAGGGCAATTATGACGATCCACGTGGCCCAGCGGTCCGCAATGCCCACGATCTTCGCTTTGCCCGCGTCCGCCGATTCTACCAGGCGGATCATGCGCTGTAAGGAGCTGTCCTCTCCCACCTTTTCGGCCTGCATGTTGAAGGAGCCGAAACGGTTGACCGTGCCGCTTTTTACCGTATCGCCCGCGCATTTATCCACGGGCATCGATTCGCCCGTCATGACCGATTGATCCACCGTGGTCTCGCCGGATACGATCACGCCGTCCACCGGTATGGTTTCCCCGGCGTGCACGCATAACAGGTCCCCTACCCGCACCTGCTCGGCGGGAATGACGCGTTCCTCCCCTTCCATTACGACGCGCGCCGTGCGCGGAGTAAGGCGTACGAGTTTTTCAATGCCCGCCCGCGCTTTTTTGACCGTGCGCTGCTCCAGCATGGCGCCGATGGCCATGATAAACGCGACCTCGCCCGCTGCAAACACCTCGCCTATGATGATTGAGGCGATGAGCGCAAGCGAAACCAGCAAATCCGCCTTGATATCAAAACGCGTAAAAAGGCCGGTGCCCGCGTCGATCAATATGGGAATGCCGCACAACAGCACCGCGACCCACGCGGGATCGATTGCCAATGTTTTAAAAAAGAAGCTTGCTATCAAAGAAATGCCCGAAAGAATCAAAAATAAAATGGTCCGCTTTTCCTCATCCCGAAAGAAGTCCGTTATCCGCCTCATACGCTCCCTTTCCCCATCCAAGTGATACCTATACCCCCATAGGGTATATTTCTATTCCATTCTGTATGCTTGCGGCGGATCTGTCAACATAAAAAACAGCCGCGCGTTAGGCGGCTGCTACAAAACGAGGGGGTTTTATGAAAGCCGGGAAAAATGCTCCACCGCTTTTGCGAAATCGGCGATCGTCTTGTCCGCGTCGCCGTGCTCTATTCCGTCGCGCACGCAGTGATTCAGGTGGCCTTCCAGCACAATCTGGCCCACCTTGTGGAGCGCCGATTTTGCGGCGTTAATCTGTATGAGCACTTCCTCGCAGGGAACGTCATCTTCCACCATTTTATCTATGGCATTAATCTGCCCCGCGATTTTCATGAGCCTGCGGTGCAGGTTATCGTGATCCATGCATTGCCTCATGCGTATTCTCCTTCCCAGAAGTCTTCGGTATACGGATATCTTTAGTATGCCGCCTGTCTGCGCAAATTGTCAACATGTACCGCGTGTTTTGTTGTTTCATACGAGTAAATCGTGGTTTACTTTTATGGTAAGCGAAACCCAAGTTGCATCCGATTATTAAATAAAGGAGTGAATAGAGTATGAAAAAGCATCCCATTGTTTTAAGTATACTGCTGATACTTGCCCTGACGGCGTTCGGCTGCACGCCAAATGCCGCAGAAGCGCCCAGCGCATCCGCAGAACCGGAACTCGTGCTCACATTGGAGGAGCTCAAGCAGTATAACGGCAAAGACGGGCAGCCCGCCTATGTGGCGGTGGACGGCGTGATATATGATTTTTCAAAAATTCCGGAGTGGAAGGACGGCGAGCACAACGGCTTCAGCGCTGGAAACGACCTGACGGAGGCGATCAAAACCGTATCCCCGCACGGGGTTTCCAAATTGAACGGCGTTCCGGTGGTCGGAAAACTGGCCGAAGAATAAACCAAAGCAACGACCTTACAGAAAATGAATGTGAAGAGGTGGAACGATGTACCGCATATTGGGTTATGTCAACGTGGCGCTCCTCGTCATCATCACCGCCCCCTACTGGCTGAAGAAGCTGAACCTTTGGCTGTTCCACTGGAAGGGGAGGGCGTACCAGCAAACGTTAAAGTTCCTGCGCAAGCTGCATAAGCCGCTGGGCGCGGCGCTTGTGCTTCTCGCCATGGTTCACGGTTATCTTGCGCTGGGGTCATTCCGGCTGCATACCGGCAGCCTGGCCTGGATCATGCTGCTGATCACAGCTAGCTTCGGCTTTGCGTTCTACCGGCTCAAAAAGGCAAAGCTGTTCAAATGGCACAAGGCATTCGCGCTGGTCGTGGCGGCTTTTACCGCAATCCACCTGCTGTTGCCCGGCCTGCTCTCCATGTTATAGCTCAATAGGGGAATTTGATCTGCTCGGTATCCTCTATGCTGTAATCGTCCTCTTCAAACAGCGCGGCGCAGGCAGCCGTTACTTCGGGGCAATAGAGCCTGCCCGCGTTGTCCTTGATCTCCTGCAGCGCGACCTCCACACCAAGCTGCGCGCGGTAAGGCCGGTGGGACATCATGGCTTCCACCACGTCCGCCACAAGAATGACATGCGCCTGCGGAATAATTTCATACCGCTTCAGGCCGCGCGGGTAGCCGGAACCATCGCAGCGCTCATGGTGCTGGTAGATGGCCTCGGCAAAAACCGGGGGCAGTTCCACGCGGGAAATAAGCTCGTACCCCCGCACGGAATGTTCCCGGATGAGCCTCATTTCCATTTCCGTGAGCTTTCCTGGCTTGCACAGGATTTCGGACGGCACCACGATTTTGCCGATATCGTGCAGGTACCCGCAAATGCGGATCGTTTCCGCCGTTTCGCTCTTCACGCCCATTTTATAGGCGATGGCTGCCGCAAGGTTTCCTACCCTGCGCTGATGCCCGGCCGTATACGGGTCCCGCACCTCCGTGACCGTCGCCAGCAGGGATATGATGCTCTGCATGGCTTTTGAAAGCGCGCGCGTCTTGAGCTCCACCGTCTGCTCAAGTTCCTGCTGGTAAAGTTGGTTCTCCTGTTCGAGCGCCTTTTTTTCATCCCGCAGGCGCTTGATCTCATCCGCGCGGCCCACCGCTTTTGTCAACTCAAACTTGCTCACGGGCTTCACCAGATAATCGTTTGCCCCGGCCTGCACGGCGGTGATCGCGGTGTCCACCGTGGGCTCCCCCGTCATCACGATTACCTGCGTCTCCTCGGACTTCGCGCGGATCCTCGTCATCAGCTCGATGCCCGTCATGCGGGGCATAATGATATCGGTCACTACGATGTCATACGACTGGTTTTCCAGCATTTCGCATGCCGTAACCGCATCGGGCGCGGTATCCGCTTCGTACCCCGCGTTCCTTAAGAAAGCGCTCAATGTCATCCTGATGCTGTTTTCGTCATCCACAATCAATACTCTGCTCATCAAGAACTCTCCCGACTACTGTAATTTCCAGCCGTTATCCACTGGCAGAATCACATGGAAACGGCTAAATTTTCCTTCCGCTGTTTCTATTTCGAATTTTCCGTGATGATCTTTAACGATTCCGTGGCTGATGGATAACCCAAGCCCCGTGCCCAGTTCCTTGGGCTTGGTGGAAAAGAACGGCTCGAACATTTTTTCGCGTACCGAGGCCGGAATTCCTGTCCCATGGTCCTCCACCGTAAGGCGGATCCATCTGCGTTCCGCCTCAAAGAAGTGCACGCAGCGGACTCTTATAATCTTATCCTCGTCGTATTCAGAATACTTTTCGTTGAGCGCATCACGCGCGTTGGTTAAAAGGTTCATCAGTACCTGCTGAATCTGCTGGCTGCGGCATTTGATATCGGGTATGTTTTCATCCAGCTGCACGTCCAGCGTGATCTGGTCCCGCTTGATGACGGTCTTGATCAAAGACATGGTCTGGTTGACGATATCGTATACGCTCGCATAACTGTGGGATTGCTTTTCCTGGCGGGAGAACTGCAGCAGGTTGCGGACGATTTCGGAAATGCGCTTGGTTTCATTGAGTATTTCCTGGCTGTAACCGGAGATGTCCTTGTTTTCGCCCGCCTCGTCCTGAATGAGCTGCGCATAATTCATGATGCCGTTGATGGGGTTGTTGATTTCATGTGCGACGCCGCCCGCCAGCGTTCCGATAGCCTCAAGCTTCTGCTGCTGGCGCATTTGCGCGTCCACGTCCGCTTTTTTGCGTTCGAGTTCCTTCCGCTCCGTAATATCACGCACGAACACGAACCCGCCGCGAACGCCGTCTATCTCGATGGGAACGGACTTCACCTCCACATCCACCTCGCTACCATCCATCCGCAGGTATACCTCCTCAAGGGGCGGAGAGCTCGTTCCCTCGGGTGCCTGCATGCGCTGGCGTATGAGATCGTGGTAATCCGCCCGGATACGATCCAGTACGCGCGCCCCGATCAATTCTTCCGGCGCATTTGCGCGGAGCAATTCAAGCATGGCCTGGTTTGCAAATTGGAACTTGCCGCCTATTTGAATGAATATCGCATCCGGCGCGCCTTCAACCAACAGCCGCTGCCTGTTTTCACTGGCTTTGAGCGCGTTTGTCGCGAGTACGCGCTGCGTGATATCGTGGATGATGGCATAGTTGAGCGAGTTGTGCTCATACTGAATGGCGCCCGCATACACCTCTATGTCCACAATTTCGCCTGTGGCCTTTTTGCCTTTGCTTTCAAAGTGGACGCTTTGGCCCGCTTCCACCCTGGAATTGAAAATACGAAACTGCTCTGTAATTTCGGGGAATAGATCCCGGTAGCCGAGCGCTTGCATGACCTCCCGCGGGTAGCCGTAGAACCTGCAAGCCGCCTCGTTTGCGTTGAGTATGCCGCCCTGCTCGGGTTTTAGCAGCAGAACCACGGCATGGTTGTCCTCATACAGAGCGCGGTAAAGCTCGTTTGCCTCCGCGGCGCGCCGGTAGGTCTTGTGCCACCCCAACTGCACCTGAAGAAGCTGTGTGATCAGAACGGAAGCTACCGCGTGGATTAAAAATATGGAGATACTCGCCTGCTCAAACAGGTGCCGCGCGGTCTCCCAAGGCAGCAGCAGCCAGCAGAGCAGCGTCGTCACCTGCAGCATGATACCAAACAGCGTGGTGCTGCAAAACGTATCCTTCTTTTTGCCGGAGAACAGTTTCCTCCAAAGAAGCCCTATGATATTGCTTGCAATGAGTATGCATATTCCGGGCAGCACGCCGGGGCCGGCGGCAATCACCCGATAAACCGCCATGATGACGGAAGCGATTATGGAAACCGTCCCGCCAAACACAAACGCAATGACGCCGACAAATACCGAGCGCGCATCCAATATAATGCCGGGCAGCAGCTGATAGCCGGAATATATGAGCAGAACGCCGACTCCGCCGCAGAGTATACCCATGATCCAGTGAAAAGGCAGTTTGAAGCGGACAGAGGCCCCATAGCTGAGTTCATGCACGACGCCTATGAGCAGCAGGGTAAGAAGATTGTGGCTGATTTCTACGAGCAGGTCCATGCTGAATCTCCCCTCTCGCGCTGAAGTGTATATAATATATGATCGAATGAATTGCGCGTAAAATTACTCCATATAAAAAGTATAGCTTCTGTTTCCAATTATGGAAAGAGTTTTCAATGAAATTTGTAGTTTTTTGTCTCATTTGAAACAAAAAGGGTTGATTCTGACAGACTTTTCACAAAAAGCTAAAGGCCCGCCGCTTATGCGGCAGGCGCCAGGCTGTCGAAAACTCCTGGGGGTTCGGGAGCCTCAGCTACCGGAAGCTTCCAATCGCCGAAGAGAGGTTGAGGCCTGCCGCATATGCGGCAGGCCCCTACTCTTCATTGACTATCCGGCTTCGCAGCAAAAACAATTATAGCTTGAGTATCGCCATCGCGATGAAGTACACGAGGAACAGCGCGGAGAACACATACAGCAGCGGATGTACTTGCTTGGCCTTGCCGCGCACCAGCTTGGTGATCACGTAGAATATGAAGCCCGCAGCGATACCGTTGGAAATGCTGTAGGTCACCGGCATGATGAGCACGGTCATGAACGCGGGAAGGGCCTCTTCAAAGTCTTCCCAGTTGATCTTGCGGAGCGAGTCGGCCATCAGCACGCCAACGATAATGAGAGCCGGAGCGGTAGCCGCTACGGTAACCATACCGGCGACGGGAGCCAGGAACAAGCACAGCAGGAACAGGACAGCCGTCACAACCGAGGTAAGGCCGGTTTTGCCGCCTTCGCTGATGCCAGCGGCGGATTCAATATAAGTGGTCGTGTTGCTGGTACCAAGCAGCGCGCCCACCGAGGTAGCGATGGAATCCGCAAAGAGCGCCTTGTCCATCTTGGATTTGAAGCCCTTGCCGGAGAAGAGGGCCGCTTCGTCCTTTTCATCGAATATACCGGCCTTGCGCCCGGTGCCGATGAACGTGCCGATGGTATCGAACGTATCCGTCAGCGAGAAGGCGAATACCGTTACAATGACCAAAATGATCTTGGCAGGATCGGCAAAGAGGCCGGGGAAATCAAGATGGAATGCCGTCTTTGCAACGTCGCTTACTGCCATGGCGGCAGAAGGATCATACTGGGTGATGCCCAACGGCACGCCGATGAGTGCGGTGGCAACAATGCCGATGAGGATCGCGCCCTTGACCCTGAGCACCATGAGGACGGCCGTGACCACAAGGCCGATGATCGCCATCAGCGCTTTGGGGTTTAATAGATGGTTGAAGTTCACAAGCGCGGGGATGGCACCGCCGTTGGAGATGACCGTACCGTCTGGCGTCGTAGCAATAATGTTCCAGGGATCGATCGTGAACTTGATGATGTTTGCGTCCTTAAGGCCGATGTAGGCGATAAAGAGGCCGATGCCCGCGCCGATTGCCAGCTGCAGGGACTGGGGAATGGACTTGATGATGGATTTACGGATTTTGGTGACCGTGATAATAATGTTGATAATACCACAGATAAATACCATGGCCAGAGCCTGTTCCCAGGTAAAGCCGAGGCCGAAGCAGACCGTGTACGTAAAGAAGGCGTTAAGCCCCATGCCCGGCGCAAGCGCGTAGGGAACGTTGGCAACAAAGCCCATCACCAAGGTGCCGATGGCGGTGGCCAGTATCGTTGCGACAAATATGCCGCCTTTGTCAAAGCCAGGAATTGCGCCTAAAATGGCGGGGTTGACAAAGATGATGTAGGCCATGGTAAAGAATGTCGTGATGCCCGCGATGATTTCTGTTCTGGCTTTGGTACCGGATGCCTTGAGCTTGAACAGCTTTTCCATAACAACCCTCCTAAGTATGATTTCTTAACAATTGTATCACACTCCGTTCAAAATTACAGTATAACAATTTTCAATATGTTCACATGTTATCAATACACATGTAAACTGTAAGCTCGGCAGAAATATGCCGCCGGGCCAGAAGTGCCAAATAAATCTGCTTAAGAATTTTTAAGTATCGGCGTTTACAGCGCCAACGCGTATTTTTTATTTAGGAAAACTACGTTACCCCAAACCCTTTCCCCGAGTCCGCCGATGCATTATAAAAATATAAAATAGAGGTTATGTCTTTTGATACGTCTGGCCTGGCGGCAATATGCCGCCAGGCCAGAGTTCATCCCCATCCCCTAAAAAAAATCGGTTTATTTGATGATTCTCCACTTTCCAATCAGCGGAAGTTCAATCGCCTTACCGTTTAACGTGTTTACCAGCCCCATGATTGCAAAAACAATTACCGCAATGGAGAATAAAGGCAGCAGGACAAACCATCCGATGAACGGGATGATGCCGAAAATCGTGCAGCCCACCGCGCTAGCGATCAGCAGCAGCAGCCCCTGGTTGGCATGGAAGCGGCCAAAAGGAGAATCGGAGCAGACGATCAGAGGCAGAAAGAAAATGAAGTAAGCAAACGCCGAAACCACTTTGTTCTTCTCAATGTCCTCCGGCGCAAACGCCCCCTGGGGATTTGGTGCATGATATTCGCTCATAAAGACCTCCTATGATTATTTCTCCGGGCCCGGCCGGTTAATAAACTTATTCCTGGGCGAGGGACATTGCGATGATAGCTGTCTGATCTTCTTCCGTATAGGAGAGCGTGACCGACGCCGTACCGTTGGAACCGCCATAGGACAGAACGCCATTGGATTCAACCGAGTAGTCGTCTTCCGTAAAGTCGTTCTTTACCTCTTCCACATAGGATTCAAAATCCGCCTTTGCGACTTCCTGAATGGTTACCATAAGATACTCCTCGCTGTCCACCACGCCGTCAATTGTCCCGGCGGTGAAAGCGGGTAAAGCTTTGGACAGTTCGGAAGTCGGCCATTCCGTAGAGCCGAATGTCACTTCCTGCCCATCCTCGCCTTTAATTGTCAATGTGTCGTCATCGAGATCCACATCACCGCCGCCGACGCTTTCCAAAAACTGCTCCGCGGCTTTTTCCTCCATTTTTTGCTTGATTCCGCAGCCGGCCAACGAAAGAACAAGAAATGACGTTAAGAAAAGGACTAAAAACCGTTTCATAGTTACTCTCCTTCTATTATAATGGAAACCCATTTAAAACCACAGCGATTTTTATTTCATCTCGTTTTTATGCACAATTCCCGGTACTGTATAATCAGCTCCGGTCTTGACGTCACCCCCAGCTTCTTATAAAGGCTAGTCATATGGGTGTTTGCCGTGGAATACTGGACGGAAAGCGCCCCCGCCGCTTCCTTAAGCGTACAGCCATCCAGCAGCAGAAGCAGCAGTTCCCGCTCCCGCCTTGTCAAGGCCAGAAGCCGTTCATCCCGCTCGGGCCGCTCGGGCCGTTCGGGCCGCTCCTCCCCCGCATCCGCCTGAGCCTGTGCCTGCACAGCCTTTTTTGCGGTGAAAGATGCCTCGCCTTTTTCCGCCTTGAACGCCTGTTTGAGCCTGTAAAATAATCCGCTGCCTACCGGTGCATCTGCCTTTTGCGCCATATCGCATCACCTCCCCGCGACGGATGCGCATTCATTTGGGCAGACATATAAGCGCCGCGCCATCCGCTTCTTTTGCATTTTCCTGCATTCCGGTGGGAATCGTCTATTCATTACCTTGCATGAGCAATGAAAAATCCGGTATTCATTAGTTCTAATGAATACCGGATAAGTGCTGTGCTCCTTATAAGGAACCGTTTGTGAATAGTGCCGCTATTTTCCCTGCGGCTGTTCCGGCTGCCCTGGCTGCCCCCGATCCTCCTCCGGAGGGTGGAAAAATGCGTGTACAGCCTGGGCCGTACGCCGGTCTATGCCGGGAAGCGCTATTAAAGTCTCCATGTCCGCCGCGCGTATGGCGTCAAATGTGGGAAACGTGTCAAAGAGGATGCGCTTTCTTTTGTGACCCACGCCGGGGATTTCATCAAGCCTTGAATACAGCGCATTTTTTCCGCGCAGGCTGCGGTGGTAGGTGATGGCAAAGCGGTGCGCTTCATCCCGAAGGCGCTGCAGCAGGTGCAGCGCGGGGCTGTTCCGGTCCAGCGCCAAAGGCTCGGGCTGGTCCGGGAAATAGATGCGCTCGGTCAGCTCCGCAAGGCCGATGGTGTGCAAATGCGTGAGGTCATATTCGGCCAGCACATCCAGCGCCACATCAAGCTGGCCGCGCCCGCCGTCGATCACCAGAAGGTCCGGCAAGTGCGTAAACCGCTCGTCCTGCTCCTTGGCACGCGCAAAACGCCTGGAAAGCGCCTCCCGCATGGCGGCGTAATCGTCGCCGCCCGTCTGCGTCTTGATGCGGAACCGCCGATATTCGGATGGCGCCGGCGCGCCGTTTAAAAACACCACCATGGACGAAACGGTGTCCCGCCCCTGAATGTGCGAGTTATCAAAGCATTCCATTCGTTCGGGCATCGTATCCAGTCCCAATATTTCTGCAAGGGCAGCCAGGGCTCCCTCCCCGCGTTCCCAGGCGCGCTGCCGCAATTTCTTTTCCTTTTGCAGCAGGTCCAGGCCGTTTCGCGCGGCAAGCTCAGTCAAGCGCCGCTTTTCTCCGCGGGCAGGAACTGTGAGATGCACGCGCCTGCCGCGCAGTTCGGTCATCCACGTCTCGATGGCTTCGGCGTCCGCGGTTTGCTCATACAGCAGAATTTCAGGCGGGAGCTTTGCGGCTTCGGAGTAGTATTGCTTCAAAAAAGCGGCCATGGTCTCGCTTTCGCCCTCTTCGCCCGCTTCTTCCTGCGCGTTTTCAATACGGAAGCTCTCCGTCCCCACCACCTTGCCGCCGCGCACGAACACGGCGAACACCAGCGTTTCCCCTTCAAAGCAGGACAGCGCGAACACATCCTGCTCTACGCCCTTGGCCGCGATGGCATGCTGCTTTTCGCCCAATGCGTTGATTGCCATAATACGGTCCCGCAAATGCGCCGCGCGCTCAAACTCCATAGCGTCGGAAGCCTGCTGCATCTGCGCCGCCAATTCCCGCACGACGGGTTCCGTCTGTCCATCTAAAAACGACGCGACCTGGTCCAGCAGCCTATGGTATTCCTCGCGCGGGATGTTGCCGGAACAGGGCGCGCAGCACTTGCCCACATGATACATCAGGCAGGGGCGCTCGTGCCGGGCAATCGCCTTATTGAGATCCTTTTTGCAGTGGCGGACGGGAAAATGCTCGTATACCACATTGAGAGCCTCGCGCAATGCGATACTCGAGAGATAGGGCCCCAAATATTTTGCGCCGTCCTTTGCAACGCGCCGCACCACCTCGATACGCGGGAAATCCTGCTTCAGGTCAATGCGCACATAGGGGAAATGCTTGTCGTCCTTCAACAAGATGTTATAGCGCGGCTGGAACTGCTTGATCAGATTGCTCTCCAGCGTAAGCGCCTCGGTCTCATTGGCGGTGAGTATGGTTTCAAAATCCTCGATATGCGAGACCATCGCAACCACCTTGGGCGGATGGCCTTTTGAGGACTGGAAGTACTGCCGCACGCGGTTCTTTAAGGATACCGCCTTGCCCACATAAATGATCGTGCCGGTTTTGTCTTTCATTTGATAGACGCCCGGCGCGCTGGGCAGCAGCTTTAATTTTTCTTCGATACGCTCGTTCATCTGTACTCGTCTTTATAACAGCGTTTGCTTGTGTTCATAAATCCCAAATAAGCAATGATCCAAAGCGCGAAAAGCACCCAGGACGCAAAAAGCAGCAGCTCATATGTCCATATGAGGTAAAGCAATCCAACCAACACCAGTATGCCGCCCGCGATGCACATGGCCGACCATGTGTATTTGACGAGCTTTTCTTTATCATATTTCTTCCGCTCTTCTTTGCTGGCTGTAATGTAGCCTGAAAGCAGCCAGACCGCCTTATACCGATACATAAGGTACGCAAAAAGGAAGCAGATTAGGCCCACAGCAAAATTACCGTATTGCATACATGTCTCTCCCAGTGCTTAGAGTATGACTACCCCCGCGCGTACAAGCATGTGGTATAACAGCGGCAGCGGCATTCCGATTACGGTGAAATAGTTCCCCTCCACGCGGTCTACAAATATGCCGCCCGGCCCCTGTATGCCGTATGCTCCGGCTTTATCCCGCGGCTCTCCTGTTTTTACATACCACGCGATCTCGTCCTCCGTCATGGGCGCGAACGTCACGCGGGTCACATCGTGTTTTACCTCCATTCCTGTTGGAGCAAGCACGGCGACGCCGGTATACACCTCATGGGTGCGCCCCTGAAGCTTTCCTAAGATGTTTGCGGCGTCCGCGTCGTCCTTTGGCTTGCCTAAGATTTCGCCATCGATATATACAATGGTATCCGCGCCGATCACACAGGCTTCGGGGTGCTGCCCAAACACGGCCTGGGCTTTTTGCAGCGCAAGCGCTTCCACCAGTTCGCCCGGGGCAATTTGTTCCGGTACGTCCTCCTCCACTTCGCTGACGATGGCTTCAAAGGAAATATTGAGCATCCGCATCAGTTCCCGTCTGCGCGGGGACTGCGACGCGAGTATAATACGCATTTAATCCTCCAACAGAAGCCCGACGGGGCAATGATCGCTCCCTTCCACCTCGGGCAATATAAAGCTGTCCTTCACACGCGGCATCAGCCGCCCGGAAACAATAAAATAATCGATGCGCCACCCCACGTTGTTTTGCCGGGCGTTGCTGAAATAGCTCCACCAGCTGTAAGCGTCCTTCACATCCGGATACAGTCTCCGGAAGGTATCCGCAAAGCCCGAGGAAAGAAGCTGCGTCATCTTTTCGCGCTCTTCATCCGTAAAGCCCGCGCTCATGCGGTTGCTTTTGGGGTTTTTGATATCGATCTCCTGATGCGCCACATTCAGATCTCCACAGAGTATGACGGGCTTTTTTTCATCCAGCGCTTTGAGATAATTTAAAAACGCTTCCTCCCACCGCATTCGGTAAGGCAGGCGCTCAAGCTCACGCTTCGAATTGGGCGTATAGCAGTTTACGAAATAAAACGTCTCGTATTCCAGCGTAAGCACGCGGCCTTCGGTATCGTGTTCCTCTATGCCGATGCCCGCCGTTACCGAAAGAGGTTCTTGCTTTGTAAACACGGCAGTACCGGAATAGCCCTTCTTTTGGGCGCTGTTCCAGTATTCCGTATAGCTGGGCATGTCGAACTCCGCCTGCCCCTGCTGCATCTTCGTCTCCTGCAGGGCGATGATGTCCGCCCCCGCGCTTTCCACAAAGGAAAGAAAGCCTTTGTTCAGGCATGCGCGCAGGCCATTTACATTCCATGAAATCAGCTTCAACTGCTTGTCCTCCCCCAATGCATTCATCCATATTTTAAGTATACCACAGATTATTTTTTGTGGCATACTGTCGGTTTTTCCACGCAATTAGTTCAATAGCAAAAAAATGTTAAAAAAATTGTTGCGCAATTGACAAACCGCATGTATAATGATGGAGGTACCTGAATTTCGGGTCTGTGGTTGAAAGTCGAAGCCAGTCGCAGGCAAAACGATCCACGTAAGCCGGTAAAATCGCTGGTGAGCATGGTGCGGCCTAGATGTAAGCCCAACCAGGAATACAATTTGAAAAGGTTCAGCAAAAAGAATCACATCTTGTCCAATCAGTCAAGGGAGTTCTATGAAGCAAAACCAATCAAACTGAATCCTGAGAGAAGCAGTAGTGGGAGCCTTATACGGCTATGAGCGAACCTTCCTGTTGGCGTGTGTGGGGGAAAAGACCAGGTCAGCCGAAGTTTAGGACTAATAAAAATCCATAACAAAGGGGATTACAACATCATGTTCCAGGACAAAGAATTGATTTGCAAGGACTGTGGCGCACCTTTCGTATTCACAGCCGGCGAGCAGGAATTTTATGCGGAAAAGGGCTTTCAGAACGAGCCCGCGCGCTGCAGGGACTGCCGCAATTCTAGGAAAAACCAGCGCAGCGGCGAACGCGAAATGTACGACACTGTTTGCGCACAGTGCGGCGCTCCCACCAAGATCCCGTTCGTTCCCAAGAACGACAGGCCGGTGTATTGCAGCGCTTGCTTCCAGGCGCGTCGGTAACCGCTAATCCCCTTTTGATCCGCCGGGTGCGCGGTTAAACGGTGATTACAAACAGCAAGCTGCTGCAGCTTCAAAATGGCTGCAGCAGTTTTTTTCTGGCCATCGACAAATTCCTGCGAATTTTGTCGATGGCTTTTTTGCGTCTTTCTAATCCCCGTTCGTTCCATTCGGATCCCATTCCCCGTTCAAAAACAGACGCTCGTTTTTCAACCCTATCCCTCCCCTTTACGAAGAAACGGCTGCGTCCGTATTGGATGCAGCCGCCTTCCCTTGGAGGGGTGCGACATTTATACCGAGCTGGATGCGGAATATCCGCTTCCAATGGTTCTCCATTTGGTAGCGCCGCCGCGGCGGTTAGACATATCCAGTGTGGGGTCCATGGATACCCATTCGCCCGTGGCGTCGTCGTATACGCTGTTCCACGCATGGTAGCCGCCCGCAGGCTTGCTGTTGCCCTTGATCATTTTGGTGGGAATACCCACGCTGCGGCACATGGCTGCGTACAGAGAGGCGATGTCATAGCAGATGCCCTCTTTGGCCTTGAGTATGGAGTTGGGGTTGGGCGTATAGCGCGTGACCCTTCCTTCAATGACATCATAATACAGGTCATAATCATAGGAGAAGTTCTTGACGATGTAGCTGTATATGGCCATCGCCTTTTCCTGCGTTGTTTTCTTACCCGCCGTAAGCTCCGCGGCCTTGCTGGAAACGCTGTCCCCGGCGCGGAAGGAAATTTCCGTAACGCTGTTCAAATACTTTGTTGCGCTGGACGGAAGGTTTTTGGTGGGGGCTTCCTGTGCGGAGGAACCGCTTCCCGCCGCCGGTATGGGCTGCGCGGGAGCCGATTTTGAGGAACTGACAAACGTTACGCTATCCAGCTTGCGGTACGAGTTCCCGCTGATATTCTCATAGAGCAAAGCGGATATGTTCAGGGCGCCCGCGGGAAGAGGAAAACTCTCCTTGGTTCCGGACACATAATCGTAGTATTGGATCATACGGGTGTTGTCGTCCCGCATGCCGACTTTGAGCGACTGACCGGAATTGGATTCATAATAGACGTTGATATACCCGGCGGATACATTGGAAAGGTCGAATGTCTTGGTTGCGGCAAGCGCACTGGTCGGCAGCACAGTCGCTATGAGCGCCACTGTGACCAATAACAACGAGATGTTACGGAGCCCCTTCTTCATAAAAATACCCCTTTCGGTAGCTGGCTGCCATTTCAGGCCCTGTAGCTTTGCGTCGCCGCCTTTCGACGGGTTTGCCTTTGTCGCATTGGGGAAAGCCCATGCAACTTGTCCATACTCTTGCTCTTTTTCCCCTTAGGAAATTAGGAAAGAGGACAACAAAAAAACTTCTTTCGGTAACTGGCTGCCATTTCAGGCCCTGTAGTTTTGCGTCGCCGCCTTTCGACGGGTTTGCCTTTGTCGCTTAAGTTCAAAATGCAACAAATAAATATTGACTTTTATACGCTTTCATCATATACCATTTATACAGAAGTTACAACAAGAAATTCGAAAATTCCAATATATTTTTTATATAAAAACATACGACCTCTCCTGTTTCAATGCCACAATGATATTGTATAAAATATACATGTAAATTCTCCGTTAATATTGTAAAAACATATAGTGTTGTTTATAATTATAAGCAAATATTTCCTTTTATTTGAATCATCATTCGGGAGGCAGATATGGCGGCTGAAAGTGCAAAACTTTCCATTAAGCTTTTTGGAGGGTTTTTAGTAGAATATGACGGAATGATGCTAAGTAGCCTGTCCCCTCGGGCGGACAGCCTTTGGATGCTGTTCCGTTTCTTCCTTGCGAACCGCGGCAAGTTCATTACGTCCGAGGCGCTCATCGACATGCTCTGGCAGGAAGATGACGTCGTCAACCCGCGAAAGGCGCTGCAGAACCTCATCTACCGGCTGCGCAAGCAGCTGCCGGAAACGGACGAATACGGCAGGCCCTATATCCTCTCCCAACACCGCACGTACGGCTGGAATACCGAGGCCGCGGTCAACGTGGATGCTTTTGAATTCGACAGGCTTACGAGCCTTGTCAAAGGCGGCCTGCCGGAAGATGAGTTAAAGTGCTCCTGCGAACGGATTATGGAACTTTATACGGGCGATTATATGGAGGATATTGCAGATGAAAAGTGGGTGGAAACGCTCACCTCTTATTACCGCCGCCAGTATTTCTCCTGCATCAACAGTTATATCGGCATGCTCTATGAGCAGCATCTCTACAACGAGGTGATCGACGTTTGCTCCTCCGCATTGCAGCACAACATGTTTGAAGAACATTACCACGCCATGATGATACACGCGATGCTTGCAAACGGTAACCGGTACGGCGCAATGTCCCACTATAAAAGCATTACGTCGCTTTTGAGCAAGGAACTAGATGTGCAGCCCTCGGAGGAATTAAAATCCGCCGGACGCAGCATCAATACGACAACGCAGCCGCAGCGCCCGGATATCGGCATGGTACTCGACGACCTCAGGTCCGCGGCGGCAGCCGCGGGACCCATGGTGTGCGAGGCCGACGTATTCCGCCAGATATTCCAGCTGCACGAGCGCAAGAACCGCCGGGAACAGATGGCTTGTATGCTGGTGATGTATACGATCGTCGCCCACAGCCGCGAGCTTTCGGACCAGGAAATGTTCCAGGTGATGTCCTCGCTCAAACGCGCGTGCGTGCTTTCATTGCGAAAATCCGACGTGCTGACCCAACACTCCAATACACAGCTTCTTATCCTGCTGCCCAACGCCACGGAAATCAACATCAGCGTTGTGCTCCTGCGCATTCAGCAGAAGTTCGCGCAGCTGTGCCTGGAGAGCGGCGTTACGCTGACCACGCAGGTGCGTTCCATACAGCCGCGGGCGGCACAGGCAGTATAGCAAGCGTCGGCCTGTGAACTGCTTCTGTCAAACGGGATTTAATAAGCGGACGGATTATCAAAAGCTGATCCGTCCGCTTTTTGCAAGACTTTCTTATCATACGCACATTATAACGATTAAGCGGTGGTGACATGGATATATTTAGATATAATCGCATAATGATTGTTGGTAATAATGGCAGCGGGAAAAGTTTTTTGTCTAAAGAATTGTCTGTTATCACAGGTTTGCCACTCATTCATCTTGATATCGAGTTTTGGCGTCCCAACTGGGAAAAACCGCCGAAAGAAGAATGGTTAAAGAAGCAAGCAGAACTGATATCAAAAGAAAAATGGATTATTGACGGCAACCATACGGACACAATGGAACTGCGGTTTGAAATAGCGGACATCATTCTGTTTCTGGATATAAACCGTTTGGTATGTTTGGCCGGTGTATTGAAAAGAAGCGGTAAAAGGCGTTCGGATTGGCCGCAATATCTCGAAGAAAAACTGGACAGAGGCTTTTTTCAGCTTTGTAAGGGGTTATGGAATTTTTCTAAAACACGCAAACGTACGATACTGGGTTTACATAGAAAATATCCCGGCAAGCCGTTTCTCGTGATTAAGGGCAGAAGAAAAATGAACAAGTTGCTAAGCCAATGGAGCGATGAAAAAGCGAAACAGATCAATCCTGCCGTATAAGCATGGTTACCGTTGCGAGTTTTTCAGGGCCCGCCTGCAACCCTTCAGGTTTATTTTCCTTTTAACGTCACCAGCACAATTTCCGTAGGGCTCCCGACACGCATCGGAAACCCCCACGCCCCGATGCCGGAGCTTACGATGATCTGGAACTCCCTGTCTTTGTGGTACCCGTAGCTGTATTCGAATATGCCGAACAGTTCCGTTAAGAGGCCTCCCGGAAACAGCTGCCCGGCATGCGTATGCCCGGAAAGCTGGAGGTCGATATTTGCGCTTTTCGCTTCCTGCAATTCCATCGGCTCATGGTCCATCACCACGATGGGCTTTGTTTGGTCCACGTCTTCGAGCAGTGTACTAAGCTTTGCGCGGGTATACGACTTAAAATCGTCCCGACCGATGAGATAGAATTCCGTGAAATCAACCGCTTCATCCTTAAGCGGCGTGATTTTCGCCGCCTCAAGACTTTGAAACACGGAAACAAGATCCAGCGCGCCGTCCCGCTGCGCATTGTATTCATGGTTGCCGGGCACAAAATACACGCCAAGGGGTCCATAGAGCTGTGAAAACGCGGCATAGGAAGCTGAAAGCTCTTCCTTTGTGGTGCGTTCCTCGTAGATATCCCCGCCCAGAAGTATGAGGTCCGGCGAAAGGGCGTTCACCTGTTCCACAATACCGGGCAGATCCTCCGTATGAATGGAAGTCCCAAGGTGCATATCGCTAATAAGAGCGATACGGACCGCGGAATTCAGCGGCTTGTTGAGAGTAACCTCATATTCCGTTACCACAATGTTTTTTGCGTTGAGAACGCCAAATACGCAGATCAGCGCCGCCGCAACGATGGGCAGCAATCCCCCCATATAGATGCGTTTCCATACCGTATGCTTTTTTCCACGCGCAACCAGGCGCAGCAAAAGAAATACGGCATCGGTTATGACATAGAACATGCAAAGGTATAAAAAGAACCCGACCACAACGCTTTGGAACAGCGCTGTCCCCAAAAGTAAAAGTGCCGCGAGAATCGCAGAAAGCAGCCAGGAGACTCCCGGCTGCAATTTTTTGAATATCGGCAATCCCTTAAAGTGCGGCCACAAATAAAACGCGCCCGCTACCATGGCAACCAAGGCGAAATTCCGCATAATATCCTCATAGATGATGCGCTTTGCCAAATAGTATATGCAAGCGATGCGCCAATCATCAGACGTTTTAGCAAGAAGACGAATATAAAATCAGCTGACGACCCGCTCCTGTTTTGAGAGCGGGTTGCATACGTCCACACCCTTATTCTTCAGCGCGTCTTCATAGTATTTCTCTTTTTTGTTGAGAACAGCGATCTTCTGCTTGAGCTCCTCTATCTCGCGCTCCGCCTTTTCCTTTTGCGAGAGTATGATGCGGTAACGCTCCAGCATGGTGGAGTCCCCCAGGCCACAAAGCCGGATGAAGTTTTTGATATCCGCCACCGACATGCCCGTGCTGCGCAGGCACAGGACAAGATAAATCCACTCCAAATTCGCTTCCGTGAATATTCTGGTCCCGTGCGCGTCCCGCATAACGTCGGGGAACAGGCCTTCGTCGTCATAAAAGCGGATGGTATGCGCGGATACGTTGTATTTTTGCGCAATCTGCTTGACCGTCAATTTTGACATATCGTACACCTCTAAAAAAATGCTTGCGTTCGAGTAACTCGAATGATTTATACTGACTTTACCATATAGTCCATTTATTTTCAACAAGGGGGATCAACAGGGATGAAAAAGCTGGGGTTTGGATTGATGCGGCTGCCTTTGACGGACCGGGAGGATGGCACGAGTATCGATTATGACGCGCTCTTTGCCATGGTGGACCGCTTTATCGAGAGGGGATTCACGTATTTCGATACAGCATACGGGTATCATATGGGGTTCAGCGAGGTCGCGCTAAGAAAAGCCGTGGTGGAACGTTACCCGAGAGAGGCATATCTTGCCGCGACCAAGATGCCGATTTATAACGTGACGAAGCCGGAGGACTACCAGGAGAAATTTGACGAGCAGCTCAGTAAATGCGGCGTGACGTATTTTGATTATTACCTGCTGCACAATCTGGGTTCTGGCACCTACGCCGATACCGAAAGGCTTGGCGGCTTCGATTTCATGAAAAAACTCAAGGAGCAAGGATATGCTCGGCACATCGGGTTTTCGTTCCACGATACCGCGGATTTGCTGGATACAATTCTGACCGCGCATCCCGAAATGGACTTTGTGCAGCTGCAGCTCAATTATGTGGATTGGGAAAGCGAAAGCATTCAATCCCGCAGGTGCTATGAGGTGGCAAGGTCGCACAACAAAACCGTCATCGTGATGGAGCCCGTCAAAGGCGGAACGCTGGCTCAGGTCCCGCCTCAGGTTGAAGAGCTGTTCAAGGCGCGCCAGCCCGATCTTTCCGTCCCATCCTGGGCGGTGCGGTTCGCGGCGTCTTTAGAGGGTGTTGAAATGGTGCTCAGCGGCATGAGCGACATCACCCAAACGCTTGACAATACCTCTTATATGCAGGATTTTGTGCCGCTCACCGGGGAAGAGCAAAGCCTCGTGCTTCAGGCTGCGGAGATGATGCGCTCTGATACCGTGATTCCCTGCACATCCTGCCTGTATTGCGTGAGCGATTGCCCTCAAAGCATCCCGATCCCGCGGTATTTCGCGATCTATAACCAGCTGAAGCAGTTCAACAACCCGATATTGGAGGAAGTGTATTATAGCAACCTCTCTAAAGCGGGGCACGGCAAGGCGTCCGCATGTATCGCCTGCGGGCAATGCGAGCAGCGCTGCCCGCAGCATATCGATATCCCGGGGTATATGAAGGAGATCGCGCGGACGTTTGAGAGCGCAAGTTAAGCGGGCTGCACGTCGTTCAGGGAATACGAGCGGTACTAGCCGCGGGCAAAAAACTTCCGATAAGGGAGTTTTTTACTTTTATACTGTGGTATAGTAATGAAAAGCCCCTATCAACGGAAGCTGATACACAAAAGAAAAGGAGCGTGTTCAGAATGGTCGGAGTTGAAATCGATATGGTTGTCACAGACAGCCTGAAAGCATTGGAGCTATACGAGAGCATATTCGATATTGAGCGTGTGGAGGTTTCCAATTTCCCGAAAGGGGAAAACGAGGTCGTTTTTACGCTGTACGGCGTACGCTTTCACATGCTGGATGAGAACCCGGCATTTGAGTTGAAGGCGCCAAATCCCGGCGAACTCAAATCCGTTTGGTTCAATATCCTCGTTCCCGACATCAAGGAGACATTTTCAAAGGCGATCAGCGCAGGCTGCATAGAAGTGCAACCTGTGACTCAGATGCCGGATTACGGCGTATCAAACGCCATATTCAGCGACGCCTTCGGCTACTCATGGCTGCTGCACCAGATGCACAGAGAAGTAAGCTACGAAGAACGCATACAGCTTTGGGAGGGAAAGAGCGGCAAGTAATTTGCCGCTTTCATTCGCACTGTAACCCCATACTACGTCTTAAATATGGTTTCGGCTGCGACGAATGGAACGGAGAATGTTATGAAGAAGAGCATTGATTTCGATTTTGTTGCCGATCTATACGACTACTATGTAACAACGGATATGGACGTCGGCCTTTATCTGGAGCTCTGCAAAGGGCATCGGAACATTCTGGAGTTGATGTGCGGAACCGGAAGAGTATCGCTGCCATTGATTCGGGAAGGGTTTCGTCTGACCTGCGTGGATTATTCGGCGCAAATGCTGGACGTATTCCGCTCGAAGCTCAAAGAAAGCGACAAGGCGAACATTCTGTGTCAGGATATTTGCCGCCTTGAACTGGAAGAGCGGTATGATCTTGCTTTCATCCCCTTCCATTCCATCATGGAAATTACCGATAAGGAAAAAAGGAAGCAGGCTCTTGCGCGAATATACGAGCACCTGATGCCGGGCGGTCTCTTCTTCTGCAGCCTGTACAATCCGGCTTACCGGATAAAGTCTGCCGACGGTAGCCTGAAAATGCTCGGCCGGTTTGAAATGGACGCCAACAGGACGCTCGCCGTAAGCTTTTACAATGCGTATTCGGAGAAGGAAAGTATGATCCGCGGCGTACAATTTTACGAAATATATGGCCCGGATACCAGGATGCTTGATAAACGCATGCTGGACATCTCCTTCTCCGTTATCCCACAGGACGAAATGATAGAGATGGCGCAAAACGTCGGCTTTATACTCAAGGAGCTTTATGGGAACTATCAGATGCAGCCGTTTTGCCCTGAAAGCCCGTTTATGCACTTCTTGTTTGTAAAGCCAAGCTAAGGCGCTTTTAGGGAAGGAACTTTACAGGGAGGGCTTTTGCCCTCCCCTTCGTTTGCACTCATATTGCGCGGTCTTCCGCGTTAGCCCCTGCCCGTGCTTGCGCGGCAGCCATACTCTGCGCCATGCGCACGGCCAGCGCGTAGCTTCTGGTGGATGCTATGCCCTTGTACGCGATATCAAACGCCGTGCCGTGATCCACCGATGTGCGGATAATGGGAAGCCCCAGCGTCACGTTGACGCCGCCCTCAAAATCCAGAAACTTCATCGGGATATGACCCTGATCGTGGTACATGCAGACCACGGTGTCAAACTCGCCGCGCACGGTGCGGAAAAACACCGTATCCGGCGCTATGGGGCCGGAAGCGTCTATCCCTTCCGCCCGGGCGGCCTCCACCGCAGGGGCGATCTCCAGCATATCCTCGCTGCCAAACGCCCCGTGTTCGCCCGCATGTGCATTCAAGCCCGCCACGGCGATGCGCGGGGAGGCTGCCATTCCCAAGAGCGCGTCCCGCGTCAGGCGGATAACGGCATGCACCCGTTCCTTCTTCACAAGATCCACCGCATCCCGCATGGAAACATGCGTGCTGACATGCGTGACGACAAGCTTTTCACTCCAGAGCATCATGGTAACGTCCGGTTCGCCGCACAATGCGGCGATATACTCGGTATGGCCAGTAAAATCCGGCATGGTGAGCCTGACGGCTTCCTTGTTGATGGGCAGCGTTACAATGCCCGCAATTTCGTCGCCAAGCGCCAACTCCGTCGCCCGCTTCACGTACGCGCAGGCAGCGCGGCCGGTTTCCCCGCTCAGCTGCCCGATTGGGATCTCGCCGCGTGAAAGCAGCGCCAGATCCAGTACGTTAAAGTATCCTTCCCGCATTTCTCCCGGCGAGCCGACGCGTAAAAGCGGCGCGTTCAAGCCCAGCATTTCATTGCAGAGCGCAAGCGCGCTGTAATCTCCGATTACGATGATATTGTCCCGAACATCTCCGTCTA
The DNA here is from genome assembly GCA_023409435.1 of Bacillota bacterium. GTDB lineage: Bacteria > Bacillota > Clostridia > Christensenellales > CAG-138 > JAEYLA01. The sequence goes on along the minus strand of JAEYHP010000030.1, from coordinate 7,642 downwards.
GAAACGCCCGCAAAGCAATCTCGGGGCCCACGCCAGCGGCGTCCCCCATGGTGATACCCAATGGCCTCATCGTTTCCTCCGTATCCGTTATTGTACCGGTTCGCCTACGGCAAAAAGCTTGACCCTGCGAAAATCTGTCCACCCCACCGGCCACAGCCGCATGGTCAGCTTATCCCGTACATGCAGCACGAGCCTATACCCGCCCAGCTTATGCGCGAGATGCACATGGCATACAAGCGTTTCTTCGTCGGCCAGCACGCAGCGCGCCCAGCCATCGTCCTCCGCAAAGGCCAGATATTGCGGCACCCAGTTCCCCAGCCCGGCACGGATGCATAGGCTATCTTCACGAAAGCGCAGGTCAATGCCGAGCGCATCTTCCACCTTCGTAAAGCCGACAGAAGCAAGCCCCGCCTCATTCGGCCTGAACGCGTATGTCTTGCCGGGGAGGGCGGTAAGCAACTTCCCCTCCTCTGCGCCGTCCGGCATGGGCAGGGCAAGCTCCCGCGTGAGCGCAAGCAGCCGCCCGTACGCCTCCGGGTTCTCAGGCAGCGGCCCGAATTCGACGAAGGGCGCGATCATCGACCAGAACAGGCGCAACACCAAATCGTCGCTGCCCCCATCGTCCAGCAGATTGCCCGTGGAAACCCATACCATGTCCAAACTGGGAATCACGACGACCCATTGCCCGCCGATGCCCCGGCAGCCGTAAGCGTCGCCGCGCAGGCGCCAGAACTGGTAGCCGTACCCCGTATTGCCGTCCAGATTAATGACGTTGGCGGCGGTATCCGCCTGCTTTTGCGTAGCCGCTTCCAGCCAGCTTTGGGGAACCACCTGCTTGCCGAGCCAATGGCCCTTTTGCAGGAAGAGCTGCCCAAGCTTGGCCATATCCCCCGTTTTGCAGTGGACGCCGCGGCTGCCGGTGTTGATGCCCATGGGATCCTCCTGGCAGTACGCGCCCTCGATACCCAGCGGATCAAACAGGCGCGGCTTGAGATACTCCATCATCTTCATGCCGGTCGTCTTTTGCACCAGAGCGCAGAGCGTATGGGTCGCCATGGAATCGTAACCAAACACGGTCCCCGGCGGGCAGGGCGGCGGCGTCATGAGATACGTTTTTACCCAGTCCGGGCCGGTGCGGTCGGTGGCTGCCGGATGGCCGCTGCGCATGGTGAGCAGGTGTTCCACGGTGATTTCTTTCGTAAAGCCGTCCACGGGAAAGTCTATCTTTTCAGGAAACAGGTCCACGATCTTATCCGTAAGGCGGAACCTGCCCTCCTCAATGCAGAAGCCTACCGCAAGGGAAGTGATGCTTTTGCTGACCGAGTAAACGATATGGCGCTCATCGGGCGTATGGGGCGACCAATAGCCCTCTGCAATCAAATTGCCGTGGCGCAGCAGCAGAAAGCTGTGCAGCGGCATCTTGAGCGTCTCGATTTCCCGGTAGAACCGCTCCAGCGCCGTACTGGGGATACCGGCCGATTCGGGCGTGACAGTATGAAAAATGGATTCCTGCATGACAATTCCCCCTGTCCGGTGTATGTAAGTACCGCAACGCCTCTATTGTAGCGCAAGCCAAAAGGAAAACAAGCATCTTTTTCGTGCGAGTTCCGGAATTAACCGGAACAGCCTTACAAAAATGCCTGCCATGCAGCGGTTCATAATGAACAAATAGCGCAGCGTTCAGCGCCCGGATAAACTAGCTTAGTACGCTAACGAACAGCGTCATATAGCGCGTCAAACAATGTTCCGTCAGCGCTTTGGGACAATTCCCAGATTGCCGCGCCACCCAGCCCGGTATCTTTTATATACTTGGCTTTCGCGGAGACCGACTGCGGATCGTCATACGAAATGAATGTCGAACCGTTGAACAGCCACGGTATGAGTGCGTCGGGGTGCTTATACCGCGTATACGCCGGATTATCGAGGTAATCAGAGGCGACCTCGTCATACGGGATGGACGAACCCGAGGCAAACTGCTGGTAAAGCCCGCGGTTGGAATTCGTTACCCCATCGAACTTTATCCCGTAGAACGGGATGCCCATAATCAGCTTGGATTTGGGGAAGCCTTCGTCGGTCCATACCGCGGCGTTGCAGCTCCATTTGTACTGCGGCGTATTTTCTGAGGGCGTATACAATGGCGCGTTAAAGTCGGTGAAGCTGCCCGGCCACGGGCCATGCATGTCGTATGTCATGACCGTGGCAAAATCGACATAGTCGGCGAGTTTATCTAGCTCCGTATTTTCGGCGTAGAACGCGCCCGAAGCGCCCGCGAACGAGAGCAGGTAATGCCGCCCATCCATTGCACCCTGCACATCCAGCTTTTCACGCAACTTTTTCATCAGCAATGTGAAATTCGTCTTGTCTCCCGCCCTTACGACGTTCTCGGGAAGCCCGCCCCCCACCGGATACTCCCAGTCGATGTCCGCGCCGTCAAAGCCATGCTGCGTGACAAACGCCACCACGCTGTCCGCAAATGCCGTGCGGCGCGCGTCCGTCAGCGCGGCGTCTGAAAATTTTTGAGACCATGTCCATCCGCCGATGGAGATAAGTGTCTTCAGCTCCGGCCTCTGCTGCTTTAGTTGCCTCAGCTTTCCAAAGTTAATGGGGTCTGTTGCCGGGTCGCTCATCTTAATTTTATAGTCCGTACCGATATTGGCAAACGCATAATTAACATGCGTTACGCCCTCCGGTATCCGGTCCGGCGTGTAGCCCGAATGCGCCGCCCAGGACGCGTAATATCCTAATATGATCTTGCCCCCGGCAGGCGTGGGCGCCAGGGTTGGCGTGGGCGCCGGAGTCGGTGTGGGCGTCGGAGTCGGCGCGGGTGTTTGAGCAGGCGTTGGGGTCGGCGCAGGCGTTGGAGTCGGCGTGGGCGCCGATGTGATGGAAAGATAGCTTGCGCTTACATAACCGGTTTTGCCTTTGTATTCGATCGCATAAAACGAGCCCGATTTGCCTTTTACGGGATAGACCGCGCCTTTTGGCGCTGTGCCCAGTTTGGAATAGCCGGTGCCTGGCCCGCTGCGGACGTTGACCGATGTGGCGCAGTTCACGATTTTTCCCGTTTGCGTGGACGGCGCCGGGCTTGCAGGGGCGACTGACGACACCTTGAAATAATCGGCCGATATGTACCCAACAGCGCCTTTGTAGTCGATTTTATACCATGAGCCGGATTTTCCAAGCACTTGATAAACCGCACCTTTTAAAGCAACGCCCAGCTTTGCATAGCCGGTGCCGGGGCCTTTGCGTACATTGACATTATTGGTACAATTCACGATGCGGCCTGTGACGGATACCTCCGCCAGCGCCGTATGACCCGAAAAGAGAAGCAAAGCCATGATGGCGGCAATCAGTATGGAGCATGTCGCTTTTCGCTTGTACAAATTCCCTCCGGTAGTCGGGTACTCTGGTTCCCCCAAATGCATACTTTTATTCCTCAGCAGTTATAAGTATACAAAAATTAATAGGTGTAAATAAAATGTAACTTCTTCCGTCATATCCAATCTATTCGGCATATGAAATATTTTCCCTTTCAGTACAGTTTTTGTGCTGCAGATATGATATTCTACAAGAGTGATATGGTTGCTGAAAAAATAGCGAACGCGCAAGGCCAAGGGCCCGCCGCCCGGGAGGAAAATAATGAAGCTGGCAAGTTTTGCATTGAAATACGCGGGAATAGCAGCCATACCGGTATATATTTGCTTTACGTTTTTCTCCCATCTCCACAACCCGATGATCAGTCCCTTGAACTTTTGGCTGAGCGACTTTGGCAATCCGCTCGTCAGCCCTTCCGGAGCGGGTTTATACAACGCTGGATGCGTGTTGACCGCCGTATTGCTTGCCATATTCTATGGCGGGATATACCGCTGGTATGGGCGCGGGCGCATTGCGAAAAAATTCGTTATCAGTTACGCCATAGCCCAGGCGGGAGGCCTGCTGGGAACCATATTTCTGGCGCTGACAGCAGCCTTCCCTCTTGGCACACATACGCAGATGCATAGCTTATTCAGCAAGGCGCACATGATCTGTATTGATTTTTTTCTCAGCTTTACCGCAACGGGGTTTTTATTAACCCGTGACATCCCCAAATACATTGGCATATTGGGGTATGTTGCATTTATTTTCAATATCGTCACCATGAATGCGTTTGATTCGCTCTACCTTTCCGAATGGATATTTTTTATGCTGTTCATGGCATATATTGTGTTTGTTACAGGGCAATACGACCTGCTGCTTGGACAAAAAACAAATCCCGCTGCCGTGCCGCATCCCATACCGGCCAATTATAAACAAAGTATAAAAAAGGATATCTATGCAAGACGCCGTACCCGACAAGAGCATTCCATATTATAACGTTATCATGCGGTGCGATCATTTTCGCAGTACGCCTGCCGTTGAGCTTCCGCCCGGATATTCGCTCGCCATGTATGCGGATGGAAACGAGCGCGATTGGGCGGCGCTTGAATTTGAAATCGGAGACTTTCCTTCCTTTGACGAGGCGCTTCTATACTTTGAGACAAAGTATCTTTATGAAAAGCGCGATTTGTATGAGCGCTGCCTGTTTATCCGGAACCCGGGCGGGGAGGCCATCGCTTCCTGCATGGCCTGGCGGGACGAGCGGCAGGGGCAAACGGTTGCGTCGTTGAACTGGCTTGTTGTAAAACCAAAATATCAGGGCCTCGGCTTCGGAAAAGCCGCTCTACTAGAAACCCTGCGCATATTCCGGCACAAGAATAAACAGCCCGTCTACCTGCACACGCAGCCATGGAGCTACAAGGCGATTTCTCTGTATCACAAATATGGATTCTCCCTTCTGAAAACGGATACGTTCGCGGGATACGTTAATCAATATGCCGAGGCGATGGAGGTTTTAAAGCCGCTTTACACTTTGGAAAAGTACAGGAAACTCACAGAAAGCGCGCGCTGACAGTATCGCCAACGCGCGTTTTAAGAGTACATAATTTCTTTTTCGGCTTACAGCCCGAATCCCATCTCAAACAGCAGTCCGTTTTCGTTTTTCAGCAGCACCTGGGATTTCTCCACCAGCTTTTTCGCAAGCGCGCGGCCTTCCCCGCTGCCCAGCTCATCCACCGCGATTGGCGTATGATCGAGGTATGGGTCTTCAAACAGCCCCCGCCTTTTGCACAGTTTCCAGAATGACCTTTGACCACTCAGCCGGGCGATCCATAAATGAGCCATGATGCCCCGGAAACACAACCATCTCGCATGAAAGCCTTTCCGCCATGATCCGCGCACTTTTTGCGTACCATGCGTTTCGCTTCAGCCCGTACCTGCTGCAACCGATAGATAACTTCGCGCCGCCAGCTTTTAGCGCTTCAAAGTCCGGCTCATACCCTGTGACGGGCAGCAGCTCGTTTAAAAGCAGCACGTCGTTTGCATCCGCCGAGCTTATTCTCGGAGGTTCGTTCTCCAGGCGCTCCTGCTTCATGAATACTCTGAGCTTTATCGTTGCCCAAAGCAGCGGGTACGCCGGCAGCTCAACGCCAAAGAAAAACTTCTTCGCCCCGGCCGGGGAGCCCTTTTCTTTTGCGAGTTCGTTGCATGAAACAAAAAACTCCTTCCAAATCCCAGCTTCCGGCAGCACCGATGGGATCGGCGCCTCGTGGATGATGGCCGCATGGATACGTTCCGGAAATGCCGTAGCCATGTCCAACGCGATTACCGCGCCGCTGCTGTTGCCAACCACAAGCGCCTTTGCTATTCCCAACGCATTCAGTACGGCCACAGCGTCACGGCTTTGCTGGCGTATACTGAAATCGTTGGGGAAATGCCTCGTGCTCCTTGCGTTCGCCCTTCGGTCATACGTGATCACTTGATAGGAACTCGCTAAGGTGTTTGCTACCGGCAGGTAGTCGTCGCCGTTGCCGCCTCCTGGCGCTATGAAGAGGATCGGCGTACCTTCCCCACGGACCTTGTAATAAAGTTCATCGCCCTCAGTGGATACGATCCCCGATTGAATTTTCATATTGCATTCCTCCCAATCCCTGCCCGGATGATTTGAATAACCGTTTCCATTTTCCTGATATAGGCCTCGCCATCCATATTGGCATCAAAGAACAGCTCCTTGGACAAGGTATAGACCATGTCGATTACCAGTGAACAGTCGGCGTCTTCCCTGATGATTCCCCGCTGTTTATCGCGTTCAAACAGTTGGAGCACGCTCTGCCTTTGCGTATCAGACAGTTCGAAGAAACCTCTCACAAATGGCGTTTTGTCCCTGGACTGCAAAAGGGTGATCCGCACATATTCCGGCTTTTCCTTGTTCAGTTCGGTCGTTGCATACACTTTTTCCATAAAGAGAGACAATGCGTCCGCATTCCGGCTGACCCGCTGCCGGGCTTGCATGACGTTCTCTATCTGAGCAAAAATCTCCGTAATTACATACGAAAACAAATCCTCTTTCCCATCAAAATACTGATAAAAGCTTCCTCTCGGGATTTGCGCCGCTTTGACAATGCGGTTGATGGAAGCCTCGCTGAACATATAAGCCGAGAACTCGCTCACGGCGGCGTCAAACACCGCTTTTCGTTTTGGCTCGGGAAGATTAAAAAAAGTATCCTTTGGCATTTTGATACCTCCTGACAAGGAGAGTATAGCACGGGAAAAGATCATATGACAACCCTGTCACATGACATAGTTGTCATATAAACAAAATAAAATTCATTGATAGAGCGCATGGTGGCACCGCATAGCTCGGTACACTTCAGTCTTTTGTAAATGCGATCGTTGTATTATAATAAAAATAAGCATTGCATTCCCTCGAAATCTGCCGGGTAGGCATCATTCTTTCGTTTCACGGATCACTTGATAAAACTAAAGGAGACATCTTTATGAATTTTGCCAAATTGGATAAGATCGTTCGGGAACAGGAAGCTTTGCTTCGGTTTGATCATTTCACCAGCCGGGATGCGTGGGATTTGGGCAAGCTCATGGCGGAGGAAGCCATGGCGGAAAGTATAGATATCGCCATCTGCATCCGCAAATTGAACGGCTACATATTGTTCCAATATGGACCAGACGGCACCAGTCTGAATAACCAGGCATGGATGCAGCGCAAATTCAATACGGTTACGCACACCGAGCGGAGTTCGCTGGGCATGTATATCTCATCCAAGATTACGGGAAAGGACGTGTCCGACCACGGATTGGACAGTAACGCCTATGTTTTTTGCGGCGGAGGGTTTCCCGTTTATGTACAGGGCGTTGGTACAGTCGCGGTGGTAACGGTATCCAATTTGCCGCATGTGGAGGATCACAGGTTTCTCACGAACTGTCTTGCCAAGTATCTGAACCAAGACAATGTGCCCGTGATTGACCCGGCAGAAGTGGATTGAAGCCACAATCGCATAGATATAGAGGGCAAATTTGTCGGGGCGCTTTTCCTTTGATTCGCTCGCTTTACACAAGGTGGGTCAGGTGGGTTCAGATCGCCTCACGGAAGGATTGGGCGATGGAACGAGCCGCTTGCAGATGTGATCCGTCAATCTTTTTTCTGAACATGAGGCTTGACAGCGGAAAGAAAAGCAGATAATATTATTACTGCGCCGCGCGCGTGCCCAGTTCGTCTAGTGGCCTAGGACGCTGCCCTCTCACGGCAGTGACAGGGGTTCGACTCCCCTAC
>JAEYHP010000117.1 GCA_023409435.1 Bacillota bacterium | reverse complement strand
GCACGCCCCATACGATGCGCACAATGGAAACGTCGACCTCCAGGTACTCCGATACGCCGCCGCATACGCCGCATATCATTTTGTTGGTAGTGGATCTGTAAAGCGTCTTCTTCATTCAAATACCCCCTCTATGCCACGGGTTCAGTCATGCGCTTGCCCGTGACGGTTGAAGTCCCAAAGGAAAAGAAATGGTTTTGCACCCGGTTGCGCCGCAACAAGTGCAGCATGCTGCCAAATTCGCTGTAAGCAAGCTGTATCAGCGTCATCAGCATGACGGCGGCCTTCTGCACCGTGGGGTTTTCGTCGAGCGTCACATACAGCGTATCCTCTTTGAGCACGAACGTCACTACCCGGGTGCAGGGCGTGGTAAGATAGTAAAGATACAGCCGCAATTGCGCCTCGCCGTTACTAAGCATGCCGAAGCGGGCCGAAACGCCCATGGGATGCGCTTCTTCCCCAACCTTTACGGTGGCGCGGGTGAACTGATCTTCCTTTATGCTTATGGTATGCGCTTCGTCTCCCTCTTTAATGGAAAGCTCAAGCGCGCCATCCTCCGCGGTGCGAAACGATACAGAGGAAATGCCCGCCGGAAAGTTGTTGTGGATGGATTGTAGCACAAACGGGAATATACCCGCCTTGTTCGCGGCAAATGAATAGGTGTTGCCGGAAAGCTGCTCGCGTACCCAGTTGAACGGCATGGGCATGCAGCCGTTGGGGGCGGCGTCCTCCTTGTTGCGGCAGGAAAGTTCGGAAAGGAACGAGGAAAGCGCACGCTGCGCTGCGGGGCTCTTAGGGAGAGGCCCGTTTTCGGCATTCTGGAAGCAGCGGTACACATAATCCATGGTTTCGCTCTGGGCAAACAACAGCGGGGAACCGCTGAACAGCACCACCAGCGCGTTATGCTTGGGCAGGGAGAGCATGTACTGGCCGAACGCGCCGTTGAACAGGTATCCGCCCGGGTACGGCGCGCACCAGATCTGGTAGCCGTAGCCGTCCTTGCACTCGCCGTTTGGCGTTTCAATCTGCATGCGGGTGGATTCCTTGATCCAGTTCTCGCTTACTAGCTGGCGCTCTTCGCCGTTAACCACGTACCGGCCTTTTTGCAAATACAAAAGACCGATTTTCGCCACGTCCTCCAGCTTCAATGTCAGGCCCCAGCCGCCTTTTTCCGTACCCATGGGGCAGGTATCCCAACTGACTTCCCCGATGCCCAGCGGCTCAAACAGGCGGGGCTTTAAGTATTCCAACAAGCCCATACCCGTCTTGCGCCGGATGATGGCGGCAAGCATGTAGGAATTCATGGAGTTGTAACAAAATTGCGTGCCCGGGGCATACCGCCCGCCCGCGTCTAAGAATTCTTTTTCCCAATCCGGCCCCAGCACGGAGCCAATCTCGTTGAAGCGGGAACCGGTGCTCATGGTTAAAAGGTGCCATACGGTCGCGTCTTTGTAGTGGTGCGTGGACGGGTCCGGAATTTTATCCGCAAAGATATCCACAATGCGCTCGGAGAGCGAAAGTTTCCCTTCGTCCACCAGCATGCCGACGGCGGCGCCCGTGATACTCTTGCTCAGCGAGTAAAGCTGGTGCGGGTATTCCTTTTCATATGGGGCCCAATAGCCTTCCGAAATCACATACCCGTTCTTCACCACCATCATGGCATGCAGGTTGGAAGAAAGGTTGGAGTCCAACGAATGGTAAAGCGTCAGGATATCGCGGCTGTTCATTCCCTGCTCCTCGGGTGTGGAGCGGGGAAGCGACGCAACGTGCGCACAGCCTGAAATCCGCTTTTGCGGCGTATACGGGTAGGAATATACGTGCTCAAGATCCTGCCGCACAAAACGCCACAGCATGTCCACCGTCCGCTTTTCAAGCGATTGGTCAACCAGCGTGAGTTCCTTGCGCAAAGGTCCGCGCTTGCGCTTTAATACCGGGCGCTTTTGCTCGGAGAGTGCACGGTAGCGCTCCTCCACGCCGTCTATCACCTTTTCCCATGGGATGGGTATGGTCGCCTTCGAGCGCTCTCCCACCGCACTGAGACGGTGCATATCCGAAAGCGCGCCGGTAAGTACCGAAGCAAGGGACTCCGGGTCGTCCTCGCACAGATAACCGTTCTTCCCGTCCTCTATCACTTCCGCGGGGGCGCTGTCCATCAGTACCACGGAGGGCGTGCCCGCTGCCGCCGCCTCGCGTACTACAAGGCCCGCCGTATCGTACGCGGAGGGGAACACGAACAGGGACGCGCTGGCATACAACCCGTTGAGCGTACGCATATCCGCAATATGCCCGGTAAAGCGTATGGCGTCATGTAACCCCAACTCGTCCGCATACATGCGTATGACGTCAGAATCCTTGCCCTGGCCGGCCAGTACAAGCTGAAAGCGCTTGCCACGCTGGTAAAGCTTCGCCGCGGCTTCCAGCGTAAGTTTGATATTCTTTTTGCGGTCCATCTGCCCCACATACAGCAGTACCGGGTCGCCGTTCAATGCGAACGCTTCCCTGACCGCGGCTTTGTCCGCCTCGGTGACGGTGGGGATATTGGTGCCGTGGGGGACGATTTCAATGCGCCCGGCATAGCCGTAGGAACGCAGCGTATGCGCGGCCAGATGGCTGACCGTCCAGACCTCGTCGCAGCGGTCGAAGAAATCCGCCACATATTTTGCGCCGATCTGCGCAATGCCCTCGCTGCGGGTATAGCGGAGGATATCCTCCTGGTATTTGGAGTGGAACGTGCCGATCAACGGAATCTTGTGCTTGGCCGCAAGACGCGCCGCCTCCAGGCCCGCGGGGCCAGGGCTGTGGGCATGGACGATATCCAGATCCACCATATCCATGCGGGCCACGTAGTGGCTGTCCAGTTTCGCAATGCCGGTGCTGTACTGCGGGGAGCCGGGCACTTTGACGGATGCGAAATCCACAATTTCAAACGGATAATTGCCACGGTATCCCGCGTCCCGCATGGGGACAATCACATAACACTCGTGCGAGCGTTTGCCAAGCGACTGCGCATATTCGAACGCTACACGCCCTACGCCGTCTACGACGGGCAAAAAAGTATCGTTGCATTGCGCAATGCGCACAGCTTTCAGTCCTTTCTTTTTAGATATTTTGCATTATCATTTTACCATGTAAGGAAAGAAATGCGTGTGAATTTTCCTGACGAAAAACGTGACAAAATAGCAACGCGCACATTAAGCACGCGTTAAAAGTATAAATAAATCTGATTAAAGGCTTTAAGGTATCGGCGCCTACAGCGCCGTGTCCTCGGCGGGAGACGCCTGGGCAAGGCCTGCGGGCCGTCGCGATTGTTTTTTATTTTGGGGAAACTACGTCTCCCCAATCCCCTTCCTGTAAGAAGGCCGTGGGGCACAGAGAATGATGACTATGAAGATATATGCTTTTTTTGACACACTACAACGTGTTGTACATCAAACGCGTGTAAAAAAAAACCGCCGAATTTTGTCAGCGGGCTGTATAGTCCAATCGCAGAAACTGCTTGCCATTTATAAGAGGGATAATACTTCGGTGCGCCAAGTGATACCCAATATCAGAAAGGCTTGCTGTAAGCACGGCCTCCTCAACGTCCGTATGCAGGGTGCCGACGCCCGCGAGCGCATCCGCATAGGGGGAAGGGGAAACGAAAGCCTCCGCAAGGTTTTGCTGTATGGTGCAGCAGAGGGTATGCGGCCTGCATGCCTGCAGCCGCGCTACGAATGCGGAAACGCCGATGTATTCGATCAACAGGTCCGCGAATATGAGCTCAGCGTGGGGTAGCTCTATCGGGTGCGAAAGATCGGCTGCGATCACCATGAGCTTTCCCGCAAGTTCCGGGTACCTATCCCGGCAGGCGTCAAGATACGCCTCGTTGATATCCACGCCGTATACGACATCGCAGCGCGCGGGGTCGATATTTTTCAACCCGTTGCCGCCCGCAACGCCCCAGAACGCCACGCTGCTTTTCGGATATGCGGCAAGGCGCTGTGCATAGAGCGAATCGAGCGCCTGAAGCTGGGCTACGGTATCAAGCTTCATGTGGCCTTCGTATACGGCAAGGGGGATTTGTTTCCACGGGTTGCTCATTGCGCTCCAGCCTTATTTCTGTAAACCGCTCGAATAATAGATATTGTTTTCGTCGTCGATAAACACCGCTTCCATATCGGGGATGGATTCCACAAGCGCCATGCCCTTTTCCAATCCCATGATAAAACAGGCGGTATCGTAGGCGTCCGCAGTTAAGGAGTTCTTGGCGAGTATGGTGACGGAAGCAAGGCCGTTCTGCATGGGCCAGCCCGTTTTCGGATCCAAAATATGATGGTAGCGCACGTTGTCCAGCGTAAAGCCGCGCTCGTATACGCCGCTTGTCGTCACCGCGCTGTCTGTCGCGGGCAGCGTGATGAGGGGCTGGCCTGTGGGCTCTTTCGGGTCCTGAATTCCTACGTTCCAGGGCGCGCCGTCCGGCCGGTTGCCGATTACGACGACATTGCCGCCGAAGTTCAAAATGCCTCGCTTTACCCCGCGGGAGCGGCAGTATTCCGCAATTTTATCCGTGATATATCCTTTCGCGATGGAGCCGAGCTCAACCTTCATGCCCGCGGGCAGCGTGACGGTGTTTCCGTCGAGCTTCACCTTGGTATAGTCCGTCAGCTTGGCGGCCTCTTTTAGCTTATCCTCATCCGGCAGGGCAGGCGCCTCGCTTTTGAAATCCCACAGTTCCACGCTGGGCCCAACCGTAATGTCGAACGCGCCGCCGCAGGCAGCACTTGTTTCTGCGGAGGCCTCCAGCACTTCACGCGTGTAGTCGCTCACCGCAACGGGCTGACCGTTTGCGTGGTTGATGTTCCAAACGTCGCTGCCTTCTACTGTTTTAGAGAGCAGGTCTTCATATTCCTTCACTTTGCTCAGCGCGTCGTCCACAACCTCCTGCTTCACGCCATAGGCCGTGATGCTGATGACGGTGTCCAGATAAAACCCTACGGCGGATACCTTTTCGGTTGGCGACGGGCCGCAGCCGGAAAGCAAAAGTACAGGAAGGAGTAAACTCACAAACGCGCGGGAAAACAGCTTCTTCATATGAACCTCAGTCAACCTCTTTGCCGCCGGTATTATCCGGCGGATTCATTCTTAAATAGGGCGCGGCAAACGCCATGTTCCATCATAACATAGTTTGTCCCTGCTGGCATATATGAATTGAAATAAATTTAACAAGCGAAAAAAGGCGGCAGTCGCCGCCTCTAAGGTCGTCGATAAACCATTCGCTTGTCATTCTGAGCCGAAGGCGAAGAATCTGGCTCTCGCTATACACCCTAATATGGGTGCTTCAAGATCCTTCGCTTCGCTCAGGATGACGGTAAGGTGGTTTTTTTGATGAGTTGAGAGGCGGCAGTCGCCGCCTTTTAAAAAAGTTTACAGCAATTATGGCGCGGGGTTGAGCATGATATCCAGGCAGATATTGCCGATGGAGGTTACAATACAGGAGACGGTGTCCAGTTTATAGCTCCCTTTATCCACTTCGCCTGCGATCAGTCTGGGCGGGAGGATATCGCACGCGAGGCTTTCATCGGTCAGCAGCGTCATCACATTTCCGCTGATGATGTTGGCGATTTCGCTGATGGCGGAGGTCACAAACTCGTCTACCTCCGAAATCTCCATGCCGCTCATGATATTGACCATATTGAGGCAGGTTTCATACGGAAAGCTGTAAACCACCTGGCCGCTTAAATCGCCGGTTACGCCGATGGAAACCTCCAACGCGTCAAGCCCATGGACAGTTTCGCTTAACGGCTCCGCGTGCACATCGTTCAAGTCCAGCATCAACTGGAATACATGCTGCGTCGCCTGTAAAAACGGGCGGTACAGAACTTCAGACATTGGAAGCCACCCCCTTGGACCGCTCATATGCGCCGATTTGCTGGTCCTCGGACGCAACGTGGTTGATAAGCCACGCAAGCAGCTTGCCTCCAAACTGCTGCATCAGGCGCTCATTATAGCCCTGCTGTTCATACTGCGCGGCTACCTCCACCACATAGGCGACCATTCCGACATGGAGCGCCCTGTGCTCCGCAAGGCCGGGGTAACCGATTTTCTGCTGGTAAACTTCCTCGTCCTGAAAATGGGTCACTACATATGCCTTCATGAATTCCAGCGTCTCGTTTACCTTTGCCACCTTTTCCTCCCATGAAACGGGAGACCGCAGCGTCTGCATGAACGCATCCACCCGCCGGAACAGCTCCTTGTGCTGCGCGTCGATCAGGGGAACGCCCAACTCATACTTGTCCTTCCAGAGCATATCGTATCCTTTCCGCATTTTGATGCAAGCAACTTCTTGCTGTATTAATTCGAAAGATTTACAAAGACCATGAGAGGCAACCCAGACAAACAGAAGTGTTATTTTTCAAACGATTGGACTGCAGGCGTAGGCGGTTTTGTAGCCGATAAGATCGCGTTTCAAAATCGCATTTTCACATAAAAACGCGGAGACCCTGCGGTCCCCGCGCTTGCTGTCTCCCGGATGATCTTACGGCCTGAGTTTTGAGCCTCAGGCGCGCCCTCTCGCCCGTTCTGACGACGAGGGACGTCCCGGTACTTGAATAAGCACTGTTCTGCCCTCGATAGTAGTATGTCCCGGTTCCAAGAGAATACGCGCGGAACAATAAAATATTTTTCTAATTCTTTTGGCAATACTCTTTCGCATTTTTGCTCCTCCCCTATAAACAAAGGCGGGAAACCGCTATTGAAAAACTTCTGGAATCGGGGGCCGCAGCCCACGGAAGCTTCCAATCGCCGAAGAGCGACATGCGCGTTGGCGGCGGAAGGCCTTGCTTTGCAAGGCTTTCCTTACAGGAACAACCGCCCGTGCCGTAGGCACAGGTTGTTCCTGCAATATTCGAAAAAGTGCTGTAGCGCTTTTTCGAAAAGCAAAGGCGGGAACATAGTTCCCGCCGCCGCTGTCGCCCGGACTGAATACCGCTCGAAGGAATTCGAGTTTTCTCCTGCCCTTATTGGCAATGGAGGTTGTTTTCGTACTGTTACGCACTCTTACCACCTCACGGGTACTAGTATGTCCGCCCGCAAAAGGCATAAACAAGGCAAAATATCCCAATTAAAGGGTAAAATATGCGAAAGCGGAAGCGCTGAATGGATTGTTGGATGTTATAACCTTTTTTGTATTGGATACACTCAAAACACGCAACCTTTTGGGTTGATGCAACGTTATAAAAGGAGGAACCCATATGGAACATAAAGGAACACGTGGCGCTTTCTTAGAAAATGCGTCGGCGTTTCTCAAAAAGCAAGGGTTTTATGTGGTGCTGGGGCTGTGCGTCCTGTGCATCGCCATCGCGGCGGCGGTTGCTTTGATGCCGGACCGGGAGGCGCAGCAGGCCGAACCTACGCCCCTCTCACAGGCGGCCGGGGCAAATCAGGATGAACCGTTAAGCGAAGCCGTACGTCCCACCCCCGTAAGCACGCCTGCGGCGACGCCGGCGCAGCCCACCCTGACGCCCGCTCCCACACCTACCCCCAAGCCCAAGCGTCAGGCGGAAAGCAAGGCAGCGCCGCCCGTGGAAGGCGAAGTCATCTGGGGATTCGCGGTGGATACGATGCTCTACTCCGAAACTCTGGAGATCTGGACGACGCATGACGGGGTGGACATCGGGGCCCGTTTGGGTACGGACGTGATCGCCATAAAGAGCGGCACGGTAGAAAAGGTGTATGAGGACAAAAAGCTGGGTATGAGCGTGCTTATCGAGCACGAGGACGGCTTAAAAAGCCTCTATGCGAATCTCGCCAATCCTGTGGCTGTCAAGGAAGGGCAGCGCATCAACGCTGGCGAGAAACTCGGCGCCGTGGGCGATACCGCGGCGGTTCCGTGCACAATGGCTCCCCATCTGCACTTTGCGCTTTATCGGGACGGCAAGGCGGCCGATCCGTTCAAGTACGTGCTGCTTGGCGAATAGTAGCCGCCATAGGCGAGTTTTTAAGAATGTATGAACTTTCCTGATTGCGGTTCCTTTCTGCCTGGCGGGAGGGTATAATCCATAGTAAGAAAGACTGCTCCCAGAGAAGTAATATTTTGCCATGGATTGTGCCGCGGAATGGGGGAAAAGGATATGAACAGCAATAAAGGAGGGATCTATATGAAAACAACTTCTGTACGTCGTACGCTTGCGGTCGCATTGGTGATGCTCATCATGCTGGCCGTGGCGCTTCCCGCAATGGCGGCTTCTCAGGTGTACGCCACCGCCGGTGTCAATGTGCGCAGCGGACCCGGCTCTAGCTACAGTGTCATCGGCTCGTTGGATAAAAACGAGGTGGTGACGAAGCTCGGTACTTCCGGCAACTGGACAAAGATCGATTATGACGGCAGGACCGGCTATGTAAACACGCCCTATGTCAAGCCCTATGCTGGGGATGACGACGTCATCATCATAGACGACGACGATGCGGTAACGGCATATGTCAATGCCGCCGTCAATGTCCGCTCCGGCCCCGGCACCAGCTACACAAAGCTTGGCGAACTTAAGAAAGGCGATTCCGTGGCGTTGGTGGGTTCCACCGGCTCCTGGTCCATCATCAAATGGGGCACAGGCACGGCCTATGTAAGTGCGTCTTACCTCTCAAAGGCTTACCCCGATACGGGCTCTGGCTCCGGCTCCACCACCACAATGGTGGCGACTGCCAACGTTAACGTCCGTACGGGCCCCAGCACGAGCTATTCGATCATCGGCTACCTCGCTAAGGGCGAGACCGTGCAAAAGACGGGGACTTCCGGCAACTGGACGCAGGTGAAGTACAACAACCAGACGGCATATGTATCCAGCAGCTATCTCAAGGCGTATACCGGCGGCGGCAGTACCCCGCCCAGCACCTCTACCAAGCTGTATGCGCTTCGGGAAACGGCTGTCCGCGTAGGCCCCGGTACGTCTTACCGCGCAATCGGGTACCTTGATTACGGCGACAGCATCACCTACGTGGGCGTGTACAATTCCAAGTGGTATGAAGTTCAGCTGGGCATCAACGTCGGCTACGTGTACGCGTCGGATATGCGCATGTACGGCAGCTCCGGCTCCACATCGGGCGGCACGGTATATGCCACCTACACTGTACCCGTTTATTCTAGTACCTCCACTTCCTCTACCCGGCTAGGTTACCTGTATGAGGGGGATAGCGCCTCCCGTACCGGTACCGTGGGCAGCACGTGGACCAAGATCAGCTTTGAAGGCAAGACCGGCTATGTGCAGACCAGCCGTGTGGTCGTAGCATCCGGCGGCACCGGCACGTCCGGCTTTACCACGCTCAATACCTGGATGTATGCGCCCAGCAGCTACACCTACTGCTACTCCATCCCCTACGAGCAAAGTGCTTACCGCACCGGGTATTTGAGCCGCAACGAGCAGGTATGGGCAATGGCCACCAACGGCGATTGGATCCAGATACTTGTCGATGACGACGTCATGTATGTACCCGCTTCGGATCTTGAGTACTATGGCGGTTATCCCGGTTCAGGCTCCGGCGCGGTCGGCGATACCATGTATGTGCAGAAGCTATCGGGTGCGCCCACGTATGAGGATCTCGGGAAAACCCCGTACGACTTTAAGGAACACGGCCAAACCGTAGATTGGCTTGAACGCGGCAAGGCCGTTACCGTCCTGTACAAGGTCAGCGATTTCTACAACGTAACCTGGAGGTCGGATAGCAAAACCCATACCGCCTATGTAAAAGCGGACCGCTTAGGCCCCAATTATCCCGACTAAACAGTAAACGTGAAAAGCGTCCCGTTTTTACACGGGACGCTTTTTTTTGCAAAGGAAAGCCGGGCTTGTAAATGACTCATTCACGGCATATCATTAGCTAAGTGAAACGAAATGATGGGGTTGTCGGTTGCCCCGCCTCGGGAGGGGAATTTTTATGACGATTTGGATCGCGCTGTTGTTGGGCCTTGTTCAGGGCATTACGGAATTTTTGCCGGTTTCAAGCTCCGGCCATCTGGTGCTGTTGAACAACCTGTTTGGCGTGGAGCAGGGAACGCTGTTTTTTACCATCATGCTGCATATCGGCACGCTGATTGCTTTACTTGTCGTATATTATAAGGAATTGTGGGATATCATCCGCCATCCGTTCCAAAAGAAAACGCTGATGCTTCTTATTGCGCTCATTCCCACCGTATTGGCCGCGATTTTTTTGAAAGATCTGATCGAGGAATCGTACAAGGGCAATCTTCTCGGCTTTGAATTTCTCCTGACTGCCCTCATTCTATGGTTTGCGCAGCGCGCAAAGAAGGGCCGCAAAAATATGCAGACCATGCGTCCGGGGGATGCGCTTATCATTGGCGTCATGCAGAGCGTTTCCATACTTCCCGCCGTTTCGAGATCCGGCGCAACCATCGCCGGGGCGCTATACTGCAAAATGGAGAGGAAAGAAGCCGCGGATTTTTCCTTTTTGCTCTCCATACCCGCCATCGTGGGCTCCTTCGTGTTTGAGGTGCCGGATCTTTTGGAAAGCGGCCTGGGGGACGTTAACTGGACGTTTGTTCTCGCGGGCATGGCTATGGCTGGAGTGGCGGGCTATTTTGCTGTGCGGCTGATGCTGCGCATCATCAAAAGCAAGCGTCTAACCCCGTTCATCTATTATGTGGCGACGCTTGGCGTGCTCATACTGTTGGATCAGTTTATTACAAACTGGTTCTTTGCCCGGCCGTTCTGATCAGATTACAGCTCAAAGAATATAGCGCCCCTTCCCGTTTGGGAAGGGGCGCTTTTCATATGCCTGACTTTAAACGCAGTTGGTCAATGGTTACGACACCTGCACCACCGCGATGTTCGCCTGTATGGCCGTATTTCCGGTGAAGACATCGTTGCCGGTGGCGTTATTTACCGTCAGCACGGCAGGCACAGTTGTAACAGTAATCAGATCTGAGCCCGTCAGCTGCCCGGTCAATAAAGGCATGGCGGCGGAGGACAGCGCCGTGCCGTCAAGCTCCAGCGAGAACGTGATGAATGTCGCGACGGTCGAACCGTCCAGCGAAATCCACCAGCTCACATAATAGTTCCCCGGCGCGGTAATCGTAATTTCCCCGGTTCCCGCATTGAGCGTCATATCCGGGCTTACATTGTTGATGAGCGTGTTAAAGGGAACCGCATCCCCGTCGGCGAGGGTCGCGACTTCGGCGTCCTGATATTGCGCCTGCAGCCCTAGCAGCAGCACGGCAGGTCCGGTGGGCCCGGTATCACCCGTGGGTCCGGTGGGTCCGGTAGGACCAGTATCACCCGTGGACCCAGTAGGACCGGTGGGACCGGTAGGACCAGTGGGGCCGGTGGGCCCAGTAGGACCGGTATCTCCGGTAGGCCCGGTATCACCCGTTGGGCCGGTGGGGCCGGTGGGACCGGTAGGCCCGGTGTCGCCCGTGGGACCGGTGGGGCCGGTAGTACCTGTAGGTCCAGTCGGTCCGGTATCGCCCGTAGGCCCGGTGTCGCCCGTGGGCCCGGTGTCGCCCGTGGGCCCGGTAGGTCCTGTAGGCCCTGTATCACCCGTGGGGCCGGTAGCGCCTGTAGGTCCAGTCGGTCCGGTATCGCCAGTCGGTCCGGTGGGACCGGTGGGGCCATGTATATTAAGAACGGCGGCCCGCATATACATACTACATCCCGGCAAAGGAGGGGTATCCCTTGGAGCGGTTTGAACGCATGGGCGGCACCGGTTCGGATTTTACAGACAAAGCCTGGTGGGTAGATGCAAAAAACATAGCGGTTGACAGTACGCTGCCCAAGGAGCAACGGATGGAGCGTTATCTTACGGAAATCAAAAATCCCTCCCGTTTTCGGTGCGGAGAGACCGGCGTCAAAGTGGAATTTACGCCGGGCGCGCCTTCTCTGCAGCAACTCCTGATGCGGCATTGCATGCAAAAAAAGAGCTTATGACTATTCGATCACTGTTCCTAGTGGGGCGGGAGGCAGCATGGCAAGAAAAAGCCCGAACAACGCCACAAAAGCTGCCGGGCAAAAAACATGGATCGCCGGGCTCTATATCCGGCTTTCCAAAGAAGACGGGAATGATGAAAGCCTGAGCGTAAAGAACCAGCGGGAATTGCTGCTGCAGCATATCGAACGGCTCAGGCAGGAGGATGCGGACAACTACTTGCTTTATGATAGTTATATTGACGACGGCATGACCGGCACGGACTATGACCGTACCGGTTTTAAACGCTTACTGGCCGATGTAGAGGCCAAAAAGGTGAATATGGTCATTGTCAAGGACCTCTCCCGTCCGTTTCGCAATTACGCCGATCAGGGGTATTTCTTAGAGGAGTTTTTCCCGCGCCATGACGTGCGGTTTATTTCCCTGGGTCTGCCCCCTCTGGACAGTTACCGGGACCCGGATATGATGAACAACATCGCCGTCCCCATACAGGGGGTCATCAACGACAACCATTGCCGGGAAACCTCGTTAAAGGTGCGCCAGGTATTTGACATGAAGCGGAGAAGGGGGCAGTTTATCGGTGCGTTTGCCCCGTATGGATATTGTAAGGACCCTAGAGACAAAAGCCGCTTCGTCGTGGATGAAGAGGCGGCGCAGGTGGTAGTACAGATTTTTTTATGGTTTCTCGGGGGAATGAGCAAGAACGGCATTGTGCATAAGCTCAATGAACTCGGCGTCCTCTGCCCGTCGCTGTATAAACGCAGCAAGGGCATGCGCTATCAGAACCCCAATATGAGCAAGCAGCCGTTGTGGAGCCTCCGCACCGTGGCCGGCATACTCAAGGATCAAACGTATGTCGGCGATATGGTACAGGGCAGGTACCGGGTAAAAAGCTACAAAATCCATACCCAGGCTGCGACGCCCAAGGAAGATTGGTTTATCGTCGAAGGAACGCACGAGCCGGTCATTGCCCGGGATATCTTTGAAAAAGCATTGGCGCTGCAAACGCGGGATACCCGGGCCGCGCCAAACAGCGGGCAACTGTATCTGTTTTGCGGCTTTTTGCGCTGCGCGGACTGCGGCATGGGGCTAAGCCGCCATACGGCGCATGCGGGGCAGGACGTGCGGTATTATTGTTCCACCTACAAGAACCGCTCCAAGGCGGCATGCACCAAACACACAATCCGGCACGTCCGGCTGGAAGAAGCCGTGCTGCTCGCCATACAACAACAGATTGTTATTGGCGTAGAAACGGATGCGCTTATTGCCGCGGTGGATGCGGCCCCCGCGCCCAAAGGCCAGGCCATACAGCTCGATATGCAAATCAAAGACCGGGAAGCGGAACTTCAGAAAATTGCGCGCTATCAGCAACATCTATACGAGGATTGGAAAGAGGGCGACATCTCCCGCGAGGAATATCGGACCATGAAGGAGGAGTATTCACACCGAATGCTGCGGTTGAACGATATTTTAAAAAATCTGTATCAAGAAAAAACCGATATGGGAAAACAGGCCGGAACGCAGGACCTGCTTCTTTATTGCCTGAAACAAAACGGAACGATTGATACTTTGACGCGCGAACTGCTTGCCGCGCTTGTGGAGCGCGTGGAAGTGCATGAAGGCGGCGATATCGTCATCCGGTTCCGGTTTTGTGACGAATACCGCCGGCCTGTATTGCATGAGGAATGACTTATATAACCACTGACCCTCAGCGCCGCCTTTGCGCCGCGCCGGATTCTAATTGCTGCCGGTATCCCTTTTCCGGAATACAGGTGTTGCGCTTAATCAGCGTAGGCGTCAATATCCGGTGCGTATAACCCCGATAATCGCTCTGAATTTTGTTGATCAGCATGGTCACCGCCACTTCGGCCATCATGGACTTGGGCTGCTCGATTGTCGTCAGATTGATTTTGGGAAGCTCCGTATAGCGGATGTTATCGAACCCAATCAGGGAAATATCCTGCGGGATATTTAAGCCGCGTTCGTCGGCTGCCTTGATCACCCCCAGCGCCAGCGTATCCGTACCTGCAACGATGGCGGAGTAATCTTTTTTTGCGGCGAACAGCTCTTTTGCCATTTCATACCCGGTTTCAATGGAGGTGATATCCGAGACGTTATCCCAGAACAGCGGCGCAATGCCGTTCTTCTCGCACGTATCCTGATATCCCTTGGCGCGCAGCGTATGCGTCGAAGTGGTGAGGCTGCGTCCGAAGTATAAAATATCACGGTGCCCGAGGCTAAGTAGATATTCGGTCGCCATGCAGGTTCCGCGGTAATTGTCCACCACGACATAGCTTTCGGGGACATCCTCCAGGTTTTCGTTGACAAATACGGTGGGTACCTTGCTGAAATACTTTTTTAGGTTGTCATAACTGCCTTTGCAGGAAGGGAGCAGCAATATGCCATCCACCTGGCGCCCCAGCAGCAGCATGAAAACCTGCTCTTCGATTTTCATGTTGCCGGACGAATTGCAGAGTATAATATTGTAGTTCTGTTCGCGCGCGATACATTCGATATGGTAAGCCAATTCCGACATAAACGGGTTATCGATGCTCGGCAGTATGACGCCCAGGAGATTTGTCTTCTTCATCACCATAGAACGCGCCACGTCGTTTGCCGTATATCCCTCCCGCTCGCAAATATCCAAAATGAGCTTGCGCGTCTTTTCCTTTACGGCAGGGTTGCCCGAAAGTGCCCGCGAGACCGTCGCATAGGAAACATCCGCGAGTTTTGCGATATCCTTGATCGTGACAGGCTTCTCTTTTCTGCCGTCAACTGTCATTTTCTTATCCTCGCTTCACCGTTTTGTAAACGCTTGCAATTTTTCTGCCGTACCACATATTTTTTAAAGCGTACTACGGTGTGTCAGGCTTGTCAATGCCAGGATTTTAATTTGAGGCCGCATATGCTCCATCTGTGCAAGAAATAACAATGAAATATTTTGTCGTATGTGCTTGACAGTGAGCTTTGCGCAGATTTATAATGAAGAAAATTGCAAACGTTTTCATTTTAAATCATTTTTTTAGCGCTTTTAACAGATGTCCGCTATTGTAGCAGAAACAGCGTTGTTAATGTCAGCGTATCACGGCCGGAAGCAGCAACATTTATCATGCATTTCTCTAGTTACCGCTTCGTATTCTCCGGGACGGACAAATCCTGAAACAATAAAATCAAAGGAGAGCAAAGAACATGGCAAAAATGAGAGGCGTTACCCTGAGCGCGACATGGGCGCCCAAGCCCGGGTTCAAGCTGGGCTCCAAGGACATCGACCAGGTACAGACCTATCTCGGCAGCCTGGTATGGAAAGATCCCAAACTCGATATCCGCGAATATGACATCCCGGAACCTGGCCCCGGACAGGTGCTCATCAAGCTCAGGGCCTGCGGCATCTGCGGCAGCGACGTGCATATGGCCCAGCCCCAGGCCGACGGCTACATTTATTACCCCGGCCTCACCGGCTTCCCCTGCATACTCGGCCATGAGCTTTCCGGCGTTGTCGTAAAGAGCGGCCCGGGCGCCAAGGACAAGGTCACCAACAAGCCTTTCAAGGGCGGCGAACTGGTTTGCGCCGAAGAAATGCTCTGGTGCGGCTCCTGCCAGCCCTGCGCGGACGGCAACCCCAACCACTGCGAGCGTCTGGATGAAATCGGCTTCAACGTAAACGGCGCGTTCTCCGAATACATCGTGCTGCCGGATCGCTGCCTCTGGAGCCTTGAACCCCTCCGCCGCCAGTACAAGAACGAAGAAGACATATTCCTCGCCGGTTCCCTCGTCGAACCCTGCAGCGTCGCGTACAACGCGGTTATCGCGCGCGGCGGCGGCATCCGCCCCGGCGACAACGTCGTGATCTGCGGCGGCGGCCCGGTCGGCCTCGCGGCCTGTTCCATACTCAAGCGCCAGGGCGCTGCAACCTTAATTATGAGCGAACCCCAGAAGGAACGCGCAGAGCTCGCCAAGAAGCTGGGCGCCGATTACGTCATCGATCCCACCAAGGTTGACTTTGCCGAAGAAGTGCTCCGCCTGACGGACGGCATGGGCGCCTCCCTCTATCTCGAAGCCACGGGTCTTCCCACCATCGTGTATCCCGGCATCGAGAAGGCGATCTGGGAAGGCCGCACGCTCAACGCTACCATCGTGGTCGTTGCCCGCGCCGAAGCCAAGATGCCCGTCACCGGCGAAGTGCTGCAGGTCCGCTGCGCCCGCATGGTCGGCGCACAGGGCCATTCCGGCAACGGTACGTTCCCGCGCGTCATCCAGTGCATGGCGAGCGGCATGGATATGCTGCCCATGATCACCAAGCGCATCAAGCTCGACGACGTACCCGAAAACATCGTCGCCCTGCGCACCGACCGTTCCAACTGCAAGATCACCTGCATCATGGACAAATAAATCCCGGAGGACAGTAAAATGGCAAAACAACAAATCAATTGGCTGATGACGGATATGCCCGGCATCATGTTCGAGGACACCACCGTCGGCCGTCTCAAGAAGGAAGTCTGGGACATGACCGAGGAGCAGATCGACGAAGCGCTCAAGGAATACGGCATCCCGGCCGAATCCGAACTCGGCAAGGCCGGCACCTATATCCAGAACACGCCGCGCGCACATGTCATCGAAAAGCGCCGCAAGAACGACATCGTGTTCGTTCCCATCGGCTGCACCGAAAACCATGGCCTGCATGCGAACACCGGCCTTGACACCTTCATGGTCACCCAGATACTCGAAGGCCTGCGCCGCTACACCGCCAAGCAGGGCCGCGAAATCAACCTCGCGTTCCCGGCGCTCAACTATGGCGGCCATCCGTACCACCACATTGGCATGCCCGGCACCATCAACATGCCGCATGAAGTCGTGGTCGAAACCCTCATCTATATGATGCTCGGTCTCTGGAACGACGGCTTCCGCAAGATCATACTCATCAACAACCACGGCCATCTGTGGATGCTTGAGAGCGCCATCCAGGAATTCTGCAAGCGCTTCCAGCTGCCCGGCATATTCCGTACGCTGGAATGGCACAGGGCCGTGCGCGAGTTCTTCATCCCCAACAACAAGCCGGACAGCCTGGATACCACGTTCATCCACGCCGACGAGTGCGAAACCTCCGTAGCGCTGCTGCTCTTTAAGGACATGGTGGATATGAGCGTCGCGGAAGACAAGTGGGGCGAAACCTACCTGCCCGACGGGCATTTCGATAAATCCATTGAGCCCTATCGCCGCCCGCACCGCTGGAGCGAAGGCGAAGGCCATGCCTCCATCGAAATGGCCACCAACCGCGAAGGCGTGGTGGGCACCCCCACCATCTCCGATCCGCGCAAGGCCAAGCGCCCCATCGTGGCGATACTCAAGTACCTGACTTTGCTCAACGATCAGATACTCGACGCGTTCCCGCCGGGAACCGTACCCCCGGTGGAAAAGACCACGCTGCGCACCGAGGCGGAGATGGCGCCTTACCTCAAGGAGCCCTTCTCCGAAGGTTGGAAGAGCGTGTACGAAATCCCCATGCGCGGGCCGTTCACCAAGCTGTAACTCCTTACCGGCCGGCTGCCGGAAGCCTCCTGCAGCCGGCCTCTTTTTACCCTGGAGACGGAGGAGCCTATGGAAAACAAGCTCTCTCAGACGATCCCCTATCAATACGATACAATTTTCTCCCCTTTTCCGGCGGGCGCGTTTTCCGCCGCTTTGGCATTTTTGGAGGAGACCGGCTTTACGGGGGCGGAACTCGCCATAGCCTATCCGAATAAGGTCAACGCGCGCGCGCTATATAAGCAGCTTGAAGCCCATCATCTCACGGCCACCACGATATCCACCGGCCAGATCTATGGCTTGGACGGCCTGTTTTTATCTTCCATGGATGCGGATATCCGGGCGCGCGCCATAGGGATTATAAAAGGGCATATCGAGCTTTCCGCGGAATTAAACTCGCCGAACGTTACGATAGGGCTTGTGCGCGGCAAGCTTGAACCGCAGGACAAAAAGGCGCTGCTTGAGAGCCTGAAGCGCTCGCTTCTCCCCTGCATCGAATATGCTTTGAAGCAAGGCGTCACGCTCCAGATCGAGCCTATCAACAAGGCCGAAACCAGCATGCTCAACAGCACCTACGACGTCCTTTCGTTCCTGAAAGAGCTGGGCGACCCGGAAAACGTGGGGATTTTGTACGACACGTTCCATTCCAACATGGAGGACGGCGGCATGGTAGAGGCGATCCATGCAGCCACCGGGAAAATAAAGAATGTGCACTTCGCGGATTCCCACCGGGGGCTTCCCGGCTACGGCGATATCGATTTTAAGGCGGTATATCGCGCCCTGGAAGAGACCAGGTACAAGGGCGCCTATGCGCTGGAAACGCTCAGTATCCCCTCGGCGGAATTCGTAAACGCATACTGCTTTGAAAGCCTGCAGGCGGTTTTTCAGTAGCGCCGGGCTTTTCATCATGCGTACATTCAAGGTAAAACACAATCAAAATAGGGAGTTGCTTATGATTAAATTAGGCATCATCGGCGCAGGCCGCATTGGTCAGGTGCATGCCAAAAGCATACTGACCGGCGTGCCCAACGCAAAAATCGCTGCCATCGCCGACCCGTACATGTCGGAAGAAACGGCTGCATGGGCGAAAAGCGTGGGCATTGAGAACGTTTATCTCGATTACCGTAAAATCATAGAGGATCCCACTATCGACGCGGTGCTGATCTGTTCCTCCACCGATACGCACAGTCCCATTTCCCTGGAGGCGATCGCCGCCGGGAAGCATGTGTTCTGCGAAAAGCCCATCGACCATGACCTTGCAAAGATCAAGGGCGTCATGGACGCGTTAAAGGACAAGAACCTCAAGTACCAGGTTGGCTTCAACCGGCGGTTTGATCACAATTTCCGCGCTTTGAAGCAGGCCGTTGTGGACGGGAAGATCGGCGATGTGCATATCGTCCGCATCACTTCCCGCGATCCCGCGCCCCCGCCGATCCCCTATGTAAAGGTCTCGGGCGGGCTGTATCTGGACATGATGATCCACGATTTTGATATGGTCCGTTACCTGTCCGGTTCCGAAGTGGAAGAGGTATATGCCAAGGGTACGGTGCTCGTTGACCCCGCCATCGGCGAAGCGGGCGACGTGGATACCGCCATCGTCACGCTGAAACTCAAGAACGGCGCGCTCGCGGTGATCGACAATTCTCGCAAGGCTGCCTACGGCTATGACCAGCGCGCCGAGGTGTTCGGCTCCAAGGGCTGCGTAGCAAACGGCAACGACGCCGCCTCCACCGCGACGCTTAGCACCGCGGACGGCGTAACGTCCGAAAAGCCGCTGTATTTCTTCCTGGAACGCTATATGACGGCCTACCAGCAGGAGATCAAATCCTTTGTGGACGCGGTTATAAATAACACGCCCACCGAGGTGGACGTCAACGACGGGCTGCAGCCCGTACTGATTGGCCTTGCGGCAAAGCGCTCCATGGAGGAAGGCCGTCCGGTCAAGATTTCCGAGTTCTCTCTTTAAGACGGGCTGATCCATAGCCGTTTATGACGCTGTGGATACTGGTCAGCTTTACGGGTTGGGGGAAAGCCTTGAACAAAATAAGTAAGGGGTCCCTGCATGTCGGCTCAAACAGGCCGCCGGTGGGCTTTTGCGCAAAACTGTTGCGCACTGCCTCACTTTTATCCGTATTGCTGATGCTTCCGGGTTGCGCGGCGCAGCCAACGCCAACCCGGGAAACCCCGCAGCCACTTACGGTGGAAGATGTTGTCCGGAGGGAGGCGCAAGCCCGCGGTGTTGCGCTTACGGCCCGGGAAGAGGCCGACGTGATCAAGCGGCTTGAGGCCGATGCCGCCGAATATGCGCTGGAAGGTTCCGCCGATTCCCTGGATATTGAAAAAATGCGCGAGGAATACCTTTTTAACGCGTTGTCCGATAAGCTTTGCGCCGCGGTAACGGGGAAAGTAACCGTGGAAGAAGAAAAGGTACGCGAATGGTACGACGCGCGCTATGCCGCGCTCAAGCCGCGTTTGCCGACGACCCGGGGTTATTTAAAAACCAGCAGGAGGGCTATGAACGGTATGGCGGCGTGCCGCCGCTGCTTGTTCCCGAAGGCTATATCCGCTTCCGGCATATACTCGTCCCGGACGAGGGGACGGCGAACGAGGTGCTTGCCCATATCCGGGCGGGCACGCCGTTTACACAGCTGCTTTCTGAATACGGAACCGATGCGGGTATGAAGATGGAGCCGTATCAAAGCCGCGGATACCTCACGAGCGAATACGCATCCACATCCGATTATATTTCAGAGCTCAAAGAGGCTGCGCTGGCGTTACACGATCCGGGCGACGTCAGCGGCGTCGTTCAGTCAAGCGCCGGTTTCCACATCATAGAGCTTACGGAGCGCGTACCGGCAGGCGACATCCCCTACGAGGCCGCGCAAGCGGCTATTCGAAAACTGCTGGAGACCAAGGCCCGCAGGGCGGCATACGAGGCCATAATTGCGGGGTGGATGGCAGAGTGACCGGATCAAAAGCTTGAAGGGGCAGACCAGCAAAGCGATCTCTATGCGCTTTGTTGATCAGCCCCTTCGAATTGTTTTTGGAAGCCGGGCGTCTTAGCTTGGGTTTGGCCTGCTTTTTCGCCGGATCAGCCAATAAATTCCCCAACTCATGAGATTTCCTAAAACGGTGGGCGGCAGCATGTAGATGAACAGGATTTGCCGGGCGACCGGCAGATTGGCCTCATCTACGTTATAGTACAGCGCGATGTTGAGCAGTACAAAATAAGCCGCAAAAAGCAGAAACGCAGCAGGGACGGTGCGTTTATCCTGAAAGGGGATCATGAAAAGGCAGCAGATGCCGCTTGCTATAGTTGCAACCGCGCTGGGGATGAGCCATATCTCCCAGAAAGAACCCGTTTCCTGCCCCGCCCATTGCGCGACAGACCCGGCCGTAAAGAGATACGCCAGCACGAACACCACGACAAACAACAGGCTTAATGAAAAGCTGATAATCATCAGCGGGCTTTTCACTTTGCCGTCTTTTACAAATAGTCCCATTTGCTTTTTGCCCTTTCCAGGTAAGTAGAAAGCCGACGCCTCAGCTGGGTTCGGCCTGTTTTTTTCGCCGGGTTAGAAAATAAATCCCCCAGCTCATGAGATTCCCCAAGACAATGGGCGGCAGCTTGAAAATGAGCAGGGCTTGCGGCGTTTCGAACAGGCCATACGGCATAATATTAAACAGCAATAGAAAAGCCGATAAAAACAGGAACGCGCATGGTACGGTACGCTTCTCCCGAAAGAGAATCATGAAAAGGCAGCAGATGCCGCTTGCCAGTATCGCCGGTATGATGGAACCCAGCCACTCTCCCGGATAAGCATCCATGGTTATCACCAGCAGCATGGCGACGAACGGATAAACCAGCCGGAATATCACAAGGAACAACAGGCTAAACGTGAAACTGATGATGATCAGCGAGCCTTTTGCTTTCTTTTCCTTCATGGCTATTCCCTGCTTCCCGGCGTCAGCCTGTTTAAAAGCCGCTGACTAAGCCGTATTGGCCTTGTCAGCGGATCTTTTATTGAATTAATTGTACATTTTTTTCCCTTGTTTGCCAATTAATTGTTGCGTTAATAACCTTTCTCAGTTCTGAAGCGAGATCCAGAAGTCCATGACGTCGGGGAGATTCTCATAGACGTACATGGGATTGAAGTCCCACACGTGCAGGTCGGTAAGCGGCGTGCTGCCTTCGGCCAGCGGCACGTTATCGCGCACGGACCATCCGCCCAGCGTATTGAAGGGCTCAAAACCCGCGCCTTTGCCGTCCGCTTCGCCGGTCATCCAGCGGACCAGCAGCTTTGCCGCGTTGGGATGCGGGGCTTCATTGACGATATACAGGTTGTTCTGCGCGGGGATGCCGGTGGTCGGCAGCATGTTGATGGGCGCAAGCACCCAACCGTCGCTCTCATTCTTGCGCAGCTTGGAGGATGCGGCATAGCCGAGGATATCGGCCTTGCTGCCCGCAGTGCCGACGGATTCGCAGATTTCGTCGGAGGAAGCGATGAAGACGAGGTCGTTGGCGACCAGTCGCTTCATCAACTCATGGGCAGCGGTCGGGCATCCTTCCGAAAGCGTAAGGGGCTCGCCGAACTCGCGCTCATAGTCGGCCGCCAGTTCATCGTGGTAAGCGGTGAAGGCTGTGAATATCGCCATATAGCTCACGTTATCGATGGGATTGCTGATGAGGAGCTTACCCTTCCATTCCGGCCTCGTGAGGTCCCACCAGCTGTCTACCGGAGGTCCGTCGGGATACGTCTCGTAATTGTAGAACCATTGGTTCAGCTCGATATAGAGCGGCATGGCGTAGGTCAGGTAGTTCTGGTTGCTGATCGTCTTGACGATGTCATCGGGATAATAGTTGTGGAATATCCCGGTGGCGACCTTTTCAATATAGAGCGCACCGTCCTGGTCCTTGCAGTGGATGACGTCCGCGTTGCGCACGCCGGATTCATACTCGCGGGTGATTTTCTCAAGAAGTTCGTTGGTGGAAATGTCATATGCGTCGCATATGACGCCGGGATACTGTGCCTCAAAGCTCTCCTTCACCTGCACGCAGCGGCTGGAGATGGAGTACAGTACGACCGTTCCCTCCTGTTTGGCAAGCTCATAAAGCTCGTCTACGGTTTGCGAACCATTGTTGATCTGGTTCTCTTCCGCCCAAGTGGTTACGGCTGGAATCGGAAGGGGCGTGGCTTCCGCTTCTGTCGCGGGGGCTTCGGAGGGGGGCGCTTCCTGCTCGGCTTGCGCGGGCTGCTGCGCACAGCCGACGCAGGAAAGTACCAGTAACAACACGGTCAGCAATGAGATGATCGATTTGGCTTTCATACTTCCTCCTTATTTATTGTCTTGCCCGCCGACTTGTCCGCCGGCAAACACTGTTCATTTTGGATGCCTGACGGCGTGAGCGTTTACTCTGCCGCGGCGTATTTTAATAGCTTGCCGGTGGCCTTGCTGTAAACGGTGATCATCCGCTCGGGTATCTGTACGCCCACTTTCTGGTCGCGGTCATAGCTGGTAATGCCGATCGCCTTGGCGAGGAGCAGCGTCGAGCCGATCTGCACCTGCACCAAAGTTTCCGATCCGGCAGGCTGGCAGGCATAGACAGCGCCCAGGAACCCGCCGCTTTCCGTATTCCTGGAAACCGCGATATGCTCGGGGCGTATGCCCAGCACGCATTCGAATTCGCCGTTTTTCGGAAATTCGTTTCCGGTCAGGTCGCCCTGCTCAAACGTGAAGACGCCAAGGTCGGAGGTTACGTTGAGCTTACCGCCCTGGAATTGCGCTTTCGCCTGCACCGTATTGATGCGCGGGTTCCCTATAAAATCCGCGATCCTAAGATCTGCGGGGTTGCTGTATACGTTGATGGGCGTGTCCACCTGCGCAAGCTCGCCCTCAAAAAATATGGCTACGCGGGTGCTCATGGTCAGCGCCTCGATCTGGTCGTGGGTGACATAAATGACGGTGGTGCCCAGTTCCTGATGCAGGCGTTTGAGCTCGGAGCGCATATCGATGCGCAGCTTCGCGTCCAGATTAGAAAGCGGTTCATCCAGCAGCAGCGTTTTCGGCTCGCTTACGATTGCACGTGCAATCGCCACGCGCTGCTGTTGGCCGCCGGAAAGCTCGCTCGGGTACCGGTTGATATACTCGCTGATCTGCAAGCGTTCCAGCGCGCTTTCTACGCGCCGCCTGATCTCGTCCTTATGGACCTTTTTGATGCACAGGCCGAACGCCACATTGTTGAATACCGTCATATGTGGCCACAGGGCATAGGACTGGAACACTAAATTCAAACCGCGCTTGGAGGGCGCTTCAAAAAACAGTTCTTCGGCGTTGACTACTTCGCGGCCGTCCATATGGATTTTGCCGCTTTGCGGGCGCTCCAGGCCCGACACCACGCGCAGCGTGGTCGTCTTTCCGCAGCCGGAGGGACCCAGCAGCGTCATGAACTCGCCGTCCTCGATTGTGAGGTCCAGGTTCTTTAAAACATGGTTGCTTCCGTAATATTTGTTGATGCCGCTTAACACGATTTTGCTCATTGCCATTAACCTCCCATGCCCTTGGCGATATCCGCATTGCCAAACTTGTTGGTCAGCCAGTACACAAACAACACAATCAGGAACATGCACACCGCTACCACGTTGGAGTAGGGCTCCATATTGCCGTTGGAGTACGAGAACGCCATATACGGCAGCGTGGCCAGCTTGGGCGTGACGATCAGTATGATCAGGTCGAGTTCCTTCATGATGCTGATAAATATCAGCATAAAGCCCGAAATAAAGCCCGCCTTGGACAGCGGCAGCACGATGCGCCCCATGCGCCTGCCGAAGCCCGCCCCTTCCATGGAGGCCGCTTCCTCAAGCTCCTGGCCAATCTGCATCATGTTGGCGGTACCCGCGCGGCTGGAGAAGGGAAGGTGTTTGACCACCGAAACCAGCACCATCAGCGCGAATGTGCCGTAAAGCGACGGGATGAAAAGCTGCGGCTGGGAGAACATGGACAGGTAAATCGCGCCGAACGCGATCGATGGAATTAGGTAGGGCACGAATACCAGCTGCTCCACCAGGCGGCCGGAAAGTTTGCCGCGGCCGCGGGAGGTAATGTAGCCGATCAACTGCCCGAATACCGTTCCGATGACGGACGTCATGATTACCAGCTTGAGCGTGTTCCATACGTTGGTCCAGAACCGCGGGTTTGCGAATACGCCCGGTTCCCCTTCAAAAACCTCAGGCAACTGGTGCGCCGCCCCAACCCAATAGTGGAGGGAGAAGTTCTCCCACGCATATACGCCGGGTTTGAGCATGAACGTATCCATCATCAGTATCATCAGCGGCCCGATCACCGCGACGCATACGAACAGGATTAAAAGTATCAGCAAAATCGGTTTCGCGGCGCCCAGCGGAATAACCGTATGCCGCCCGCCCTTGCCGCCGATCGTGGCGTAGCTTTTCCGCGCGCCTATCGCCCGCTGGTTTAAATACACGTTGAGTGCGGCGATGGTGATCAGTATCATGGCGATCGCAAAACCCGTCGTGGTGTTTTGCTGCTTGACGGTGGAATACAGCATGGTGGAGATTGTATAGTAGTTCACCTTCATGCCCAGGAATGCCGGCACGCCGAATGTTCCCATGGATTTGGAGAACGTAAGTATGAATGCGGAAAGTATGGCGGGCAGCACAAGCGGCAGAGTAATTCTCCTTAATATCTGCAGCTTGCCCGCCCCTGCGATTTCACCCATCTCCTCAAGCTCGCTGTTGATGGATCCAAGCGCCGCCGATACCAGCAGGTACGCGTATGCATAATAGTGAACGGTCAGCACGATGATAATGGGTATTGGCCCGTAGGCCAGCCAGTCCGGCGTATCGATGCCCAGCGCTGCCAGGAACCCCATCGATCCGCCCACGCGCGCGTTTTTGAATACCGTCATCCAGGCCATGGACTTGCACCAGGAAGGCAGCATGTACGGAACGATGATTGCAAGCGAGAAGAATTTCTTGAACGGAAGGTCGGAGCGTACCATCAGCCAGGCGACGCCCGCGCCGAGCCCGATGCTCAGCACGGATACCGTAATAGCGATAATGAGCGAATTCAACAGCGGCCGAAACAGAAGCGACGCGCTGACCTCGGTGAACAGCAGGCGGTTCCAGTAAAACAGCGTGAAATCCCCGACCTGCGCGCCGGGGATACGGCGCAGGTCCTTGTTTGCCGCCTGGAATGTCGTAGAAATCATTTCAAGCAGCGGTACCACGATCAGGTACGCCAGCAACACGATGGCGACGATCACGATAATGTTGTACGGGTTGGTAAACGCGTTGCGTAAACCGTTTTTTATACGCCTGCTCTGCGAAAACCCAGGCGATCTCGGGACAGATTCCGGCCTCATGTGCTCCTCCTTATGGTCCTGGCTGATCGTTACGGTTCTATTTGAAAAGGCGTTTCGCCTCCCGCGCATGCGGAGGCGCTGAAAAAAGAGATGTTACAGGCGGCAGGTCACCACAATGGCGTCGTGATCGGACAGTTCCTGCCCGTCGTATACGGCAAGCTCCCGGGGCTGCCCGGAAAGTTCGGTATGTTTGAATATGGTCTCCACCCGCAAGGGGTTCGAGCAGGTAAGGCCTTTTTGGAAAAACCAGTCCAAATTCAGACGCACGGTGGAGCCGTCGGGCATGGGCTTTCTTCTTGTGGTTTTGTTCATCAGGTTGCAGTCCGTGTAGGAATATCCGAATTCTTCCGCGCAGCGCATCAGCGGCTCCAGAGTCGGGATAATCGCCATGCGGCGGTCCTGCTCCTCCTCATTGTGGCAAAACACATTCATGCTGCCCAGCGTATCCCCGCTTACGGTATTGGTGTTCATATCGCCGCCCACCAATACCGGGATATCGCCGAAATGCGCATCAGCGCATTCCAAAAGGTACCGAAGCTGCCGCTCGCGCTCCTCCGGCGTGGCCCGGTTTTCCAAATGGACGCAGGTTAGGCCTATGTGCCGTCCTGCGGCCTCAATTTCCGCCAATATCGCGACGCGCGTCCCCAGACGGCAGTCGTTTTCGCGGTAAAACCAATCGTACGCAATGGGGAGGTGCACAAGCTTCGCGTTGTGCAAAGGATATTTCGAAAGTATGGCGTTGCCGTGCCAGCCCAGCGTATTGCCATCCTGGCCCGCTTTGGCGGTAATAAACTCGATGCCGTAAGCGTAATTCATTTTCAGCGCTTCCGCGATATCCCGCGTGACGTGCCTGTTTTTTGAGCGCGCCATGCCGTAATCAAGTTCGTTTGCAAGTATTACGTCCGCATTGCAGAGGTCAGGATGCAGCTGCAGATAGGGCATTATCTTTTCGGGGCGCGTGCCGCATTCCATATTGAATACCGTCGCAATGAAGGACGCGTCCTCCTTCTTCGCATAGGAATTGTTCACCTCTACGCCGAACAGTTCCGGTATCCCCGCGATCGCGTCCAAATGAGGCATATGACCCATATTGTTGATTGCGTCCCGGATGCTTCTTAAATAGTTTTCGGACATGTATTGCCTCCCTGTGCAAATGCGTCTTTATTCGATTACAAAACGGACAGAAGAATGATACTGCGCCTCCATCCCCAATATGGAGACCGCGTCTGTAAATTGAATGCTGCCGGCATATTGTTTGAGCAAGCCGATTGCCTCGGCGGAGGGCCGGTTATCGCCCCGGTCGTTGGAAACGGAGACGACCGCGTGTTCGGGGCGGAGTTTTTTTAACAGCTCCTCCGTCAGAGCTCCGCCGCAGGCGTGATGCGGCACCTTCAGGATATAGCAGGGGTCGTTTTGTTCATAATCCCAAAACCCGGCGTAAACGTCAGCGGGTAGCACGATTGCCCGGCCATGGTAGGTCAGGCGAAGCCGAATGCCTGTAATGTTGGTGAACTGCCCTATATAATCCAGTTCGAACCGGTCCGGCCTCCCCAACAGGGCTTCCTCCAGCACACGTCTTTGGCGGGCGTAGAGGTATTGCTGCTGGCAGGAAATATCGGCAGAAAGCGCGGGCGTCAGGCGGTACCCTTTTTGGCTTTCATGGACCTCCGTCAGCCTGCACCCGCGCGTCTCAAGCGGCTCCGCGGCGTCAAGCAGCATGTTGAGCGTCTGGCAGATGCTCTTTGCGGTTTTGGAATAGTCCCCCTTCGCCGCCAGACGCACTTGGCGCAGTTCCGGGGGCGGCAGGTAAGGCGTCCAGAGCCCGTCGATCGTTACCCGCTCCAAAAGCCGTTCCATACCGCCGATATGATCGCGGTGCAGATGGGTCAACACCAGCAAATCGATATGGGAAACGCCCTCCTCATTCAGATACGCGGCCGCATCGGTCCGGCACGAATTCGCCGGGACGCTGTCCGCCGCGGTATCTCCGCAGTCCACCAGCATACAGAAATGGGAGGAGCCGGTTTGTTCCCGGATGAGTATGGCGTCCCCGTACCCAACGTTGATAAAATCGATCGTCAGCATAGTTTCCTTTGTTTATCTGAAATTTAACGTTTCATCGGCTTGCTCCACATACGTTCCGCGGCAGAACATCCTGGGCGCAAGCAGCATTATTTCCGGCCCTCTGCCCTGAAGCATGTTCTCCATCAATGTGACGGCCTGCGTTTCCAGCGCAAAGCGGCCGCATCCCACGCTGGTCAGTTTGTATTTGGAAAGGGACGCAAGCGAAACATCCCCGAACCCAATCAGCGCATTATCCCTGCCCGGCCGCAATTGTTGCTCCACAATCGCCTGCCACGCGCCAAAGGCGGTAAAGTCATCCTGTGCGGCTATGGCCGTGGGAGGCTCTTTTTCGCTTAAGAGGCTTTTCATTGCGGAGTAGCTGTCCCGCAGCGAGTTTCCGGCGACCCGAACCACTTGGACATGATTGCGGGGTATGCCGCTTTGCTCCGCTCCCAGCAGAAAACCGTAAAGACGGTCCGCATGGCGGGATGTGGAGTCTATCAAAAACACAAGCTTTTTGTGCCCGTTATTAACCAGGCTTTGTGCAAGTAGAATTCCGGCCTTTGCATCGTCCATGGCAACGCAGCTCACGGATGCGTGCGAGGACTTGCATCCCACAAGTACGACAGGAATGCGCAGCCCCGCATACAGCGCATGGCTTTCCTCTTGTACCGGCATGGCGTAAATGCCCGCAACGTCCGCCTTGATGAGCGCATCGCAGTACAGGGCTTCTTTCTCTGCGTTTGACTGTGCGTTATGGATCAGCAGCCTGTCTCCCCGCAGTTCCAGTTCGCGCGCGATGTTTTCCGCGGTCTCCGGGTAAAGCGGGTTGGCGTCGTCCGGAATGATCATGCCATATCGCTTCATGCCGTTTTGTTTTCCGCCTCGCGCAGCATTTTGCATATTGGGTAAACGTCGTAAATCTCGTTGAGCATGTAGTCCGGCTGTATGCCGTCTGTCCGGACGTCCCGGTCCGCGGTAAGGAACGAGTTGATTTGCAGCGTAAGGCCAAACCCGGCGTTCTTGGCGCCGATTACGTCCCGCGATATGGTATCCCCCACATAGGCGCAGTTTTCCGGCTTTGCGCGCAGCTGGTGCAGGGCGATAAAGAATATATTGGGGTTGGGCTTGCGGTAGCCGACCGTACTCGAAAGCGTGACGTCCTCAAAATAGGAGCGGATGCCGTACTCTTCCAGGGTCTCAAATACCTGATAGAGGCTGGCGGTATTGCTGACGACGCCCATCCGCATCCCCATCTCCCGCAGGCCCTCCAGCATTTCGTGTACGCGCGGGCGCATCTTGCGCGTATAGAATGTGAGTTCCCACATGTAGGCCAGTTCCTCGGATATGGGAATCAGTCTTTCTTTATCCACAGGCAGCGAGTTTAAGGCGTACTCAGGCCAGATCTGCTCGGGTTTCAGTTCCATACAGGTTTGCTCGCTCAGGCGTTTATACCGCTGCATACCGGCGGATACGCTCGTCCAAAGCGCAACATCATCCATTGGAAGGCAGATGTCGTGCTTTTGAAGGATCCGGCGTATCCCCTTTGCGGTTTCCGCCATCGTCTTTTGGTCGCTGTAGATTTCCTCCAGCGTACCTCCCATATCGAACAGCACCGTATCGATCATATAAACTCCTTTAAAAGCCGTTATCCGGCTGATTTATCTATTCAAAAGTTTTTTTCTGTACTTCATATACAGAAGCGCGGATGCTGCGCCGCCAATTGCAAGCGGCGGCAGCGCAACCATAGAAAAAAGGCCTAAAAAAGTTGGAAGTTCAAGCTTTGTTAGGCTTGCGATAAGCCCTATTCCCGTTGCAAGGCTGTAAAACAGCAGCCACAGGTAGGCGGCAGGGGCCAGCTTTTTCTCCTTTATGGCAAAATGTATCGGGCAGCACAGCGCGGTACCCGCTATGGCGGGGAGCACGCTTTCAAGAAACGTGGCGAATTTCGTTCCGACGCGCGGCAGGAAAAACGCGTCGATCGGGTCGATCAGCATCAGGT
Organism: Bacillota bacterium; assembly: GCA_023409435.1. GTDB lineage: Bacteria > Bacillota > Clostridia > Christensenellales > CAG-138 > JAEYLA01. Next base: position 30,858 of record JAEYHP010000117.1, on the reverse strand, counting down.
ACGAAAGCAGGTAAATCATAACGAACAGAATACTCAGCGAAAAGGAGTAAATCAGCAATGTGCTTTTTACCTTCCCGTTTTCGGTAAACAGAAACATGCTCCAGAATTTATCGGCCTTTGTCTGTTTACGGCCCGTCTTTGCCTGATCCATGGTTTTTCATTTCCTTGCTTTTTTTGAATGCGGGCGGACAGTGCCCGCCCGCATGCCGTTCTAGTTCCTATAATGAGGTTTCATTACATATTGGGGTTCTGGTCGAGCCAGTAGGTCCAGAAGTCCTGCACGTCGAGGAATATGTCGTACACGCCCTTCATGTCGCCCGGTATGGCGCCGCTGTCCTCCACGGAGAACGGGTTGTTGGGGTTGACATAATCGTCGCGGATGGACCAGTTGCCCTGTTTGGTAAACGGTTCAAAGCCAATGCCTTGGCCGTCCGCCTCGCCCATCAGGAACCGGATAAACAGGCGCGCGCCCGCGGGGTTGTCGCAGCCGGTTACCACATAGAGGTAGTTGCAGTTCTGCACGTTGGGATAGGGCAGGAGCTTCGTCACCCAATCGATGGTATAGCCGTTTTCCTCGCGGTTGGTGATTTTGCCCGCGGAGCAGAAGCCGAGCCTGGGTTTGTTCGGATCGGTCGCGGCGTTGACGGCTTCCACAATCTCGTCCCCGTCGCCGATGAACGTCAGCTTCAGCTGCGAGAGCCGGTACAGGAACTCATAGCCCGCGTTGTTTTCCGGTACATTGGCGGTCATGGTATTGTCATAGGTGTATTCGATGGGCTTTCCATACTTGGCCTCATATGCCTGCGCCAATTGATCGGCGTTGAGTATCATGCTGGAATAGAAAGTCAGGTAGGTGGGATCAGCGGACAGGTTTTCACAAACGATGTCGTACTTCTGGTTGCCGCTTTCGTCCACTTCGAGGATGTCCCACCAGTTACTTACCGGCGCGCCGTTGGGGAAGGCCGTTGTGTTGTAATACCAGAAGTTCATGCTCGCATAGAACGGCATGCCATATCCCAACAGGCTGGGATCGATATGCGCGACAATATCGGTGGGATAGTACGTTTCCAGATAGCCGAACGGGTAGAAGTCGTAGTAAATTTCGCCGTTGCCATCTTTGCACTGCAGGACGTCCGCGTTGATGTTGCCGGATTTCGCTTCGATCTCAATCTTGCTTACCGCTTCCCCCTGGTCCAGGTCGATGGCCTCGGCGGTCAGGCCCGGGTATGCCTCCATGAACGTTTCGCAGGTTTTCTGCATACGGCTGGAGATGGTATAGACTACCACCTTGCCGCCCTCCGTTTTCGCCTGTTCATAAAGCTGTTCCGACGTCATGTCGTTCCATTTTTCATCGTTGACCACGTTGGATTCTGTAGCCTCGGGCGCGGCGGGCGCTTCGGGGGCCGCGGGGGCTGCGGGTTCCGGCGTGGGGCTGCTGGCGGGAGCTGCCGTACATCCTCCCAATGCCAATGTACAAGCCATTAATACAACCAGGGTGAGCGTGAGCAGTTTCTTCATGGCTGATCTCCTTTCAGTTATGATGAACCCTGCGGCTAAACCGCAAGCTTTATGAGCTTCCCGCTTGCCTTGTCATAGACATTGAGCTTTCCGGGGTCTATGAGGAGCCGCACCCTTTCGTTGATTTGATACTCCATAATTCCAATCTGCTTGGAAAGAAACTCGGCGCCGCCGACGGTCAGAGTGACCAGCGTTTCGGAGCCCGCTGGCTGGCTGGCGTAGATATTCGCCGCAATGCCGTCGCCGTCAGCGTCCCGCTCGATGCGCACCTGCTCAGGGCGCAGCCCGAACACGCAGGGGAATTCGTTTGAGGAGAGCGGCGCATCCGTCATATCCTTTTTGCTGTAGCGGAACGTGCCTATGGCGCAGGAGGCGGTCAGATGCTCGCCGTCGTAAGCCGCGGTCCCCTGCAGGAAATTGATGCGGGGGTTGCCAATGAAATCCGCAGCCATCAGGGTGCCGGGGTTCATGTACAGGTCGAGCGGCGTTGCAACCTGGGCCAGCACGCCCTCCGAATACAGCGCGATCTTGGTGGACATCGTAAGCGCCTCCACCTGATCGTGCGTAACGTATATGATGGTGGTTCCCATTTCGTTGTGCAGGCGCTTGAGCTCCGAGCGCATGTCGATACGCAGCTTGGCGTCCAGGTTAGAAAGAGGTTCGTCCAAGAGCAGCAGCTTCGGCTCGGAGGCGATTGCCCGCGCGATGGCGACACGTTGCTGCTGGCCGCCGGAAAGCTCGTTGGGGTAACGCTTCTCGAATTCCCCGATCCGCATCATATCCAGCGACTTTTTCACCATTTTTTCAATCTGGCTGCCGGATATTTTTTTAATCTTCAGGCCGAACGCTACGTTTTCATATACCGTCATGTGCGGCCACAGGGCGTAGCTTTGGAATACGAGGTTGAGCTCGCGCTTGCTCGGCTCCTCAAAATAAGCGAGGTCGCAGTTGATGACCTCCCGTCCGTCCATGCGCATGACGCCGTTCTGCGGCTTCTCCAGCCCCGAAACCACGCGCAGCGTGGTCGTCTTTCCGCAGCCCGACGGCCCTAATAGCGTCATGAAGTCGCCGTCCTCGATGGTCAGGTTCAAATCCTTTAACACATGGTTGTCGCCAAAGTATTTGTCGATATGCTCCAGTTCGATTTTGCTCATTGTGTTTCCTCTCTTTCCGCGTTACAGACGGCTTACTCAATCAACCCCAGCTCTTGCCGATATCGGCGCCGCCGAATTTATTGGCCAGCCAGTAGCATACCAGCACGAATACAAGCACGCATACCGAGATCGCGTCCGCCATCTGGGGGAGTGCCTCGCGCGAGTATTGGAATGCCAGGTAAGACAGCGTACGGTTCTCCGGCGTGATCAGCAATATGATAAGATCCAGTTCCTTAGCGATGCTGATAAACACGAGCATAAACCCCGAAAGGAAGCCCTGTTTCGCGAGCGGTATGATGATCCTGCCCATTCTTCTCCAGAAGCTTGCGCCCGCGATATCCGCGGCTTCCTCCAGTTCCACGCCGATCTGCATCATGTTCGCGGTCCCCGCGCGGCTCGCGAAGGGGAAATGCTTGACCACGCTTGCCAGTACGAGCAGCGTGAACGTGCCGTACAGGGATGGGATGATTCCGTGCGGCATACTCCACATGGCGAGGTAAATCGCCGCAAACGCGATGGCCGGCATCAGGTATGGGATAAATACGAGCTGCTCGGTCAGCTTTCCATACCATTTCCCGCGGCCACGGGAGCTGATATATCCCAGGAACTGCCCGCAGAAGGCCGTGATGACCGAGGAGATAACGGTTAACTGAATGGTGTTCCATAGGCCCCTTGAGAATTCCTGGTTTTTGAATATGCCTGGGTAATGGCTGGTGGTGCTGGCAAAGTCGGCGTCGCCTATCCAGTTGTACAGCGTAAGGTTGTCTGGCCCATAGCCTGCACCCGTGCTTTTCTGGAACGTCTCCATGACCAGTATGAACATGGGCATGAACATGGCGATGATCAGGAACAGGGCCAGGAATATCATGAGGTACGGCCTGGCCTTGCCCAGCGGGATCAGCGCGTGTTTGGTTCCCTTGCCGCCCAGCGTCTCATAGGACTTTCGCGTGCCGACCAGCCGCTGGTTCGCAAATATGGTGCCCGAAGCCAGAACGATCAGCAGCAGCGCCATCGCGTAGCCTAACCCTGCCTGCCTGCCGTTGATCATGTCGTGCATTTTGGTGGCCAGCGTAAAGTAGCCGATGCGTAAGCCCAGGTTGGCGGCCACGCCGAAAGAGCCCACGGATTTTGAAAGCGTCATGATTGTCGCGGACAGTACCGCGGGAGCGACCAGGGGCATTGTGATGCTCTTCAATATCTGGAACTTGGTCGCGCCCTGGATTTCTCCCATTTCCTCGAGTTCGCTGTTGACCGAGCGGAGCGAGCTTGAAACCATGATGTAAGAGAAGGCATAATAGTGCAGCACCATGACCAGTATGATCGCCACCGGGCCGTACGCGAGCCAGTCCGGTATGGTCACCCCCAGGCCCTCCAAAAAGCCGGGCGAGCCGCTTCTTGCGTTGCGGAATACCGCAAGCCAGGACATCGCTTTGCACCAGGACGGTATCATGTAGGGAACGATGATGCCGATGGAAAGGAACTTTTTCCCCGGCAAATCGCTGCGTACCATCAGCCAGGCGAGTACCGCGCCGAGCGGAACGGAAATGAGCGCCGTGAAAAAGCCTATGATCAGGGAGTTAATAAGCGGCTTCCAAAGCGTGGCGGCGGAAAGGTTGCTTGCGAAAAGCTGCTTCCAGTAGTAGAGCGTAAAGTCCCCGACATTGCCGTCCACGCGCCTTAATTCGCTTGCCGCGAGCGTGAATGTAGTCCTGAGCATCTCGATCAGCGGAATAACGATCAGTACGATCAGCAGTACAAGGGAAATCAGCACGATCATATTGAACGGGTTCTTAACGACCTGCAGGATTTTGTTTTTGATTTTGACGCCGGACAAGGGCTTCCTGGCCTGTTTAGCGCTCACGTTCACACCTCTTTCTTTCCGGATGAAACTCTGCCTATATGGCAGCCTTCGTTATAGGACCGGATAATGTCCGCAATCTCCGGCAGCTTTTCTATTACGTAGTCCGGCGCGTAGCCGCACCCTTCGAGCTTCTGCTCGCGTTCCAGTACATGCGCCTTTGCTTCGCGGAACAATATGCGTATCATCAAGGCCCAGCCTGCGTTCTTTACGCCTATGACATCCCGGGAGATGGTATCGCCCACATAGGCCATTTCTTCGGCTTTTAAGCCCATGGACGTCCTGCAAAGGTCGAATATCCGGGCATCCGGCTTTCTCAGCCCGCATACGCTCGAAAGCAGTATGTACTCAAAATACCCGGCAACGCCGTACTCCTGCAGGAAGTAAGGCGCGTATGTCCGTGAGAGCGTATTGCTGAGTATCCCTAAGCGCATACCCTGCTCCCGCAGGCCCTGCAGGCACTCGCGCAGGCCTTCGCGCGGGGTGTCGTGCGCCCGGTTGCACCAAAGGAAACTTAGCTCTTCCGAAATGGGAAACAGTTGCTCACTCGTCGCCCCATAGTCCTTCAAAAAGAAGGAGCGCCACGCCTCAATCGGGGGGATCTCCCCCGTCTGTTCGGCGGCCCGCTTGCGGGCATGGTCCGCTTCCAAAAGCTTATTGGCAAAAACCTCGACCGGGTCCGGTATGCGTATGCCTCGAAGTTCCAGCAAATCTTTGATCTTTCCCGCATAGAGAAGGTGCCGGTTTGGGTCTTCCGTGAGCGTATGGATGACGCCGCCCATATCGAATATAACTGCCTGAATCAAAGAGTTCACCCGCCTTGCGGTTGATTTAACGTGAAGAATTGGAATGGAACGGGGTCTGAATTATGTGCCGAATGAAAAGCGAATGGATTGGGATAGTCCGCAAACGCTTGCGTAAAAAATTATTTGTATTTATCATAATAGTATATCTCTATTCTGTCAATTGGTTTTTATGAACAATTTTCTAGGATCGCATTTTCCCCAAGGAATATCGGACTTTTTCTATGAACAAGGTCGGTATCATGCCGATATCACTCCTGCAGTCGGGGAGTATTTTCCCTGCCTGGAAGCAGCGATTGTCCACCGCAAAGGATTACTTTTGTAAAATTTCATGCATACGTTTGCGAAAAGTTCGCGCAGTCCTAACGAATCTCAAATTGCGACGCGTACAGGCTTGCGTACATGCCTTTTTGCTGCAAAAGCTCTTCGTGCCTGCCCTGCTCCACGATACGCCCGTGGTCCATCACAAGTATCAAGTCCGCGCGCTCTATGGTGGAAAGCCTGTGCGCAATGACAAAGCACGTCTTTCCGCGCATCAGCTTCTTCATTGCTTCGTTGATTTCTATCTCCGTGGCGGTATCCACATTGGAGGTCGCCTCGTCCAGTATCAGCATGCTGGCGTCCAGCAGCATGGCGCGGGCGATGGTCAAAAGCTGCTTCTGGCCTTTTGATATATTGAGGCTGTCGTCGGAAAGCAGGGTATCGTACCCATCGGGCAGCGACAGAATGAAATTGTGGATCTTCGCCGCCTTGGCGGCCTCCTGCACGCGCTCTCTTGTAGCGTTCTCACTCCCGTAAGCGAGGTTCTCATAAATGGTCCCATAAAACAGCCACGTATCCTGCAGCACCATCGCGTAAGCCCGCCGCAGCTGCTTGCGGGCTATGTCGCGTACATCACAGCCGTCCACCAATATGCGTCCGCCGCTTACGTCATAAAACCGCATCAGAAGGTTCACGATTGTCGTCTTTCCCGCGCCCGTGGGGCCAACAATCGCGGTTAAGGTGCCGCTTTTGACGTCCACCGTCAGATCGTGCAGGATGTCGGCATCCTGCTTATACCCGAACTTCACATGCTGCAGGTCGATATCCCCCTGCGGGGAAAACGGGGCGTCCTCCCCCGTTTCGCCTGTCGGCTCCGGCTCCTCGTCGATCAGCCGGAACACCCGCTGCGCCGCGGCCACCGCCGCCTGTATTTCCGTAATGATGTTTGCCGCCTCGCGGATTGGCCCCGAAAATTTTCGCGAGTACAGGATGAACGAGGAGATGTTGCCCAAAGAGATGCTTCCCGCAATATAGAGCAGCGCCCCGAACACGCTGATAAACGACAGCGACATGTTGTTGATGAAATTGACCAAAGGTCCCAAAATCCTGCTTTCATAATCCGCCCGGTAGTTGGCCTCAATCGCCGCGTCGTTGCGCTCCCGGAACCGTTCGATCTGTTCCGCTTCCCTGCCGTATGCCCGTATGGTCCTCTGGCCGGAAATGCTTTCCTCCACGAACCCGTTGAGCTTGCCCAGCTTCTCCGAGCGGAGCAGGTATAAGGGATGCTGCCGCTTGACCTGCCGCCCCGTAAACAGCATGGTAAAGGGCACCGCCACTAAGAACACGCAGGAAAGCAGCGGGGATATGACGAGCAGCATTACAAAGGACCCGAAGACCGTCACCACCGAGGTGCATACCTGCATCAGGTCGGTGGAAAGCGAGGCGTTGATGGTATCGATATCGAAGCAGACCCGGCTGATGATATCCCCCGACGAATGCGTGTCGAAGTACTTGACCGGCAGATCCACCAGCTTGTGGAACACGTCCTTTCTAAGCTCATAGGAAACCTGCTGGCTTAAATCGATCAGTCCCACCGAAAGCCGGTAGGAAAGTATGGAGGAAAGCCCGAAGCAGATTGCCATAAGGCCGCAGTTTATGAAGATGCGCGAAAAATCCACATTGCCGGATACAATGCCTATGGCGTCCACGGCCCGGCCGGATAAAAACGGGATTGCCAGCTCCAGCCCATTGGCGAACAGCATGGCGGTAAAGAGCAGCACAAGCCTTCCGCGCCTGTTTTTTAAATACTTCCACAGCCTTTCGAAGGTTGCGGCAATGCCTGTAAGCCGCTCTTTCATTTTACCGCCCCTCCCATCTGCACCTGCGCGATTTTGCGGTAGCTTTCGCAGGTGTCCATCAAGTGCCGGTGGGTTCCGGCGCCCTCAACGCGCCCGTCTGCGAGCACCAGGATATGGTCGGCGTTGCATACGGAACTGATCCGCTCCGAAATGATGACGGTTGTCGTGTGGCTGTATTCATTGCTGATCGCATTGCGAAGAAGGGCGTCCGTACGGTAATCAAGCGCGCTTTCGGCGTCGTCCAGTATCAGTATTTCCGGGTCTCCCGCTAAAGCGCGCGCAATCAGCAGCCGCTGCTTCTGGCCACCGCTCAAATTCGCGCCCCGAATGTCTACTATGTGGCTATAGCCGTCGCTAAGCCCCAGTATAAATTCTGCCGCCTGCGCTGCGCGGGCGGCTTTTTCCACCCTATCTTGAGGGATATTCCGCATGAAGGAGATGTTCTCATATACGCTGTCGTTCAAAAGCACGTCGTTCTGGAACACCACGCCAAAGCGGCCGGCGAGCTCGCCTTGCGGGATGCCGCCTATAAGGTCCCCGTCTATCCGGATGTTGCCGCTCTGCGCGTCATAAAGCCGCATCAGCAGGCTCACTAGCGTCGTCTTTCCGCTTCCGGTGGGGCCGATGACGCCAAGCGTCTGCCCGCGTTTGACGCAGAAGGAGATGTTGGAGAGATCATTTTGCTTGCCGTTATAGGAGAAGCTGACGTCGTCGAAACGAACGTGGCAATCATCGTCCACATGCGCGCGGTCCCCCGCCGTTGTGGCCCCATCTTTTAATAGGATTTCCTCAACGCGGAGCATGGAGGCGCTGCCTCTGGACCAGATGGCAAACATTTTCGTGATGGAAAGCGCCGCGTTGATGACGATGGTATAGTACGAAAGGAAGGCGATGATTTTACCAACCTGCATCAGTCCAGCCTGGACGCGGTACGCGCCCACGATAATCACCAACATCAGCCCGATGTTCAATATCAGGCTCATCATCGGGTTGGTGGAGGCCACGACCCGGCCCGCCTTTTTTTCGATATCCGCCACGCTTTCATTTATCTTGGCGAACCGCTGCTTTTCATAGCCGGTCTTCGACAGCGCCTTGATGACGCGCACGCCCACCGCGTTTTCGCGCAAGATGCGCACAAGACCCTCTATTTTCTGCTGCTCCTCCCGGTAAAGCGGCGTGCTCCTTTTGTATACCCACCGCACCAGCACGATCAAAGCCGGGGTCATCAACAGCTGGATCAGCGCCATCGCTGGCTCCATCATAAAAGAAAGCGTGATGCCCCCCGCGATTAAAAGCGGCGTGCGCACCCCCAACCGCTGCATCCTGTCCAGCAGCGTATGGATGTTGTATGTGTCATTGGTGAGCCTGGAGATCAGCGAAGGCAGGGCGAAGCGGTTCATATCGGAAAAGGACAGGCGGGAGATTTTTTTAAAAAGATCAAAACGCAATTCCCGCGTAATATCCCGGGATACCTTGGCCGCCATTCGGTTGGCCCAAACGTTGAAGGAGAATGCGACCCCGGCGCAGAGCATCATCAGCCCGCCATAAAGATATACCGCTTTAACGTCCTTGATCGGGATAACCTCATCAATCACGTATGCGAGCAGCCACGGCAAAACCAGATCCATCATTGTGCCGATAAACTTGATGAGCAGCCCAAAGGACATCCTGCCGATATAAGGTTTTAAATACTGGCGGGCAATATGCATGTCGGCTCCTTAAGCGTGCGGCGTGTACGCGTCAATCAAGGAACGGGGTTAAGTGGCTGTTTCCATTGAGCCACGGGGCAGAAAGACAAGACGGAAAGGGTCTAGATTTCCTCCATATAGATCAGGCCTTCGCTCGGGCGCATGATTTCGAGCACCTCGCTGTGGCTTCTCCTCTCTTTGAAGCGAAGCGTAATGAACATGCCTATTCCGGGCGGGTATTCTGAGCGCATGGTTTCATAACCGTCTATCAACACGTTGTTCTGTTTGGCGACATCAAAAAAGCTCGCGATCCCCTGCGTACTCTCAAGCACCGCGTACAGCAGCAGCCGCTTGGAACGGCCGACATACTTGGACTCAATAAAATTGAAAATCGTCATCACAAGGAACATCGTGAGGAACATAATAAGAGCGCCCGCATAAAAACCTATGCCGATCGCGATCCCCAGACAAGCCGAGGACCAGAGCCCCGCGGCGGTCGTTATTCCTTTGATCTGCCGCGTGCCCGTAATCAATATGCTGCCCGCGCCTAAAAAGCCGATGCCGCTGATCACCTGCGCGCCCAGACGGGCGGGGTCCGTGCCGCCCAGCCGGGAAGCCATATATTGCCCTGTCATCATTACGAGACACGCGCTCAGGCAAACCAGCATGTAGGTCCGAAACCCCGCTGCGCGGCGCTTTAATGATCTTTCCAGACCCAGGGCACCTCCGAATACGGATGCCAGCAATATCCTCAGGGCAATCGAGAAAAAGTTGAGGTCCTGCAGGCCCAATGATTCAAACCAATCGAACATATGCCTGCCCCCTTCCCCCTAGACTTCAAAGTATTATGAAAACGATCAATACGGCCAGCCCTGATAGAATTCGTCAATATAAGTTTTTACCTGTTCGCGCGTGCCCAAGTACGGCCCCGGCGTTTCCATTTTGAGCGATACCAAGGCAGCAGCCCACAGCAGCGCCTCCGGAATATCCGCATACAGGCGTTCCGTGATATACGCGGAGAAGCAGGTGTCCCCCCGGCCCGTGCGGCCAATCAGGCTGCGCGGCTTTAAGGGGCAGGTGTATACTTTCTTTCCATCGTATACGAGCACTTCGGTGTTGTGGGTGATCATGACCTCTTTTGCGCCCCACGCGTAGAGCTGTTTCGCGGCCTGCTCCCGGTCGGTGAGGCCAGTCAGTATTTCCGCTTCCGCGGCGTCCGTCTTCAAAAAGCGGATCATGGGGAGGTAACTTCGCTTCTCTTCCCAATCGTGGAATACCATGGCGTCGTTTTCCTCGCACCGGAGCAGGCATTGCACATCTACGGCTGCCATGGCTTTTTTGGCGGCATAGGCGATGATTTCGTTGCTTAAATCCCCGCGCATCAGCCCTGCGATGTGGTAGATTTCAGCGTCCACTTCGGGGATCTCGCTTACCGCGTACGGCTCTATGCGGCTTAGCATGGTGCAGGTGCGCCTTTCGCGGTCGGCGGTGTGGTAAACATTTTGGATGGAAGTGCTTTGCTCGCTATAGACGGGGAATACCGTCACGTTTTTCGCTGCAGCAAACACCTCGTGAACATCCATATCGGCTTTGTTTACTTTAGGCAGCACGGCAACCGAACGGCCCATACCTGACGCTGCGAAGCCGGAATACACAACCGCACCGCCGATGGATTTTCTGGTCACTCCGTCATAATCCGTGTTGACGTCCAAACTGGGCTGGCCAAGAATGAACGTGTCAAATTTCTTCCCCATCTAATTCCTTCCTCCGAAATGGGCGTTGCATTTTGTAATCAGGTGCTGAAATTCCTCGCTCTTCAGCCGGTAGGCCCCTTGCTCCACCGCGCGTTTATAATCGAAGGAATCAAAAAGCCGCCTATCAAACACCATTGCGGCGCGCCCTTCGTCCCCGGGGCGGTGCGTATCCGAGCTGCAGGTCCTGAATAAATGCGGGTTTTCCATACAAAGCGCCAGAGCCTCTTCGTTGCCGTTTTCATGGCGGGGGCTGCAGTTGATGTATTCGATCCCGTGCACGCAATCGTAAAGGATGGGGCCGTGCTGTTCCCGGAACGGGTGCGCGTGTATGATCAATACCTCGTTTTTAAATGTATCGAAAAAATCGTGCGGGTCCATGCGGTACGGGTAGGGGTTTCTTCTCAGGAATGCCTCGTCTATGCCATATACCAGGTAATCGTTGTTGCTTTCCTGTTCAAAACGAAGTTCCGCCCCCAGAAGCACGTCAAACCCTAACTCGGCGCCCCTTTGCTTTGCAGCGTTGTAGCCAAGGAGAAATCGGTCCACGCAGGCGTCCCAATCGTCGTGGCATGTAAGTGAGGAAATGTAGGTCTCATGCAGGTGGTCCGTCACGACGATTCCGGCGTAGCCTTTCTCATGGTACGTTTCCACCAGTGTTTTTGCGGGGATCCTTCCACAGAGGCTGGTTTCCAAAGTATGGACGTGCGGGTCGTACAAGTATTCTTTCATAGGTCCTCCGGGTCAAAAATTATACCAGCGAAATGCAGGATTTTCGCTTGATCAGCGTGGGCAAAAGTATCTGGTGCGAGTAGCCGAGCGACGGATTGCGGAGCTTTTCCATCATCATATCCACCGCTATCGCAGCCATCGTCATTTTAGGCTGCTCGATCGTGGTCAGGTTGATTTTGGGAAGGCCCGTAAAATGGATGTTGTCAAACCCGAGCAGCGAGATATCTTCGGGTATCCGTACACCGCATTCGTCGGCCGCCTGCAGCACGCCCAAAGCGTTAGAGTCCGTGGACGCGAATATGGCGGTGCAATCAAAATGGCTGTCAAAAAGCTGTTTGGCCAGGGTATAGCCGTTCTGTATGGAACTCGCCATGTACGGGCTGCTGAAAAAGTGCGGCGTAATCTGGAAATGCTTGCAGGCGTCGCTGTAACCGTCCGCACGGAGCTGGTGCGTGTTGCTGCCTTTGCGGCGGGCAAAATACAGGATATTCCTGTGCCCCAGGGAATACAGGTATTCCGTGCCGATATACGTGCCCCGGTAGTTATCCACGGCCACATAGCTTTCCGGCGCGTCCCGCAGGTTTTCGCTGACAAATACGGTAGGCACTTTGTCCAGATACTTCTTAATTCGGCCATACGTATCGATGCTGGAGGGGACGATGATGATACCGTCCACCTGCCTGCCCATCAGCAATTCGAACACCTGCTCCTCCTGATTGAGGTCGTTGGAGGAATTGCACAGCATGATGTTGTAGCCGTGTGCCCGCGCGTTCAGCTCGATATGGTACGCGATCTCGGACATAAACGGGTTTTCTATGCTGGTTACGATCAGCCCGAGAAGCTTTGTTTTCTTCATTACCATGGAACGGGCCACGAAATTGGTGGTATAGCCCATTTCCTTGCAAATCTTCACAATGCGCTCGCGAGTTTCGATACTGATCTCGGGGCTGTTGGACAATGCGCGCGAAACGGTGGCATAGGATACCTTCGCGACCTTGGCGATGTCCTTAATTGTAACGTTTTTCATAATGCACGCTCCTGTAGAATGCAAACGTTTTCGTTTTAGTCATCATACTACATATTCATATAGGATGTCAATTGCATGCTCCACAGGCCCCTGCAAGGGGGAATTCCTCCGTTTATCGCGGCATTTTTCGGGGTCACTGACAGAATCTTCGTTAGAAGTTCCGGAAATTTACGCCCGTATTTCAGCCGTATCGCACCCCGGCGCCTTGCACAAGCTCGGCGTATATCTTCTCTATTTTTGCGTAATTCCCGTCCCGGTCCAGAGCCAGCCCGCGCCCCGCGCCGTCCACGATCTGCCCCGTGCCTATTTTTTTAATTTGCGCCTCAAGCTCCTCAAGCAGCCCAGGCGCGCTGCCCGGCTCTGTGCTGCGCCCGTCGAATATGATATGCACATATACCTCGGGCAGGTCTTTGGCCATTTGCAGCAAAGCCAGCGGATAGTCTATGGAGCCGTGGGAGGATTTTTTTGTGAGCAGGGAAAGCAAATGCAACGCGCCGCCGTTTTTCCGGACTCGATCGATCGCGCTTAAGAACACCTCGTTTTGCAAAAAGGAGCCGTCCTTCATGGCCTGATCCAGCCGTATATCATCCTGCTGCACCACCCTGCCTGCGCCGATATTGGAGTGCCCCGCCTCCGAATTGCCGGGCTTGCCCGCCTGCAAACCCACCGCCTCGCCGGAAGCTTGCAGCCGGGAAGGCGAATAGTTGGCGTTAAGCATATCCCATACGGGCGTCTGCGCGAGATAAATGGGGTTGGTAGCATCCTCTTTCCCTATCCCCCACCCGTCCAGAATGATAAGCAGCAGCTTGCGTCCCTTACCAAAAGCATGCCCCGAAGCAAGGCTTGCGCCCGTCATGCTTTCGGGCTGTTGAATGCCGAGTACCTGCAAAGCGGTGGGCGCGATATTGGAAAGACTCCCGTCCGAAAGCGAAATGGAAGCGTCCGCTGTGGGGTCGATCAGGAAGAAGGGAACGAGGTTCGACGTATGCGCCACATGCGGCTTGCCTTCGGGCGTAATCATTTCCTCCAGGTTGCCGTGGTCGGCGGTAATGGCGGTTACATAGCCCTGCTTTTTAGCGGCTTCCAGCACGCGCCCCAGGTGGTAATCCACATGCGCGGCGCACTCTATTTTTGCCTTTTCGTTTGCGGTGTGGCCGATGACGTCCCCGTTTGCGAAATTGACCACGATCCATTCATAGCCGTCCTCCAGCCCCTTTATGACCGTATCCGCCACCTCGGGGAGGCGCAGCGCCGGGACCTGGTCAAAGGGAATGCCCTTGGGCGAGGGAATGCAAATATCGTCCTCGCCGGGGGGCGGCACATTGTTCCCGCCGTTTAAAAAGAACGTCACATGAGCGTATTTTTCGGATTCCGCGCAGTGAAGCTGCCTGAGCCCAGCCTTACTTGCCGTTTCCGCCAGTGTGTCCTTCCCGCGTGTGGGCGCGAAGGCGATGGGAAGGTCCTTGTACTTTTCGTGGTACATGGTCAGGATCACAAAAGCGAGGTCCGAAAAGCCCGCCCGCGCAAAGTGCGGAAACTCCGCAGCCGTAAACGCGTCCGTCAGCTCGATCTCCCGCTCGCCGCGGCGGCAGCAGAATATCACCGCGTCCCCGTCGCGGATGCGGCCGATTGCATTTCCCTGCGCGTCCACGCGGACCAGCGGCTCCATGGAATAATCCGCCTGGCCGCGGGCATAAGCGTCCCGCACCGCGTTCGCTAAGCGCATTCCGCCGTGAGAGTCTTGCATACCGGTTCCTCCTTTTTGAAGCTTAGCGCTGTGCGCCGCCCGGCTGGCCCAAACGAACCTCGGGCGCCTTCGGGAATATGTCAAGCAGTTGCCGGATATCGCCTATAATGATATCCGGCCTGTTTTCATCGGTAATGACCTCTTTGGAGGGGTTATCCGGGTAATCGATGCCGACGTTCAGCCCGAACCCCGCTGTCTTCGCGCCGATGATATCGCGCGCGTAATTGTCCCCCACGCAGGCGCATAGCGCGGGCGCCACGTTTGCTTCCTCGGCCGCCTGCAGATATATGGCCGGGTCCGGCTTGCGGATGCATGTGACGGAGGAAAGCACCACGGATTTAAAATAGGGTTCCAGCCCGTCCTCCTTGAGCCAGTCCTGTATTTCGTGGCAGCCGATGAGGTTGCTGATGATCCCCAGCGTGTAGCCTCTTTTGTATAGCTCGTGTACCACTTCCACTCCGCCCTCCACCACGTACCGCTTGCCCTTGGCCTGGCGGTACTCATAGGTAAGCTCCGGGGCGTTCACGGCGATACGGTCCGCGGGGTACTCGGGGGCCAGCCAGCGAATCCAAAGCTCGGCTTCCGGCGCTTCCCGCATGGTTTCAATCGCCCAGTCCCGGTATTTGTCATAGCGCTGGTCCAGAAGCTTGTGGAACTGTTTGGGGTCCATATCCGTGCCCACCAGCTCCGCAATCTTTTTCATTGCGTTGTACTGGTGCTCCGGTTCCTTATGCAGGATGCGGAGCGTGCCGCCAAGGTCAAAGAATATGCCCTGTATCTCCATGTTTCTCCTCCGATTGCTGTTATATCGCCGCCTGCGCCCGGCGCGGCGGGAACATCGTAAGCAGTTCCGCAAAATCGTATAGCACGGCGTCCGGTTCGGACCCTTCGGGCGCGGGCTTCAATGTCTTTCCGGGTTCCACAAACAGAAGGAAAGCGCCAAAGCCTGCGGCTTTCGTCCCCGCAACGTCCCGCTTGAGGTTATCCCCCACATACACGCAGCGTTCGGGCTCGACACCCGCCTCTTTCGCGGCCATGATGTGGATCGCGGGGTCGGGCTTGCGGATGCCACATACCGCCGAAAGCAGCACGGACTTAAAATATGGGGTGAGGCCGTCTGCCGAAAGCCAATCCGGAATCTCCTTAGAGGTGATCAGATTGCTGATGATTCCCAGGGTGTATCCCCTGCGGTAGAGTTCGCGGATCACTTCCGCGCCATGTTCGGCCACCGCCCGCCGGCCTTTCGTGTTGCGGTAATGGACTGTCAACTCCACGGCCACCGCCGCAACCCGGTCCTTCGGAAAATCCGGAGCAAGCCACCGTGTCCAAAGTTCCATCTCAGGCGCTTCCTTCATTTCGGCAAACGCCCATTTGCGGTACCCTTCATACCGCTGATCCAGCAGGGCGCAGAACTCCTTCGGATCCGCATCGGTGTTCAGCAACCGTGTGATGCTGCGCATGGCTTCGAGTTGGAACGCTTCATCCTCGACCAAAAGACGGAGCGTGCCTCCGAGGTCAAAAAATATCGCATCGAAATTTTCTGTATTCATGCGTTGTCCCCCTGCACCGTCTTTACGCGGGAAGGAAACAGGGTAAGAAGCTCCGAAATCTCGTCTATCGCATGGTCCAGCGGGAGATCCGCCGACTGCGGCTCGTTTTTCAGCGTCGCCGGCTCGTTGATGAGTATCATCTTCGCATAGCCGGACGCGCGCGTGCCTTCCGTATCCCGGATCGGGTTATCTCCCACATAGGCGCACTGCGCGGGTAAGGAGCCGATCGTGCGCGCGGCAAGCAGGTAAATCTCAGGGTCGGGTTTGCGGAGCCTGACCTTGGAGGAAAGTATCACGGTACGGAAGCAGCTCGCCACACCGTCCTCCACCATCCAATCCGGGATCTCCGTTTCCGTGATGGTATTCGCGATAATGCCCAGCTTGTAACCGCGCCGGACCAATTCTTTTAACGTCGCCTTGACGTCATGTCTTGGGATGCGCCTGCCGTCGTGGTCCCGCCAAAGCCGCGTAAGCCGCCCGGCGTTTGCCGCGATAAGCTCCGCGGGATAATCCGGCAGCAGCCAGAACGTCCAAAGCTCCATTTCAGAAGCTTCCAGCATGCTGCGCTTGCTTTGCTTGCGGTATGCGTTCCACCTGTTTTCCAGTTTGCTGAAAAAGACGTCGTGGGGTTCCGTCGCCCCTACAAGCCGCATCAGCTCGTTTTCCGCCGCGGCCTGAAACGGCGCATCCTTTAAGACAATTCTCAGGGTGTTGCCAACATCAAAGAAAATGGTGTCGATCTCCGGCTTCATAACGCCCTCCTGCAGAATGGAATTTTATAAACGCCTTTTTGAGGTTTTCTGTCTGATTGTGCGGTGTTTTACCGTTTTTGCGGGGATATCGGTTCTTCAGATTGACCGTAAACGTTTACGTTACACGTTAAAAAAATAAAGCTGTATGAAATTGATATGCTTATACTAGTCACAAAAAAACCGTTTGTCAAGCATAAAAATATGCCCGCTGAAGATTTTGCTTATAGCTCCGGTATTTTGCCGCCCGGGTAATACCCGGCAAATCCGCTCTTAGGGAGGGACTTGCCGGGCGTGCAACGGGGCGGCAAAAAAGCCTCGCCCGTTATTTGAATATGCGGATTTTGTCCCTGGGCACGATCAGCTGGATCGTCTGCCCGCTGTAGTTTTCCTCCCAATCCGCCAGTATGGTCTGCTCCTTCAGCCGGATGACGTGCTTGTATTTGGACCCGATATACATCGCGCTCTCCGCCCTGGCGTTTAAACACAGCGCATCCTGAATTTTGGAGCAGTCATATTGGGCGGGATAAAGCTTTAAATCCGCCGCGCGCAGTATAATCGTTACCCTGTCGCCTTTCTGTACTGCGCCGCCCGCATGAATTTCGATGTTTTCAATGATATTTCCGGAAAGCTCCGCCGTGTGCGCGTCGAGCGCCACGCCGGAAAGCACCGCGCTGTCTCCTATGAACTCCGCAACAAACAGGTTGGAGGGCCGCGCGTAAATATCCTCCGGAGGGCCGATCTGCATGATCTCGCCCTTATCCATCACCACGATGGTATCCGCAATGGAAAGCGCCTCCTCCTGGTCGTGCGTGACATAGAGCGCCGTGATGCCCACCTTCTGCTGCACCTCGCGGATATAAATCCTCAGCTTGGAGCGCACCTTGGCGTCCAGGTTTGAGAGCGGTTCGTCCAGCAAAAATAGCTCCGGCTCAATTACCAGCGCCCGCGCCAGCGCCACGCGCTGCTGCTGGCCGCCTGAAAGCTGCGTGGGTCTGCGCCCTTTTACCAGCATTTCCGGGTCAAGCCCCACAAGCTCCACCACCTGGTCCACGCGTTGCTTGATCTCCGCCTTATCGACCTTTTTGATTTTTAATCCGTAGGAGATGTTTTCGTACACCGACATATGCGGCCAAAGCGCGTAATTTTGGAACACCAGCGCCGCGCCGCGGTCCTGCGGCGGCACGCGCGTCACATCCCGCCCGCCAAAGTATATGCTGCCGCCGTCCACCGGAAGAAACCCGCCCAGCGAGCGCAGCAGCGTGGTTTTGCCGCATCCGGACGGGCCCAGCACCGCCGTCATGGTCCCCGGCTTGAGCGTAAGATTTATGCCGTTGAGCGCGACGTTATTGCCGTATTTCTTGGTCAGGTTCTCGATTCTTACGTCTATCATGGTTGACTCTCCTATTCGCGATTACAGACGGCCGAAGGAAGACAGGTACTCCGCCTTCATAAACTTCTGGAAGCAGAACAGCAGCAGAATACCCGGGATCGTGACCATCAGGCTGGTTACGGAGGCAATCTGCATCTCATACCCCATGGACGCCGTATACATCTGCACCGGCAGCGTTTTTACAAAGGGCGAACCGATCATCAGCGTGCCGGTGAACTCGTCGAGGGAATACAGAAACACCAGCAGGGCGGATACGAATATGCCGGGCGCGGCGAGAGGCAGTGCGACGTCGAAAAATGCTCGTATCCGCGAAGCGCCCATGGAAAATGCGGCGTCCTCGAGCACCTTGGGTATGGATTGGTACACCGACACCATGGTCCATATGGAATAAATGAATGCCGCGCCGATATGCACCAGCGCCACGCCGGACAGTTTCCCCGCGAGATCCCACCGGTAAAACAGCGTGGCGAGGTTCGCGAATATGGGAAGGGAGGGGAAGGCCTGGGGCAGCAGGAACAGCGCGAGTATGATGGTTTTGAACGGAATCTTATACCGCGCCAGCACATACCCCAGCGGAACGGAAATGAGCATCACTACCATCGTTGTGATGACGGCGATCTCCACGCCGTTGATAAACGACGTCATCATGTCCCCGCGAAACGCTTTGACCCAGTACGAAAAGCCGAATTGCTGCGGCATGATATTCGGCCAGTACCACTTTTCGGCCAGCGACCATATTACAAGGCCGCTTAGCGGGCCCACAATGACAAATATGGTGATAAAGTACGCCAGCAGGCGGCCCGTCAGCTTTAATGGGCTTCTGCTGCGCAGCATATTGCTCTGTTTCATAGGCTCACTTCGCCGCCTTTCTAAGGTAAATGACCGCCGCGCCCAACGCGAACACATAGGAAACCACACCCAGCGCGTTTGCGACGTTTATGTTGTTGAGATAATTGATCTGCTGGAATATATCCACCATAATGTGCCGCGCGCCCGAACCGCTCCCCATCATCATCACGACGGAGAAGTTCTGGAGAAAGGAAGTGAATATCAGCACCGCGGATACCGCGATGCTCCCAAAGGACAGCGGGAGCAGCATCTCACGGATCAGCCGGAACTTCGAAGCGCCAAGATTTCTTGCCGCTTCCAGATAGCTCTTGTCCACGGACTGAAATGCGGACATCACAAGCAGCAGCGCGAACGCGATCTGCTTCCAGCTGAGCGCTATGATGGTGCCGATCGGCCCGTACGCATAATCCGGCGGCGCTTCGATATTGATAAGTCCAATCAGGCTGAGCAGCGAATTCAGTATGCCTTTAGGCGCTAAGAATGTCCGCATCGCGTGGCCGACCACCACGAACGGAATGAACAGCGGCAGCTTGAACATGAATTCGATGAACGGATTTTCGTTAAGCGTTAAGTACCCGCCGATCAATATAGCTACCGTAAGGACCACGATGAGCGAAGCGACGGATACAAACAGGGTATATAAAATATCTTGGCCGTAAATCCGCAGGATATAGGAATAGTTTTCAAGCGTCAACGCGCCGCCTTCCGGCAGCTTCAGGCTGCTGATAAAGGACAGCAGGAAGGGATATACGTATTCCACGAGTATCAGCACGACCACGGGCAGCACAATGGCCGCCCCCAGCAGCTTATAGGCGAACTCCTTGATCGCCTGCTTTTTTTGCGCGGCTTCTGCCGCAGGGTATGTCTTCACGTTGGCTTCACCCCAATCCGGCATTCGTTAAGCGGGAGGCTGCCCGCTGACAAAGCGAGGAGTCTTTGTCAGCGGGCTCTTGAAAGAATCCGCAATGCTGCGGGCCGCATTTTTGTGTCAGCGTACTTCCTCGTAGGTCCTTAACAAGTCGGCCTGGTAGGTGGTCAGCATCAGGGAAAGCCCCTTAGCCGCGAGTTCTTCGGATGTGACCTCGCTGAACAGCTTGGCCTTGGCTTCGTCGCTGCACACCTCGAATACGGCGCTGGCGTCAATGCCAGGGTACCATGTGCTGGCTTCCACCACGTACTTGGCCTGTATTTCGGGGCGGGCGATAAAGTCTATGAACTTCTTCGCGGCGTCCTGATTTTCGCCCTTTGTAGAAACAACCAGGTACATGGGCTGGCCGGGCAGGCCGGGTTCGGGCAGTATCATTTTCATGTTGGGGTCCATGCGTCCATCGCTCTTCCAGAGGTAGAACATATCTACCCAGACGGGGCCCATGGCGATTTCGCCGCGGTTGAGCATATCCAGCGTACCGGCGTTGCCCTGCGTATAGACGACGGGCAGGCTCTTGAGCCCCTTGATCACGTCGGGCCAGGCCGCTTCATTCGCCGGGTCATATACGCCCTTGGCGAACGTATCGTACATGCCCGTTTTGTAGTACACATAGCCGATCGTGAACCCCACGCCGGACATGCCGCCCGTCACGCCGTTGTAGCCGAATTTGTTCGGGTTCTCCTTGATCCACGTTTCCAGTTCCGCAAACGTCTTGGGCGGATTTGCTACCATTGCGGGGTTGTAGGCGATAACCACCTGGGACTGGAAGAGAGGAACGACATACCCTTCCACCGGCGTACCCAGCGCGTTTTGCGCGGATACGGTGTTGACGTATTTCTCGTTTTCCAGATCGCCCACGAACTTCACGATCAACCCGTCGGCGATCAGGTCGCGCATGACGCTTTGGTTGACACATGCCGCGTCCAAGTCCCAAGTTTCCTTGCCCGCGTCAAGCTGGGCGCGCAGTTTGGTGTGGATCGTCTTGCTGCCGGAATCGCCCGCACCGGTGCCCGCTACATTCACGGAAATATGCGGGTATACCTTGTTGAATTCGGGCACGATCATGTTCTGGAAGAACTCCATCATGTTGGTATCGCCCGCGGTGGCGAAGTTCAGGGTAACGGGGGTTGTGTCTTCGGTTGGCTCCGAAGGCGCTGCGGGTTGCTCGGGCTGGGCAGGCGCAGGAGCGTTCTCGGTCGGCGCCGGTTCAGAGGTTGCCGCGGGTGCGGGCGTGCAGCCCATAAACGCCGTGGCGATCATGAGAATGACACACAACCAAGCGAGAAGTCTGTTTTTCTTCATTGATGTACACCTCTTTCTTTTTTATTAAAGCGTCGCGCTTTAAAGAAAATGCGTTTATGCAATATGAACTGTTTTCATTCAACGGTTGCCGAGGAAATTCAGCCGCACGGCCTGCGTTCCCTGTCGCCCCAAGGTGTAGGGCGGGTAGTCCGGCTCATCGCTGAACAGGAAATCCGGCTGCGCGTCGACAGGCAGCGCGTTCTCTATCAACCGGTAAACTTCCGGGTTGGAGCTGTTGTAACGGCGGTCGGAGGAGGAGGTCGTAAGCACCACCCGCGGCCGTACCGCCTGTATGGAATCGACCGTGACGCTGTCGATCTGGCCATGATGCGGAAGCTTGAATACGTCCGCGCGAAGTTCGCTTTCTGTCAGCCCTTCCGGCCATGCGTGGGGGCAGCAATCGCCGGGCAGCAATATAGAAATCCCGGGTTCGCAAACTTTCAATATCAGGCTTGCGTCGTTGGATTGGCTGTCCAGCGCGGCAAGAAACGGCAGCGCGTCCTCATCGGTCTTACATTGATAGGCTCGCGCCAACAGCTCCGCGAACGCGGCCCGCCGTTTTGCGTCCGGGCCCAGCGCCTTCGTCTTCAAGCCGCCCAAAGAAGTGACTGCGCCGCGCGCAAGCTCCCGGAGCCGTATTCCCTTGGCGTCCGCCAACCGTACCAGCCGCTGCATGGCGTTGAGCGCCTGCGTGAACAGCCGTACGTTTTCAGCCGTATCCGCCGGAACCGAAAACGCGCGCCCGGAACGGAACAGCTCCGCCGGGTAAGGCAGCCACAGCTCTTTCACGGCAAGCTGCTCCACCACGCCTTCAAGTCCGCCGACATGATCCTCATGGATATGGGAAACGACGGCGGCGTCCAACCCGGCAACGCCGCATTTCTGCAGCCAGGCAAGCGCTGGAGTGCGGTTTTCCCGATATTCGTTCGGGTTTGCGCTTCCTCCGTCGATCAATATGCGGTACCCCTCCGATTGCAGGAATATCGCGTCTCCATAGCCGACATTGATGCAAATAATCTCCAAGTTTGCTCCTTAAGCTATTAAAAATATGGAATAAACAGCCGTCTGCGCAGCGCCGCGCAAGGCGTATGAAGAGAAAACCAAAATGAAAGCGTTTGCGTAACAAGGCGAATGCAAGGGAAGGAAACCAAAATGAGCGCTATTTGCTTAAAAATGAAAGGATTTTGCCCGGGTCAGGTGGTTTGACGTACGATCAGCTCGGTTTTGACAAGAATTTCTCCGGGGGTAATCGGTTGGCTGTTGATCATAGAGATGAGGTTTTCTGCCGCCAGGCGGCCCAGGGTCTGGGTATCCACGCGTATGGAGGTCAGTTCCGGTTCGATCATTTTGCAGATTTCGCTGTCGTCATAGCCGATCACCGCGATATCCTCCGGTACCCGCAACCCCATGCGCAGCGCCGCTTTCACTGCTCCTACGGCAATGGTGTCGTTGGTGCAGAACAGGGCTGTGGGGCGATCGGATAAATTCAACAGCGGGGCGGCACAGCGGATTGCGTCCTCCACCGTGGGTTCAACGGACTGGATAAAGCGATAATCCAGCTCGATATCGTTCTGTCTGAGCGTATCCGTATACGCGTTGTAACGCATGGAATAGGTGTGGGGAGAGAAACGGCCCGCCAGCATGCCGATTTTTCGGTGCCCCCGGTCGATGAGATGCTCCATTGCCTGCACCGCTCCGCCGTAATGATCCGTCGTGATGCTGACAAGGCCGTCCATATCCAGTTTGTTGTTCAGCAGCACAAAGGGAATGTTCTGCTTCCTGAGGCTCAAAATGGTGTCGGTATCCGTCTGTCCTGCGAGTATGACGCCATCCATTTGCTTTTTCATATAAAGCTCGCCGCTGGGCAGGCGAAGGTCCTTATCGGATGAGACAAACAGTCCATAGCCGCCCTTTGCCGCAGTTTGCAGCACCGCTTCAAACACCGGGGAATAGAACGGGTTGAGTACAACGGGATATTGGCGTTCGTATATGATGAATGCGATATTATCCGTGCGTTTGCGCACCATGGCGCGCGCGATGGCGTCGGGCGTATAGTTGAGTATTTTAGCCGCCTCATAAATTCGATCCCGCGTTTCGGCATTGACATTGGCAGGTTCGACAAAAGCGCGGGATACCGTGGTTTTGGAGACGCCGCTTAATTTTGCCACATCCTTAATCGTTGCCGCCATATTGCCTCCAAAGATATGCCAAATAAAAAGAATACGCAAATTGCAATTATAAACTTATGGGAACGTTCTCATATAGAGTATAGGATTTATTCCGTTGTTCTGTCAATCAATAAATGATTTTTTCAGAAAAAAACATAAAAGCATCCTAGATAACCCCTAAAAAACCAACAACAAATCATTATAAAGCAAGAATTAGCATGAGAACGTTCCCATAATGAAAACATCTGCCCAGCGGATTGCCCATGCGCGGTTTCCTAATATACATGGCCCGGTGGGTCCAGTATCACCCGTAGGCCCGGTGGGACCAGTTGCGCCTATAGGCCCGGTGGGACCAGTTTCACCCGTCGGTCCGGTGGGACCAGTTGCGCCCGTAGGCCCGGTATCGCCCGTAGGTCCGGTCGGGCCGGTATCGCCCGTCGGTCCGGCTGGACCGGTTGCGCCCGTTGGTCCTGTGGGGCCGGTATCACCCGTAGGCCCGGTTGGCCCAGTAGCGCCAGTAGGTCCGGTTGGACCGGTTGCTCCCGTAGGCCCGGTTGGACCGGTATCGCCCGTGGGACCTGCACTGCCCGTGGGTCCGGTAGGTCCAGTTGCCCCGGTCGGTCCGGTAGGGCCGGTCGCACCGGTAGGACCAGTCGGTCCAGTTGCGCCGGTCGGTCCGGTAGCGCCGGTCGGTCCAGTAGGTCCGGTTGCGCCAGCAGCACCCGTCGGCCCGGTGGGCCCGGTTGTGCCGGTCGGTCCAGTGGGCCCAGTAGGACCAGTCGGGCCGGAGGGGCCCGTGGGGGTTACGATATCATCCTCAATTACAACAAGCGTCGCTTTTACCGGCACGATTGTCGAGTAAAATGCCGTTCCGCCGCTTGCGTTTACAAGCGAGACCGTAACGGGCGCCGCTACAACTTCTACAATGCTTAACCCCACGATTTCGGTGGTTTTCAGCGGCGAATTGCCCTCTAAGAAATCTCCCTGGGAGGAACTGACCGCAAACACCGCGCTCGGCGCGCTGACGGACTGGGTTGCTACCCACCAATCGATGGAATAGCGCCCCGCTTCCAAAAAGGTAATTACGCCGGTTACGGGGTTATAGAGGACATTGCCGGCGATAAATATGGTTGTGTCAAAAATCACGTTTGATCCGTTTGCTACGGATCCTGCCGCCTGCCGTTCAATCTGTAATGCAATATTACTCATTGTTTTTTCTCCTTGCATAGTACTGAGGCCAAAATGGGACTTGGCCTATGAGCAATCCATTCTCTTTACATAATATGAGGCACACAGCCGTTTGGTAACGTATATATACTATTCACTGATAAAGTCCTGTGGACTTTATCAGTGAGTTTCTGTAGGTTAAAAGTGCGTTTGTACGCACTTTTTTTCGCAAATCTGACGCGCATGTCGTCAGATTTGATTAACTATGGTGGACTGCGGTCCCCCATGCCCCTAGGGAAGGATACGGTTACTTCCACTATTTTTCTGCCGCCGTTCACTTGACAGGCAGTAAGGCGCATATTATAATGCAACTAATTTTATAGCCAATAAACCGTTGAAGCGGGGATAAAGACGATACGTGCACTTACAGAGAGCCGGGGCGCTGAGAAGCCGGCAGAACGCAGTTTGTCAAATGGGCCGCTGAGGGCGCAGTCAAAGGGGAAACTCCCGAGTATTCTGCGACGCAAGGCACGCGTAAGTTGCCGGGAATATGCTGGTATTCCGTAAAGCGTGGGGGATTTCCCCCAAAGCAAGGTGGCACCGCGGGTATTGTATCCGTCCTTGACCGTTTGGTCTTGGGCGGTTTTTTTATTGGATTTTTAGATTTTGTAGAGGAGGAATAACATGTTTAGACCGTCTCTGGAGGAAGCGCTGTCCTTTGCGCCGTCCTACGGCATGATCCCCGTTTCGCGCACCATGTATGCGGACATACGCACGCCTATTGAGGTATTACGTTGCCTCAAAGCGCACGACAGGCATTGTTTTTTACTCGAAAGCCTGGAGGATAAAACAAGGTGGGGCCGCTACACTTTTCTGGGCTTTGCGCCCAAAATGGAGATCACCTGCACGAGCGGCGTCACCCGCATCGTGAACGGGGAAGAGGTATCGTTTCCCGCATATGGCCCAGCGGAGGCAATCCGCCGCGTCGTGGAGGACAACAAAAGCCCGCGCTTTTCTTACCTGCCTCCGTTCACGGGCGGGCTCGTGGGCTACTTTGCGTATGATTTCATCCAGTATGGCGAGCCTTCCCTGAAGCTCCGGGCGCAGGATGAGGAAGGCTTCAAGGACGTGGACCTCATGCTTTTTGACCGGCTGATTGTGTTCGACAACCTTACCCAGCAGATCACGCTTATCGCCAATATGAAAACGGACGCGCCGGAACGGAATTACCGCCTGGCGACGGAAGCCATTGAGGAAATGGCAATGCTTATCGTGCTGGGAACGGATACACGCCCCAAGCCCCTACGCCTGAGAACGCCTTTTGCTCCGCTGTTTCAAAAAGATGTATTCTGCTCCATGGTGGAGCGGGCAAAGCATTACATATACGAGGGCGATATTTTTCAGGTGGTGCTCTCAAACCGGCTGGAGGCGGAAGCGGAAGGCAGCCTGTTTGATACGTACCGCGTGCTTCGTTCCATCAACCCTTCGCCCTACATGTTCTATTTCAGCAGCGATGATATCGAGATCGCAGGCGCGTCGCCCGAGACCCTCGTCAAGCTGCAGGATGGCACGCTTTTTACGTTCCCGCTTGCGGGCACGCGCCCACGCGGGCAGACGCCGGAGGAGGATGCCAAACTGGAGCAGGAACTGCTTCAGGATGAAAAGGAGCTTGCGGAGCACAACATGCTGGTGGATCTTGGCCGCAACGATCTGGGCCGCATCAGCAAATTCGGTACCGTTAAGGTGGAAAAATACCTGTCCGTGGAGCGGTTTTCGCATGTGATGCACATCGGCTCTACGGTAAAGGGCGCCAAACGGCCGGATCAGGACGCGCTCGACGCCATCGGCGCGGTGCTGCCCGCGGGCACGCTTTCGGGCGCGCCCAAAATCCGCGCGTGCGAGATCATAGATGAGTTGGAAAACAACAAGCGCGGCATCTACGGCGGGGCGGTGGGGTATATCGACTTCACCGGCAACATGGATACATGCATCGCCATCCGCATCGCGTACAAAAAAAACGGCAAGGTGTTCGTCCGCTCGGGCGCGGGGATCGTGGCGGACAGCGTGCCGGAAAACGAATACCAGGAATGCATTAACAAGGCGCGCGCCGTGGTGCGCGCAGTGGGACTCAGCGCAGGAGGGATCGACGAATGATTTTACTCATCGATAATTACGACAGCTTTTCCTACAACCTCTACCAGTTGCTCGGTTCCATCCGGCCGGACGTCAAGGTGGCAAGAAACGATGCGCTCACATTGGAGCAGATATCGGAGCTTCGCCCTACGCACATCTTACTCTCTCCCGGCCCGGGCAAACCTAGGAACGCGGGCATCTGCGAAGACATCATTGCCCGTTTTGCAGGGGAAATTCCCATATTGGGCGTATGCCTTGGGCATCAGGCCATCTGCGAGGTTTATGGCGCGACGGTTTCCTATGCCAAACGGCTCATGCACGGCAAGCAGTCCGATATCGTGCTGGACGTGGAGTGCCCGCTGTTTTCCGATATGCCGCTTATCATTAAAGCCGCGCGCTACCATTCGCTTGCGGCCAGAGAGGAAACCCTGCCCGAAGAGCTCTTAGTCACGGCGCGGGCGGATGGCGAAATCATGGCCGTTATGCACAAAAGTTACCCCGTCTACGGCGTGCAGTTTCACCCGGAATCCATCCTCACGCCGGAAGGCAAGCGAATCATAGAAAACTTTTTAGGGAGGGAAGCGGCATGATCAGGGAAGCGATACAGAGCGTTGTCAAAGGCGCGAATCTGGGCTACTCAGAGGCGGAAGCCGTAATGGATGAAATCATGGGCGGTACTGCCTCGCCCATACAGATGTCCGCGTATTTAACGGCCATGGCGTTGAAGGGTCCGACGATCGATGAAATCACCGCCTCCGCCGCGGGCATGCGCAAGCATTGCGTCCGCCTGCTGACGGATATGGATGTTCTTGAGATCGTGGGCACCGGCGGGGACGGCTCCAATTCCTTTAATATTTCTACCACGGCGGCGCTGGTGGTATCCGCCGCGGGAGTGCCTGTCGCAAAGCACGGCAATCGTGCGGCATCTAGCCGCTGCGGGGCGGCGGACGTGCTGGAGGCGCTGGGGGTGGATATCAAAATCCCACCTGAGCACAGCAAACGGCTGCTGAACGAGATCGGCCTGTGCTTTCTGTTTGCGCAGAATTACCACATTGCCATGCGGTATGTAGCCCCCGTAAGAAAAGAACTGGGCATTCGCACCATATTCAATATCCTGGGGCCACTCGTGAACCCGGCGGGGGCGAACATGGAGCTTCTTGGCGTGTTCGAGGAGGAGCTAGTGGAGCCCATCGCCCATGTGCTTTACAACCTTGGCGTATACAGGGCGATGGTGGTTTACGGGCAGGACGGCCTCGATGAAATCTCCTTGAGCGCTCCCACCTCGGTATGTGAGGTAAAACATGGCGAGTTCCTTTGCTACACTATCACGCCGGAGGAATTCGGGCTTGCACGCTGCGAGAAAGGCGCGCTTTTAGGCGGCACGCCGCAGGAGAACGCGGAAATTGTGCGGGAAATACTTTCCGGCGCAAAAGGCCCAAGGCGGGATGCGGTGGTACTGAATTCCGCAGCTGCGCTGCATATCGCGCGCCCCGCGCTCACCATGCGGGACGCCGTGGCGCTCGCGCAGCAGACCATCGATTCGGGCGCTGCCATGGAACAATTACAGCGCTTTATATCGCTGTCCAACGAGGCGCAATCATGATACTGGATGCGATAGCGGAAAAAACGAGCGAGCGCGTGGCTGCATTAAAACGTGAAAAGAGTTTCACCGCTGTGCAGGCAGAGGCGCTCCAATTGCCCAATACTACCGGCTTTCCGTTCGAAATCGCGTTGCAAAGCCAAACGCCCGCCTTCATCTGCGAGGTCAAGAAGGCTTCGCCCTCCAAGGGCGTTATCGCGGAGGATTTTCCTTACCTTTCGATAGCGCAGGAATATGAGGCGGCGGGGGCTGCGGCCATCTCCGTACTGACCGAGCCGCATTTTTTCTTAGGCTCCGATGCGTATCTTTCTGAAATCGCGCATACCGTCTCCATCCCCCTGCTGCGCAAGGATTTTATGGTGGACGCGTACCAGATTTATGAGGCGAAAGTCATCGGCGCGCATGCCGTGCTGCTGATCTGCGCGCTGCTGGATGGGGTGATGCTCCGGGACTCTATCGAAACCGCCCACGGGCTTGGGCTAACAGCATTGGTGGAAGCGCATTCAGAGGCGGAAGTGGAGCAGGCGCTAAAGTCAGGCGCGCGCGTCATCGGAGTTAACAACCGGGATCTTAAGACATTCGAGGTGGACGTATCGCTCAGCCTGCGGCTTCGGGCGCTGGTGCCGCCGGAGGTACTGTTCGTCTCCGAAAGTGGCATTTCCTCACATGAACAGATTGCCCGGCTGAAGCAGGCCAACGTCAACGGCGTACTCGTCGGCGAAACGCTGATGCGGAGCCGCGATAAAAAAGCGGCGCTTGACGCGCTCCGGGGAGGGGAAGCATGACAAAGCTCAAAATCTGCGGCCTCTTCCGCGCCGCCGATATCGATTATGTAAACGAGGCCAAGCCGGATTATATCGGGTTTGTGTTTGCCAAGAGCCGCAGGCAGGTCAATTTTGCGCTTGCGCGGGCGCTGCGTGAACGGCTCAATCCCGGAATTATGCCGGTGGGGGTGTTCGTGGATGCGCCACAGACGGAAATCATTCAGCTCTACCGGGAGAACATCATAGGTGCCGCGCAGCTGCACGGCGGGGAAAGCCGCGCGTATATCGAGAGCCTCAAGAAAAAGGGCATACCCATAATCAAGGCCGTGCGGGTGGAAGGCGAGGCGGATATTTTGGCGCACATGGACTCACCTGCGGACTATCTCTTGCTGGATAACGGCGCGGGAGGTACGGGTACAATGTTCGACTGGAACTTCTTATCCGCCTGCACCCGCCCGTATTTTCTGGCGGGAGGCGTGAACTTCAGCAATATTTCGGACGCGCTGGCGTTACATCCATACTGCGTGGACATAAGCTCCGGCGCGGAAAGGGATGGCGTGAAGGACGGCGAAAAGATCCGCCTGCTTGCCGAAGCTGTTCGAGATTAAAAAGCGTCGGTTTTTCTTTTGGTTCTTTTCTTTTTGCAAAAAGAAAAGAACCGTACCTGAAATACCATAGGAGGCACAATCCAATGACAACAGGAAGATATGGCGTACACGGCGGGCAGTATATCCCGGAAACACTGATGAACGAGCTTCACGCGCTGGAGGAGACGTACGCCTATTACAGCGCGGATGCGGCGTTCCAAACGGAACTGACGGAGCTGTTGAACGGCTATGCTAACCGCCCGTCGCTGCTGTATTACGCCGCGCGTATGACAGAAGATCTGGGCGGCGCGAAGGTATATTTGAAGCGGGAGGACCTCAACCATACGGGTTCGCATAAGATCAACAACGTGCTGGGGCAGGCGCTGCTTGCAACGCGCATGGGCAAGACAAGGGTCATCGCGGAAACGGGGGCGGGGCAGCACGGGGTGGCCACGGCGACGGCGGCGGCGCTGCTGGGCATGGAATGCGAAGTTTTCATGGGGGAGGAGGATACGGAGCGGCAGGCGTTGAACGTCCACCGCATGCGGCTATTAGGGGCCAAGGTGCACCCGGTAACGAGCGGGACGAAGACTTTGAAGGACGCGGTGAACGAAACCATGCGGGAATGGACGCGCCGGGTAGCGGATACGCATTATGTATTAGGCTCAGTCATGGGTCCGCACCCATTCCCCATGATGGTGCGGGATTTTCAGAGCGTCATCGGCCAGGAGGCGCGCGCGCAGATGCTGGAGCGGGAAGGGCGGCTGCCGGATGTTATACTCGCCTGCGTGGGGGGCGGCAGCAACGCCATGGGCATATTCCATCCGTTTCTCGCGGATAAAGGGGTAAAGCTTATCGGGTGCGAGGCGGCGGGAAGGGGTATCGATACGCCCTACCATGCCGCGACAATCACAAAAGGGAGTTTGGGCGTATTCCACGGCATGAAATCATACTTCTGCCAGGATGAAAACGGACAAATCGCACCGGTCTACTCCATTTCGGCGGGCTTGGATTACCCCGGCATCGGGCCGGAACACGCGTACCTTGCGGATACGGGCCGCGCAAGCTACGTACCCGTCACGGACGAAGAGGCGGTAACGGCGTTTGAATACTTGGCCCGCAAGGAAGGAATCATCTGCGCGGTGGAAAGCGCGCACGCCGTGGCGCACGCCATGAAAATCGCGCCGGAAATGGGGGAGGAAGAAATTTTGCTCATCAATCTTTCGGGCCGCGGGGATAAGGATGTGGCGGCGCTGGCGCGCTACAGGGG
>JAEYHP010000106.1 GCA_023409435.1 Bacillota bacterium | reverse complement strand
CGTCATAAACATTGTAGATTTTCCCGGCCCGCCTTTTGTAACGGCCAGCGCGGGTACGACAACCTGCAAATTCACGACAAGGCTCATCAAAAGATTATAAAAGATAATAGGGGTCATGCAGGGGATCGTAACGTGCCAAAACCGCTGCCAGGAGTTTGCGCCGTCTATTTCCGCAGCCTCGTGATATACCCGGGGCACGTTTTGCAGACCCGCCAAAAATATGACGATCAGGTTGCCGCTTGTCCAAACAGCAATGAGGGCCAGCGACGGTATGGCCGTATCCGCAGCAGACAGGAAATAGGATTTTCCCAAGCCAAGATTTACAAGGATATAGTTGATCAGACCGCCGTCATACTTTAATAAAAACCACCAACTGATCATGACCGCGGTGGCGGGCAGGATATACGGAATATAGAAAATTGCGCGCCAAAAACCACGGGCAGGAATTTTACGGTTTAAGAGTAGCGCTATTATCATGGAGTAAATGATACTTCCAACAACGGCGATCAGCGCGAAATATACAGTTACCCCAATCGAATTGAGAAAGTCAATGCTAGGGCTTTGAAAGATATCAATAAAATTATCGAGCCCAACAAACTGAATCGGTGGCAGAGTACCGCCTTTTACAAAATGGCCTACGTTTAAGTCCGTTAAACTGATGCCGAAAGCGGCCAATAAAGGCAAATATGTAATGAGCGACAAACCAAGAAACGCGGGAATTAAAAAAAGATACGCCGCGCGCTGCTCCCTGATTGCGATTTTTGCTCGTTTTTTCTTTTCTGTTTTTTTCATGTTAACATTATCACACTTTCCTGGATATAAAACTAGAGGGGGCGCCCGCATACGCATTTTGCTTTTCGGGCGCCCCTTTTTGCTCATACGTTACTTCACAATACCCAACCGTTTTTTACCGGCTGAGTTCCGCTTGCATCGCATCACGAACTCCTGTGATAACGTCTTTGGCCGTCTTGCTGCCATTGATCGCTTCAACCAGTGCCGGCTGCAATGTTTTAACCAGCACTTCATAGGTGTTTGGCGTATAGTACCATGCTGTAGATTTGGTTACGTTCGTGTCCAAAGCGACATCCACAATAGCTGTCTTGTAAGCTTCGGCTGTCAACGGCTGGCGGAATTCGCAATCATCGACCCAGGATTTGAGCAGAGCTGGATCAGTATAATAATTCAGTTTGGTAGGCATCCACCATCCGGCAAGGATCGTGCCAAAGTTGTTTTCTTCGCTGTTGTACCATCTTAAGAATTCCGCAGCTTCTTCCTTGTACTGCGATGTGGCAAATACGCCTGTCGGACCGCCTGTGCAGATATTCGCCTTCTGCTTCATATAAGGCAGCACGCCCACGCCATAATCAATACCGTCAAAGCCTGCGCCCCTGAAGCCTGTAGCCCACTGTCCTTCTGTACACATGGCAACGTTTCCTGCGCCTAAGGAACTAGCAAAACCATTGTCCTGCGTTCCGTCGTTTAGCGGCGCGACATTCTCGACTAAGTGCAGATCAAAAACCTTTTGCATAGCCTCGATAGCCGCATCATCAAAAGTTACCGTCTTGCCGTCGGGCGAGAAAAAGCTGCCGCCGTTTGAATGTGCCCAAACTTCAAGCTGCCATGTATATTGATTTACATAAGCGCCGTACTGTACGATATTGTTCTTGTCAAAACCGGCTTCGCCCGGATGTTTGCCACCGGCGTCGATCGTCAGTTTCTTGGCAACCTCTACAAATTCATCCCATGTCCACGCTTTGTCAAGCGTAGCGGGAGGATAAGGTAAGCCTGCGTCATCGAACATTTTCTTGTTGTACCAAAGCGCGAGAACCTCGTTCGCCGCAGAATAAGCAACGGTTTTACCGCCATATTTGAACGCAAGATAGTCGAGCGGCAAATTGTCCTGACCTGCATAGATATCCACATCGGACAGCAAGCCATCCTTCGCCCAACCTATAACGGTGTCTTCCGCGACCATTCCGCAATCCGGCATTTCGCCTGATGTAGCCATAGTCTGAAGCTTTTCGTTGTATTCGTCACGCCCGATCTGCAACGCTTTCACATATACTTTGTCCTGCTGTTCATTGTATACGTCGAGCGCTTTCTGTGTCGTCTCCTGTTCCGCGGGATCGCCCCATAATGAGAACGTGATCGTAATCTTCTCCGCTTGGGCTGCCGGTTCCGGCTCGGAAGACGCGGGCGGCGGCGCCGTGGGTTCTGCGGGCGGCGTTGCTGCGGGGGCGCATGCGAACGCGCTAAGGGTCATCAGCGCGCACAACAGGTATACAAGGAACCGTTTTGTTTTGTTCACTCAAAACACACCCTTCCATTTCTATTATTCTTTTATACGGCAACGGGCCTGTTCCCGTATAAACTGTTTTCACGTAGGTTGTTATGTTCTGTCCGGGCCATATAAAGCAAGCTTCTGCCACACCAGCATTTCGCCCGGCGCGCGGTTGCCCCAGTAAAAATAGGGGACCGCCTTGAACCTTGCTTCGTGCAGCGGATACTCCGCCGGCCGGTACAGAGACTGATTCTTGTACCCATCCCGCGCGAGTCGTAATCCGGGGTAGGAAAGTGCGGGAAGGTCTCCGGGGAGCCCTGAATTATTCTCCTGTGTGACAGGCGTGTTGGGGCGCACAAACACACACGCAAGATCGCCGCCGTTGTCTGCTTCTTCCAGGCAGTAGACAAACGGGCCATAGGCGAGGGCAGCTTTTCCGGCGTCATCCCGCACGCGAGGGTCGGCGGATATCCACATGGGACGAATGTGCAAATCGGCCGCAATCTTATAATGACCTTTGTCTTCTAATTGGAATATGGCATAGCCGGATCGGATTTCGGGCGCAACGGGATTGCTATTGTGGGTAAAGGTGGGCGCATGGGCGTATTCCGGCACGCGTAAAGCCAGAGTAAGGGGCGCTGCCGCTACGTCGACATGGATGGCGATGGTTCCGCCCTGTACCAGACTGGCGTCCATATCCAGTATGGCGCGTGCACTTTGCGCATGGATGTCAAACGAGGAAGAGATAAGGAGGTTGATATAAACGGTATCCCCGTCCTGCGCATAGATATAGCGGCCCAATGAGGCCAGCGTGCGCGCGGCGTTGGTCGGGCAGCAGGCCACGTCAAACCAGCGCTGCCGCTCCGGCTTAACGTGCTGCATGGAGGTGTACTCCATACACGCAGGAGGCCAGACCTCAAGTGGGTTTACATAAAAGTAGCGGTTTCCTTCCGCGCCAACACCTGAAAGTATGGTATTATACAGCGCCCGTTCTACCGCCCCGTAATAGGAGGCGTCATGCTCGGCTGCAGCCATGCGGCGGCCAAACATGGCGAGGGCAATGGATGCGCATGTTTCGCAATAACAGGAGTCGTTGGGCAGATGATAGTCCGTTGTAAACCGTTCAAATATGCCGGAAGAGCCTAAGCCGCCTGTAATATACATGCGCTTTTGTGTGACATTATCAAAGAGCGTGCGGCAGGTATGGAGAAGCTCCTGATCCCCGTATTCTTTTGCCAGATCCGCCATGGCGCAGAACATATACATGGCGCGTACGGCGTGACCTTCCGCAGTCTGCTGCAATTTCGGGGAAATATGCGCCTGTGCGTAGCGGATATCGTATTCGCGAAATTCAGGGAAAATGTACTTGCCGTCGCGCCGCTCAATTTCCTCCAAAAAGTAATTCGGTTCCTTGCCGCGCTCCTCAATAAAATATCTGGCGCAGGCAAGATAACGCTCCTCCCCCGTGCAGTGATAAAGGCGGATCAGCGCAATCTCAACTTCCTGGTGGCCGGGGTACCCTTTGCGCTGGCCCTCGTTCGGGCCAAATTCCGTACAGATCAGGTCCGCAAAGCGTCTGGCGATACGAAGCAGCGTATCTTTTCCCGTTGCGGCAAAGTAGGCCACGGCGGCCTCAATCAAATATCCCGCGCTGTAAAGCTCGTGGCCCTCCACAAGGTTGCTCCAGCGCGCGTTGGGCTCGGTAAGCGTATAGTAGGTATTCAGGTATCCGTCCGGCTGCTGTGCTCGGCCAATGAGATCGATTACCTCATCCGCGATTGCTTCATGCTCCGTGCCTGTGCCGTTTTCGATGCAGTAGGATACGGTTTCCAGCCACTTAT
>JAEYHP010000061.1 GCA_023409435.1 Bacillota bacterium | reverse complement strand
CGTCCACGCCGGAAGAGCTTTCCGTTGCGACGATTTCAAGGCCCTGCGCGGGGGCGGCGGCCTAGAAGGCTTCATAGAGACCGGCGGAGTAGGTGTCGCCAGCAGCATAGAGAACGGCAACCTTGGTCACGCCGAGGTCCTTGGCGACCTTTGCGGCGACTTCGCCCTGGTAGGAGTCACGGAAGCAGGCGCGGAACACAGTGGGGAGGCCTTCGGTTACGGTGTCGGCCGTCGCGGTCGGCGTCAGGAGAAGCATGCCTTCCTGGTTGGCCAAAGTGCCAAGGCCAGCGGTCACGCCGGAGGTGACGGAGCCAATGATGGCGGAAACGCCGTCGGAAACGAGCTTGTTGAACGCGTTGGCGCCTTCGGTGGAGTCGCCCTTGTCGTCCATGTACGCAACGACTTCGAGCGGACGGCCGCCAAGCACGCCGCCGTTGGCGTTGATTTCTTCAACGGCCAGCTTGATGCCGTTGGAGACCGCTTCGCCGTAAGCGGCGAGGTCGCCGGTGTTGGGCGAGATCGCGCCGATCTTAACAGGCGTGGTAGCAGCGGGAGCTTCGGTCGCCGCGGGAATTTCCGCGGGGGCCGTGCAAGCGAACGCGGACACCGCCATCAGCGCCACGAGCACGATTGCAAGCAATTTCTTCATGTGATTGTCCCTCCTAATAAATTGTATATCTCCAAAGAGTACGGTAGTTACCCGCAACTCATTGAATTCCCAATTGAGACGAAAAAAGGCTAAAACAGGCAAATTTACTTCACAATTTGTTCAAATTCGAAATATGTTGGAATTATACTCCCGGGAGCGCATATTCGTCAATAGAAAATGAAGGATATATTACTTAGAAATTCAGCATTAGATATAATATATTGCTATATCCATATAAAACTCTAGGAAAAACGTGCTCTTTGCATAATTTTACATGCGGGGGCTCTTTTTGTTGATTCTAAACGAATGCAATGTGAAACTGTCTGTTAAAAAAATTGCATTTAGATGTGAAAATATTGACCATACTATACAGTGCCATTCAAAAATACATTGCTCGGAGGTGGGAAGTATCCTTCAGCTAACGCATGTATCCGTAAGCATGCCTTCCGGAACGCCCGTACAGAAAGTACTCGGCGCGCTTTTGCCCGCCCGGTTTCCGAAGGCGCGCGAACCGGTATTAAACGACGTTACGCTTTGGCTGGGCAGGGGCGAAACGTTCGCGGTCATAGGCGAACACGGCGCGGGAAAGACCACGCTGTTGCGAGTGATCGCGGGTATGGTGCTGCCCGAGAGTGGTTCCTGCACGGTCACGGGAAGGGTCGCCGCGGCCATTGGCATGGATGCGCTTCTCAACACTGAAACCGGGGAAGGGAACGCGCGCATGCAGTGCGCGAAAGAACGCCTGAACCAAGAGCAAACGCAGCGCCGCATCGAGGCGGTGCGTGCGTTTTCGGGCTTGGGCGGGCAGTTTTTACAGCCTGTCTCAGGGTATGAAACGGCGGCGCGCGCGCGGCTTGCGCTTTCCATGGCGATTGCCGCGGACCCGGACGTGCTCTTGCTTTCCGATGCGCTGGATCAATGCGACCTGCCCTTTGTGCAGGCGTGTGTGCTGCGGTTAAGGCAAAGGCAGCGCGAGGGTATGACATTATTAATAGAAAGCGCGGATGCCGCCCTGTTAAAGCGCGTGTGCGAAAGCGCGCTGTGGCTGGAAAGAGGGGAACTAAAGCGCGTCGGCCCGTTTGAAACGGTATACGCCGCGTTCTCAAGAAAGCGCAGAATTCCCACGGTATATCCGCTGGAGGGCAAACGGATGCTGCAAAACGCGCAGGCTGCGTTTTCCGCGCCGCTCTCCCCGGATTCTCCGGCGCTGTTCCCGCAGGCGGTTGATTTATCCGGCTGGCCCGTAGAAGCGCAGCGCATGCTGCGGGAGCTCGAGGCGTACTGCGCGCGGCTCGATGAGCAGCTCACCGCATACGCGCAGGCCAACCTGGCGTTTGAAAGGGAAAACGCCAGGCAGGAGGAACTGTTGCGTCAATACGAGGAGCGGCTTCAGGAAGCGGACAGGCTGCTTTCGCGCATGATGGCGGCGCTGACCGAGACCACAGGGGTCATGCATGCGCAGTTCGTACACTTAAAGGAACAGCAGACTCCCCCTAAAAAGGGATGGTGGGGGAGTAAAAGGCAAAAAAGGGAAGCACGTTGAAGACGCGTCTTTCAATTAAAAAAAGAGATCCGGCGCAAAAAACGCGTTTTCGGATCTTTTTTGCATTAATTGTGATCTATATCAAATCCGTCGGTTCGGTCTTTCGGGCGCTTCTGGGGCTTGGGGCCTGCTACCGCCTTGCGCAGGCGTTGAGCGAAAGGCTGTCCCGCAGACCGAAGCGCAGGGCGTAATACCCCGCGGAGCCGATCATGGCCGCGTTGTCCGTGCAGTATTTGAATTCCGGGCAGAAAAACCGAAGGTCCGCATGTTCCGCCGCGTCTTTTAAACGCGCTGTCAGCGTCCGGTTAGCGGAAACGCCGCCAGCCAGCGCCAAAGCTTTACTTTTTTGCTGCAGCGCCGCCCGCACCGTCTTGCTGGTGAGCACCTCCACCACGCTGCGCTGAAAGGAAGCCGCGACGTTCGCGCTGCGGATTTCTTCCCCGCGCTGCTCCGCCGTATGCAGATAATTGATGACCGCCGTCTTGAGGCCGGAA
The DNA here is from genome assembly GCA_023409435.1 of Bacillota bacterium. Lineage (GTDB taxonomy): Bacteria > Bacillota > Clostridia > Christensenellales > CAG-138 > JAEYLA01. The sequence continues at coordinate 16,431 of JAEYHP010000061.1, read as the reverse complement.
AATGAAAAATCCAGCCCTTCGCCGGAGTTATAGCCAGCGGGGAAGGAGATAGCATTTTCGTCCCCTTCCTTCGCTAGCGCTTCAAGCGCGGGCCCGCCGGGATAGGAAAGCCCGAGCACGCGGGCCACTTTGTCAAACGCTTCGCCCGCGGCGTCGTCCTTTGTGGCGCCCAGAAGCGTAAGCGTGTTGTAGTCTTCCACCTGAAATATATGGCTGTGTCCGCCGGACGCCACAAGGCAGGTAAACGGCGGAACTAGGTCGGGGCAGGAAATGTAGTTGGCCGCGATATGCCCGGAGATATGGTCCACGCCGATGAGCGGAATGCCCTTTGCGTACGCCAGCCCCTTCGCGTAGCTGACCCCGGTCAAAAGCGCGCCTATCAGCCCTGGCCGGGCCGTGACCGCCACGGCGTCGATTTCGTCATAACCTAGGCTCGCAAATTCCAGCGCCGCGGCCACCGTGGGGTTTAGCTGCAGCACATGGTTGCGGGAGGCAAGCTCGGGCACCACCCCGCCGTATTTTTGATGCAGCAGGATCTGCGAATATACGGTGTTGGAAAGCACTTTCCGCCCGTCGCGCACCACGGCGGCCGCAGTTTCGTCGCAGGAGGTTTCAATCGCCAGCACCGTGACATGCTCCTTACCCATCAGTTCCCGCGCGCGGCGGGAAGCGGCCTCCTCGTACCCGGTCATGCGCCTGCCCGCTTTTCTTTCCGGCGCACAGCCACCGCCACCACGATGAGCGCCGCCCACAGAACGATAAACAACGCAACCACGGACAGCACGATATCAAAGAAGAGCTGCTGCGGCATCATGTTGATCATGCGCGAGGTGGCGGGGTCTAAAAGCCATAGGTCGTTCGTGAAGAACAGGTGGTGGAACGCCGTCCAGAACGAGGAGAAGTCAAACAACACCCAGACGGCGATCACCGCTAACAGCAGCACGAAGACCTTGCTCGCATTCAGGAACGCGCGCGCGATCTCCCCAGGACGTTTGCGCAGTAGAACGATCAGCAGTGCCAAGAGGCCGAAACTTACATAAGAAATCGCCCGCCAGCCCTGGTATAGCGCAAGCACGTCCACCATATGCGCGCGCTCGCGGTCGTTGAACATGGAAACGCGCTCGCCGTTTACCGTGACCTCAAGGTCGATGCTTTCTACACTCCCTTCCATATACCTTATCATCTGCATGGTGGCGCTGGTCAGGTCCTCCGTGTTCATGCCCATGTAGCGCGCGTGGTCCAGGCGCGTATACTCGGCATAAAAGAATGCCGGGCGGTTGATGACAAGGCGTATGGCCGAAAACAGCGCCGAAACGATAAACAACAGGCAAACGAGCACTAAGACCAGGCGCAGCGGCCAGGCGATACGTTTCATACGCTTGTCCTCCTAATAAAATAATGAAATATCATGGGGGCTATGCCCCCATACCCCTGCTTAGGACCGTAACGGCCCTAAGAACCCATATTCGTAAACGTCCTGAACAGGGCATTTAAGGGGAAGGATTCCCAAGGGATGTGTCCCTTGGGTGGGGTTTCAGGGGCAAAGCCCCTGAAAAAGATTATTTATATTTCGATTCCTTATCCATTGCAATTGAGCGCGGCCATAGGCACAATCCCCCAGATATCCGCTGCGTATTCCCGTATGGTGCGGTCGCTGGAGAATTTGGCGGCGCTTGCCGTGTTCATCAGGCACTTTTTGCCGAACGCGATGCGGTCCTGGTAGGCGAGGTTCGCTTCCAGCTTCTTATCGATATAAGGAAGAAGCTCTAAAAGCACATAGTATTGGTCGGGCAGGCCGTAGCTGCCGCCGGTTAGTAAGCTAGAGTGCAGCTCGTCAAACACGTCCAGCCTTCCGAACGTGCCGTCCACCAATGTATCCACCACGCGGCGGATGCGCGGCTCGCTCGCGTGCAGCGCGCGCGGGTCGTACTTTGCCCGTATGGCGTTGAGCTCCGCGAAGGACTTGCCAAATATGAAGTTGTTTTCGGCGCCCGCCTGCTCCACAATCTCCACGTTCGCGCCGTCGTACGTACCTAAAGTGACGGCGCCGTTCAACATCAGCTTCATGTTGCCCGTGCCGCTCGCTTCGGTGCCGGCGGGGGAAATCTGCTCGCTCACGTCCACAGCGGGGATAATCCGCTCCGCGTAGGAGCAATTGTAGTTGGCCACAAACACCACGCGCAGCAGTCCGCTCATGCTTTTGTCGTTGTTGATGAGCCGCGCGACCTCGTGGATAAACTTGATGATTGCCTTGGCGCGCCAGTAGCCGGGCGCGGCTTTTGCGCCGAACACAAACGCCGTGGGCGTAAAGTTGCGGATGCGTCCTTCCTTAAGACCGAAATAGATGTCCAGTATGGAGAACGCGTTTAGTAGCTGCCGCTTGTATTCGTGCATGCGCTTGACCTGCACGTCGAACAGGAAATCCGGCAGCAGCAATATGCCTTCCGCTTTTTGGATATACGCGGAAAGCTGCTCCTTTTTCTGGTGCTTCACGGCGTTGAACGCCTCAATATCCGCCTTCCCCGTAAACGCCTTCAATTTTCCCAGCTCATCAAGCTCGGTGACCCAGCCTTCGCCGATGCGCGAGGTAATAAAATCCGAAAGCTCGGGGTTGCAAAGTTTCAGCCAGCGGCGCTGCGTGATGCCGTTGGTCTTGTTCTGGAACCGCTCGGGGAAGAGCGTATAGAAGTGCTTGAGTACTTTGCTCTTCAATATCTCCGTATGGATCTGCGCCACGCCGTTGATGGTGCGCGAACAGTAGGACGCGAGGTTCGCCATGTGGATGACCGGCCCCTGTATGATGGAAACCTCATGGATGTTGGGGAAGCCCTTCGCCATCAGTTCCCCGCAGAAGCGGGCGTTGATTTTGTATATGATGTCGAACACTTCGGGTATGACGGATTTAAATAGCTCCACGTCCCATTTTTCCATGGCTTCCGCCATGACGGTATGGTTGGTGTAGGAGAATACGCGGCAGGACACCTGAAATGCCTGCTCAAAGCTCCATCCTTCGAGCATCAGCAACCTCATGAGCTCGGGAATGCTTACGACCGGATGCGTATCGTTGAGCTGTATGGCTACCAGATCCGCAAAGCTGGATAAATCCCCGTGCGCGCGCTTGAAGTTATATAAGATATCCTGCAGCGACGCGCTCGAAAGGAAGTACTGCTGCTTCAATCGCAGTTGCTTGCCTGCGTAGGTGCTGTCGTTGGGGTAGAGCACGCGGGTGATGTCCTCCACTGCGTTCTTTTCGCGCACAGCCAGGCCGTACTGCTGATCGTTGAACGCCTGGAAGTCGAATTCTTCCATGGGCTCGCTCTGCCACAGCCTCAATGTGCCGATGTTGTCCGAACGGTAGCCCAATATGGGCATATCGTAGGGCACGGCGCGTACCGTCTGGCCCGCAAACTGGACATTCACGGCGTGCGTGTCCCGCCGAATGCTCCACGGGTCGCCAAAACGCTGCCAGTCGTCCGCGCTTTCCGCCTGGAAGCCGTCCCGGAAATTCTGCTTAAACAGACCGAATTTATACCGGATTCCGTACCCGTCCAGCGGCAGCATATGCGTGGCCGCGGAGTCTAAAAAACATGCGGCAAGCCTGCCCAGGCCGCCGTTGCCCAAAGCCGCGTCCTCAATATCCTCAAACGCAGAAAGATCAAGCCCGCGCTGCCGGAATGCCTCGCGCGTCTCATCAAGCGCATCCAGCGAGAGCAAATTGTTGTATACCATGCGCCCCATCATGTATTCGGCGCTGAAATAGTAGGCACGCCGCACACAGTCCCGCGCGTGGCGGCTATTGTACCAATCCGCCGCAATGTTCACCATGGCTTCGTCGCCAAGGGCATTGTGGAGCTGCGCAAGCGTTGCATCTCTGAGCGAAACCTGATAATCGCTGATCAGCCTGTTCTCTATGTTTCGCATCAAGTCCTGCTTGTCCTTCATCCTGTGGCCTCACCTTTTAAAAACTTATGTTCAAACCCAAGTTACCCTCATATAAGGATATCCAGATTAAAAGCGCTACATTGCACATTATACCATGCGCCGCCCCTGATGCAAAGCGTGCCGGATTTTTGGGAATCTGCGCAAAACATACCGCTTTGCATCCAAACGGCTCTGCATTTTATCCCCCCGTACGAGTATTCTATGCTATAATAAGAAAAAACGAAACGCGGGCCATAAAACGCCGTCGCCGCCGCCGGTTCAGGCTGTAATCGCTTTATTTTACCCGAATGGGGCGGCATGTAACCCCGCGCATGAAGTGGCAGCGGAAGCGGGCTTTAGGTAAAGGAGGCACCCGAAATGGATCCTATGACCATTACGTTCATTTTACTGGGGATCGGCATCATACTTTTTGTGGTGGAGATGTTTACTCCCGGCCTTGGCATATCCGGGGCGTTGGGTACCGTGGCGTTTTTGGCGGCGGTGCTGTTCCAAGTCCACAACCCCAGGGGCATGCTGTTTTTGACCGCGCTCATCCTGTTTATTATTGCGGTAGGGCTGTTGCTGTTTTTCCGGCTTGCGGCTAAAGGCAAGTTTGATAAAACCCGCATCATACTGCACGACCGCATTGAGGGCGAGTCCACCAATATTGTGGAAACGGCGTATGAGCAGTACATGGGGCAGACCGGCGTTTCCATTACCCCGCTGCGTCCCGCCGGGAAAGCGAGGTTCGGGGACAATGTGCTCGACGTGGTGACAGGCGGCGAATTTTTGCCCGCCAACACCAACGTGACGGTACAGCAGGTGGAAGGCCTGCGCATCCGCGTTGGCGCGGCGAAGGAAATGAATAGTTAAATAATGAATAAATAACTGTGGAATCCCTCCACCGCTGGCGCGGTCCCCCTTTTACATAGGGAGGCTTTGGGCCCAAAAGGGTGGTTCGAAAAATCCCCGTAGGGGATTTTACCTGAATGATTCATTATCCATTGCATAATGCGGCACAGCCGTCACGAAAGGAGAACACCATGGACAACATTTTTTGGGCAATTCTCATCATCATCGGCGCTATCGTATTCCTTTCCATATTCTTCAGCTTTATCCCCATAAGGCTGTGGATCGCTGCGCTGGCTTCCGGGGTGAAGGTGGGCATCACGCAATTGATCGGCATGCGCATTCGTAAAGTTATCCCCGCGCGCATCGTCAACCCCATGATCAAGGCCACAAAAGCGGGGCTGACGCTGCCTATCAACAAGCTCGAAGCGCACTATCTTGCGGGCGGCAATGTGGACCGCGTGGTCAACGCCCTCATCGCCTCGCAGCGCGCGGGCATCGCGCTGGATTTTGAGCGGGCGTGCGCCATCGACCTGGCCGGGCGCGACGTGCTGACTGCCGTGCAGATGAGCGTCAACCCCAAGGTCATCGAAACCCCGGTCATCGCGGCTATCGCGAAGGACGGCATCGAGCTTCGCGCCAAAGCGCGCGTGACTGTGCGCGCGAACATCGACCGTTTGGTCGGCGGCGCGGGGGAAGAAACCGTCATCGCCCGTATCGGCGAGGGTATCGTCACCACCGTCGGCTCCGCGTTCAGCCATAAAGAGGTGCTGGAGAATCCGGACAGTATTTCGCGTACGGTTCTCAACAAGGGCCTCGACGCGGGCACCGCGTTTGAGATACTTTCCATCGACATCGCGGATGTGGACGTGGGCCGCAACGTGGGCGCGCAGCTGCAAATCGACCAGGCGGAAGCGGATAAGCGCATCGCGCAGGCGAAAGCGGAAGAACGGCGCGCAATGGCCGTGGCGCAGGAGCAGGAGAACAAGGCGGAAGCGCAGGGTATGCGCGCCAAGGTCATCGAGGCCGAGGCCGAGGTGCCGCGCGCCATGGCGCACGCGTTCCGCGAAGGCAAGCTCGGGGTGCTCGACTATTACAACATGCAGAACGTGATATCGGATACCGAGATGCGCAAGGCTATCTCCAAGAACGCCGAGCCGGAAAAGAAAGGCGAATAATCGTCTTAATCGCGGATAGTCCGCAGGGCTTTTAAGGCGATTGGAGGGCAGTATGGATATTATAATCGGCATCATTATCGCCATTCTGTTTCTTGTGGGGAGCGCGAACAAAAAGAAACGGGAACAGGAGCAGCGGGAAGCGAGGGCGCGCACGGTGCAGCCGCCCGTTGCCGATCCGCGCTTTCCCCCGGCGCCCTCTGTGCAGGAAACACGGACACCGGCCGCTTACGGGGAGGCTTCCCCCGGTTTTGAAGGGGAGCCCGTAACCGATTTGCCGATACGCCCCGTCCCGGCCCCGCAGCGCGTGCAGAAGTATGAAAGCAACAATGCCTCAATGGAGGGCGGGCCCGCGGCCGCGGGCAGCGTAACCATGCCCACGGCGACGGTTGCGGCGCATATGGAGGCCACACAGGGCCGCCATGCGACTTTGACGCGCGGTGCAGGCGTCCATGCGCATACGGAAGGCAGCATGGAAGGCAGCCGGGCCGTGGCGCACAGGGCTGCCGTTGCGCACGATTCGAGAGAGCTGCAGGAGCGGCGGGGTATCGCGCTGGACGTTGTCACAAGGCTCGCGCATGATCCGGGCGCTGTGGCGGAGGGCGTAATATTGAGCGAAATTCTGGGCAAGCCAAAGGCGTTGCGCCGCGTTTAGCGGGAGGAGCATGCAAAAGGTAAGGATTTCTATAACGGCGGCGGTATTTGTTGCGCTTGCCGCGGCATACGGGTATTGGGCGTTCACAGAGTCTTCCATCACGGCGGCCTCCGCTGCGGCGGCCGCCGTTCTTACGGCGCTCTTTGGGTTTTTGTGCGCGCAGTGCCTGCGCGAGCTTTTTCACGTTTTTTCCGGCGAGCCGGAGATTGCGCTTGAAGAGTCCCTTGGGCGCAGGAGCATCAGGCGGGCGTACCGGCATCCGGTCGTCCGTCTCTTTTTGCTGTTGCTGCTGGCAAGGGTAGGCGTGTATGTTATCGCTTACGCCATATTCGCGCTGCAAAAGGGGTACCCGGGCGGGCTTATCGATACGCTTTCGATTTGGAACGTAGGGGACGCGCCCCATTACCTGGACATTGCGGATAACTGGTATGTAACCGAAGGCGATGCCAGATTCCATATCGTGTTTTTCCCGCTCTACCCCATTTTGGTACGGCTTTTCAGCGAAATCACGCAGAATACGTTCGCGGCAGGAATAGCGGTATCCCTCGTATCCACCGCAACCGCGGGGGTATTGCTCTACGAGCTTGCTTTGCTAGATATGGATCGCGCTGCGGCACTGCGTGCAGTTGCGTTTTCTATGTTTTTGCCCGCGGCGTTTTTGTTTAACGCGCCCATGAGCGACGGGGTGTTTTTGCTTTTATCCCTCGCGGTGATGCTGCTTACAAGGAAAAAGTATTATTGGACCGCCTGCGTCCTGGGCGCCTTGGCTTCCTTTACTCGGGTGCTGGGGCTCATGCTTTTTGTGCCGGTGACGGTGGAGCTAATCGGCGACGCCGTACGGCAGAGGAAAGAAACGGGCAAGTGGACGAGCTTTTTCCTGCTGCGCGCTCCCGCGCTGCTGCTGATCCCGTTGGGCTTTTGCGCGTACCTGGCCATCAACAAAAGCGTGACCGGGGACGCGTTCGCGTTCCTTAAGTATCAGAGCGAGCATTGGAACCAGAAGCTGGGCTGGTTCTTCCATACCGCGTCCTACCAGACGAATGAGCTTATCACAAGTCTTTCCACATGGCGGGAGGCGGCGCTGGGGCTTTGGCTTCCCAACCTAGTGTTCCTATTCGGGGCGCCGCTTGTTATGATATTCGCTCTGCGGGAAAAACGGCAATCCCCTAAATTAGGAGAAGAAATCGCGCAGCCGGAGGGCGGCGCCAAGTCTCGTGCAGGACAAGCCTACGCACTCAGGCCAAGCTATGTCGCATATTTTGTGGCATATTATTTTATCAGCATGGGGGCGACCTGGTTGCTGTCGGCGCCCCGGTATTTGGCGGCCTGCTTTCCGCTTGCGCTCGCACTCAACAGGATAGTTAAGCCGCGCGCTGCGTGGATGGTCTATACGCTGCTTGCGCTGCTGCAGCTGCTTTATTTGTGCGCGTATGTTGCGGAGTGGCTGGTCTATTGACGGGAGGGAGTATGGGAAGGAAGAAGTACGACTTAACAGAGCCCGCGCGAAACGGGGCGGGTCAGACATTGGAGGAGTTTCTCGCTTCATACAATGAAAACAAATACCGCCGCCCGTCCGTCACGGCGGATATCGCGGTGTTCAGCCTTGTAAAAACGGAGGACGACTATGCGCTCTCCCTGCTGCTGATCCGCCGCAAAGACCACCCGAATATCAATAAATGGGCACTTCCGGGCGGGTTTGTGAATATGGAGGAAGAGCTTCATTTGGCCGCCGCCCGTGAGCTTGAAGAGGAAACGGGCGTACAAGGGCTTCCGCTCCGGCAATTCGGCGCGTTCGGCAAAGTGGACCGGGACCCGCGCACGCGCGTGATCACCGTAGGGTACTATGCCGTAGCGCCGTACGAGTCTATCAAACCGAAGGCGGGGGACGATGCGGCGGACGCGGCACAGTTTAGAGTAAAGTTAAAACAAAGCGCCTTTACCGCCGCCGCAACACTTTATGACCTGACGCTCACCGGGCCGGAGACGCTGTTTGCTCGCATTTCCTGTACGCAGGACGCCTTGGGCGAAACGGCAACGCCGTTGCCCGGCGGCATGCTCGCTTCCGACCACGCGCATTTGATCTATTGCGCCCTGCGGGAGCTTCATGCGCGGCCCAAGCGCGTTGCGGCGCTTCTGGCAGGCGAAAGCGGGCATCTGATCCGCCCCGCGCTGCGTGCGATGGAAGAAGCATTGGCAATATAAAAGCTTATAATATGGTTTTTCGGTCGGAGCCTTAGCGTTCCATTTTAATATAGACTTTTGTAAGGTTTTACATTTACAGCCGCCGCATTTCATTTTACAATGAATATGGGAAGTTATGACCATGGCAGGAGAATGAAATTGGAGAAGATCATGAAGAAACCCGGCGTCATAAAGGCGCTGCTTATCGGTGCAGCGGGCGCGTTGAGCGTACCGTTTTTTCCGCTTGCGCTGTTTGCAGGCGGGCTCCTCGGGTATTTGCTGCTGACGGGGGGCGTCGTACCCTTTTTGCTTTCCGCAGCGGTTTCGCTTTCGGGCGCTTACTGGATGGCCGACGTGGGCGGGCTGTGGATACCTTGCGCAAGCATCGCCTGGGCCTTGCTGACCACGGTTCTCATTAAGAAAAACAAAGGGTACTTTGATACCGCGTTTGTAGGTGCGGCGCTGTATACCGTTGCGTTTTACCTGATGATCAGCCTGCCCGACATCCGCTCGGGCGGGGTGGCGTTTGGGTATGTCACCACGCTGTTTTCGAATTTGATTGAGCAGTCTCTGGCGTCCGCGCAGGCCGTGTCCGGCATGCTCACGGCGGAGCAGGCGGCTTTGATGCAGGAAATGGCGCACAGCATCAGGATCGGGCTGCCGGTATACCTGCCTGCCGTATTGTGCGTGGCGGGCGGCGTCATAAGCCTGGTGAATCTCCTGGTATGCACATGGCGCTCCCGCAAGGTGGGCGTGAAATTGAGGCCCATGCGCCGGTTCCCGTATTGGCGCGTGCCGCGGGAGTTTGTAATTGGTATTGCCATTATGGTTTTGGGCTCAATTTTAGCCTCGGCCTTGCACGTTGCGAACATGGACGCCGTCACCACGGCAGTCACCGCTTTAGCCGCGCTGCCTTTTGTGGTACAGGGCGCGTGCGTGGTGATATTCGTGCTGCAGTTCAGCCGCTCTAACACCGCGATCGTGATGTTCTGTATATTCGTGGTGCTGATGATGCCCATGAGCATCCTGTTCCTGGGTATACTCGGCCTGATTGAGCAGCTGTTTCAGCTGCGCAGGCGCATCATTATGCGGTCGAAGGGCGACGACGGGGACGAATAAGGTATTGGGCAACAAGCAGGAAAGGAGGAGAAACGGATATGAAACGACCACCGCAGCGCGTGCTGGTTCCCATTGCGATTTTGTGCGCGCTCATGGGCATTGTAATCGGGTATTTTGATATACGCTTTGGCATAGCAGCCGTTGCCGTTTCTCTGATCGTGCTGCTCATAAGCCTGCGCTCGCTTGCTACAGACGCGAACAAGCAGCGGCAGGTGATGGACACCGTATTTGCGGAAAACGCGACCGCGGCGGGCAGACTGATTGCCGATGTCAACATCCCCTGCATGATATTTGAAAAGAGCGGGCGCATCATCTGGCGCAACGCCGCCATGAAAAAGCTGTATGACGGCGCGGATTTAAAACCTCTGCCCGCGGTCTGCAGCCCGAAAAGCAATACCCAGTCCGGCACAATGGAATACGCTGGCAGTTCCTACCAGGTGACCACCATGCCGGTGTTCCGCGAGCATGCCTCGCGCGAGCTTTTATTCCAATACTGGCTCAACCGTACGGAGGCGGAGCATTACCGTCGACTGTACGAAGAGCAGATGCCCTATGTGGCGCTTATCTATGTGGACAATTACGAGGAATTGAGCGCGGATCTGCAATTCCGGCGCAACGCGGTTTTGACCGAGGTGGAGCGCCTGATTGCGGATGCGGTCATCTCCATGCAGGGCATTTACCGCAGGTACGACAACGGGCGTTTTCTGCTTGTGTTCGAAGCGAACTATTTAAAAGAGCTGGAAAAGGATCGCTTCTCCCTGCTGGAAAAAGCGCATAAAATCGATACCGGCACCCCGCAGAGCGTCACGCTTTCCATCGCGGTGGGCGCGGCCCCGCGCGTGGCGCAGGCGGATATCGCGGCGCGGCAGGGCATGGAGCTGGCGTTAGGGCGCGGCGGCGACCAGGCTGTGGTACGGCAGGGCGCGAACTATACGTTCTATGGCGGGCGCAGGCAGCTTGAGAGCGGGCAGTCCCGCGTAAAGACACGCCTGTTCGCCAAAGCATTCCGCCAGCTGCTTGAGAACTCCACGGAAGCGTTCATCATGGGCCACAAGCAGCCGGATATGGATTGCATGGGCGCGGCCCTGGGCGTATACCGCTGCGTGGTGCAGGCGGGCTGCAGGGCCTATATCGTGCTGGATCAGGTGAACCCCACCATACAGCAGGCGGTGGACAGTATTCGCGATAACCCGGCGTATGCGGATGTTATCGTATCCTCCGAGCGGGTGCGTGAAATGATGCGCGCATCCTCCGTTCTGGTGGTGGTGGATACGCAGCGCGCCAAGGCGACGATCGAGCCCAGCCTTGTGGACCTGGCGGGCAAGCTTGTGCTCATCGACCATCACCGCCGAAGCACCGATTATATCGACAACGCCACGCTCAACCATCTGGATGCGCGCGCTTCCTCCACCAGCGAAATGGTGACGGAAACCATACAGTATTTCCACGAAGGCATACGGCCCACCGCGTTTGAATGCTCCGCACTTTTGGCGGGCATCACGGTGGATACGAAGCATTTTGCATTCAACGTGGGTGCGCGGACATTCGAGGCGGCGGCGTATTTACGGCAGCGCGGCGCCGATATCGGCACCGTCAAGCTGATGTTCCAGGACGACAGGGAGACCTACGCCAACCGCGTGGATACCGTAAAGAGCGCCACCATCATCTGCCCGGGCGTGGCTCTGGCCGTCTGTCCGTCGGATGTGAAGAACGCGGGACTGATCGCGGCGCAGGCGGCGGACGCGCTGGTGGGCATACGGGGCATTGAGGCGGCGTTTGTGCTGGGCGTACAGAACGGGGAAGTCAACGTCAGCGGCAGGTCGTTGGGCCGCGTCAACGTGCAGCTGATATTGGAGCGCATCGGCGGCGGCGGCCACCTGACCATGGCGGGCGCGCAGCTAAAGGGCATGTCGCTTGAGGCCGCGATAGAGCTCGTGAAATCCACAGCCATCACATATATGAAAGAGCTGGATGGGTAATAACTTGGAGGCTCTGCCTCCAAACCTCCGCTTAGGGTCGTAACGACCCTAAGAACCCATATGCTGAAATATTCAGGACAGGAATGGGACATTTCAGGGAAGGGATTCCCAAGGGACGAGTCCCTTGGGTGGGGTTTCAGGGGCAAGGCCCCTGAGAAAGAACTTATCGATAGATTAAAACGGGATTCACATCCTTACGATATTGAATAGTGGAGGAAGCAAACATGAAGGTATTATTGGAACAGGACGTCAAAGGGACGGGCAAGCAGGGGCAGATCGTGGAGGTCAGCGACGGTTACGCGCGCAATTTCCTGCTGCCGCGCAAGCTGGCCACACCGGCGGACGCGGCTTCCATCAATGCGGCCAACATCAAAAAGTCCGCCGCGCAGCACAAGAAATTCCAGGAGGGCGTGCAGGCGCGCGAACTGGCGAAACAGCTCGCCACAATCAGCGTAAAACTTTCCGCCAAGGTTGGCGAAAACGGCAAGCTGTTCGGTTCCATCACCGCCAAGGAAATCGCGGCGGCGCTCGAAGCGCAGCATAAAATTATCATCGACCGCAAGAAGATAGAACTGAGCGATCCCATCAAGGCGCTGGGCAGCGTTCAGGTAAAGGCGCACCTGTATGAAAACACAGACGCCGCGTTTACCGTGGAGGTCGTCGCACAATAACCGAGAGGCATTTATTTAACGTACAGGGGGGAGAGCGGTACGTGGAAGAATTGCGCGTGGAGCATGAGCCAGCGCCGGTAGCTGCCGCACCGCACAGCGCGGCGGCGGAGATTTCCGTATTGGGCAGCATGCTGCTCGACGGAAGTGCTCTCGACATGGCCATTGAAATGCTGGATTCGACGGATTTTTATTTCCCTGCGAACCAGGATATATTCGCCTGCATGCGGGCGCTCCGTTCCATGGGTGCGCCGGTGGATTCCGTTTCTTTAGTGGCGGAACTCGACCGCCTGGGTAAGCTTCGCGCCGTGGGCGATGTGGCGTATATTGCCGATCTCACAATGCAGACGGTTTCCGCTGCGGACGTAGAGCATTACATCAAAATCGTGCAGGAGCGCTCCATGCAGCGCCAGCTCATCCGCGCGGGCAACCTTATTTCCAAGGACGCATTGGATACGGCACGGGACTTAGAGCAGGTATTGGGCGACGCGGAGCGCCGCATCTACGATATCACGTTAAAGCGCGCCACTGACACGCTGCTGCCGGTGCAGGATACCATGTACGAGGCGTACGCGCACCTGGGGGAGCTGATGAACCTGCAGGGGCGGCTCATAGGCGTAAATACCGGCTTTGCGGACCTCAATTCCAAGACCTCAGGCCTGAAGAAATCCGATCTTATTATCGTGGCCGGTCGCCCGGCCATGGGCAAGACAAGCTTTGCAATCAATATCGCGCAATACGCGGCGCTGCACGACGCGCGCTCTGTCGTCATATTTTCTTTGGAGATGGCGCGCGAGCAGCTCATTACCCGCATGTTCAGTTCCGAAGCGGAGGTGGACATGCAGAAGCTTCTGACCGGAGCAACCACCGAGGCGGATTTGATTAAAATCGCGCAAGTGCTTGGCCTGATGGGCAGCAGCAAGCTCTTTATTGACGATTCGGCGGGCGCAACTGTTCCGGAAATGCGCAGCAAATGCCGCAGGCTCAAGGCGCGGCAAGGGCTGGATTTGATCGTAATCGATTATTTGCAGCTGATGCGCTCCTCCAAAAAGACGGACAACCGCCAGCAGGAGATTTCGGACATCACCCGCTCGCTTAAAATTCTGGCGCGTGAGTTGGACGTGCCCATTATGGTACTAAGCCAGCTTTCCCGCGGGCCGGAACAGAGAAAGGAAGACCACCGCCCCATGATTTCGGACCTGCGCGAGAGCGGCGCGATCGAGCAGGACGCGGATATCGTCATGCTGCTCTATCGCGAGCAGGTGTATAACGAGGAGGCGGACAATACCGCGGAAATCATCATCGCAAAGCACCGCAACGGGCCGACCGGTACCGTGAAGCTATACTGGATGGGCGAATATACCAAGTTCAAAAACCTGGCGTACTCTTAACAGGGAAAGGGGACCGCATGACGAAAATCGCACTCATTACCGGCGCATCCTCAGGAATAGGGGCAGAGACTGCGCTGTTGTTCGCGCAAAAAGGGTATACCGTGTACGGCGCGTCAAGGAGCGGCAAACTTCCGAAACTTCCGGACGATGCGCTGGGGCTGCTTTTTCCGCTGCCAATGGATGTAACGGACGAGGAAAGCGTACAGCAGGGCGTTGTTCATGTGCTGCAAACGGAAGGCTGTATCGACGTGCTGGTTCATGCGGCAGGAAATGGCGTAAGCGGCCCGCTGGAATGCTGCACGGCAGAGGACGCGCAGCGGCAGATGGAGGTCAATTTTTACGGTGCAATTCGCCTGTTGAATGCCGCTCTGCCCTGCATGCGCGCCAAAGGCAGCGGGCATGTGGTGCTGGTGGGCTCGGTGGGCGGCGTGTTCGCAGTTCCGTTCCAGGTGCTTTACAGCAGCTCCAAAGCCGCGCTTGCCATACTATGTGAAGGGCTTCGCATGGAATTAAAGCCGTTTGGCGTGAAGGCGGCGCTGGTGGAACCGGGGGACGTAAAAACCGGCTTTACCGATGCGCGAAAGCCCGTTTCCGGCATATGCGAAGACTATAAAGAAGACTGTGTGCGCGCCATTTCCCGCATGGAAAAGGATGAGCGAAGCGGCATGCATCCGCGCATGGTTGCAAACGCGATATTCCGGGCGGCGGGAAAAAAGAATCCCCGGGCGCATAGCGTGGTGGGCGGCATCTACCGCGTATTTGTGTTCTTGAAACGGATATTGCCTTACGGCCTTGTGGAAAAGCTTTTGTACGGCATGTATCTGAAGTAGTACCGAAAGCTCCCGTGATATTCAAAGCGTAAAGATGGGTTCTTAGGGTCGTTACGACCCTAAGCGGGTGTTTGAGGGCAGAGCCCTCAACGTAATCTTTATCGATATCCTGAGCGTAAGAACGCTTCTCAACTGGATACCGTAAAAGCGGCCTGTTAGCATGATGATAGAACGATTGTTCTTTATGAGCAAGCGTTCTTTTTTTATCTTAAAAGAAATGGGGGAGGAGCATGGTTCAAAAACGGTTTTCCATCGCGCTGGACATCAAGCGCCCCACTGCCAACCGTGATTTTGAGGTAGTGGAGGGCGATAACTCGAACATGCTGGAGGTGACGCTGACCGACGACGGCGCACCGGTGGATTTAGCGGGATGCAGGGTCTCTGCGGTCTTCTCAAAATCGGACGGAAACACGGCCCAGCAGGATACGGACGGGCACGGCATCGCGGTGACGCTGCCCAACAAGCTGACGATATCGCTCTATACCACAAGCGTTGCGCCGGGGTTGGTGGAGTGCGAATTACAGGTGTATTCCGGCGGAGGCAACACCGTGCTCTCTACCTCCGCGAAATTCAACTTCATGTGCCGAAGGGGAATCGCCAACGACGATACCATTGAGGCGACGGACGAATGGCCGCTGCTTGTCGGCATGATGCTGCGTGTGGAGGCAGCGGAGGAGGCGGAAATACTGCGTGTCGCCGCCGAGGGCGGCCGTGTAACTGCGGAGAGTCAGCGTGTTTCGTCTGAAATCGTGCGGGCATCGGCTGAAAGTGGCCGCGTCACCGTCGAAAGCGGGCGGGTTGCAGCGGAGAGCGGAAGAGTATCGGCGGAAAGCGCCCGGGCTGCCGCCGAGCAGGCGCGGGCGGCGGCAGAAACCACCCGCATTTCAAACGAAGGTTCCCGGGTATCAGCGGAAACCACAAGGGCAGCAGTGGAATTAACCCGAATTAATCAGGAAGGCGCGCGCGTTACTACCGAAACCGCTCGCGTGGCGGCGGAGCAGGGGCGCGCCACACGCGATGCAGAATATCGTAAGCTGGAGCCTTATGACCCTGTTACCTCTTATGCACCGCTCAACAAGGTCACGTACGAAGGCTCCTGCTACCAATGCATACAGGCTATTTCCGGGGTTGTCCCTACCAATACGGAGTATTGGGCCTTAATCGCTGCCGCGGGCGAAGGCTCCGGCGATATGCTGAAATCCACCTACGATGCAGACAATGACGGCGTGGTGGACGATGCGGAAAAGTTGGGCGGGCAAGCCCCTTCCTATTTCGCAACGGCGGCGGGGTTGTCGACTCATACCGGGAATACAAGCAATCCGCACGGAGTAACGCGGGCGCAGATCGGAGCAGCAGCAGTACAGGATTTTATCGTCAATGTAAACCCCGGGAATTGGTCATCCGGGCCCCCGTGGACTATGACAATAACGGTTGCAGGTATGACTGTGGCAATGCGCCCCATTGCTGACGTGGTACCGTACTATGATGGCTACACCGTTCAAAGCGTTATTGACACACTTACTGCGTTTAGCCGCATTGACCGAATCGTAACAAACAACGGGTCTGTTACGCTGTACTGTTATCGAGAGGCCCCGATGGCTGGTATATGGATAGATATAAGATTAAGGGTGGTGCAGTAAATGGCAGAAGGATATATTTGCAG
>JAEYHP010000184.1 GCA_023409435.1 Bacillota bacterium | reverse complement strand
ATGCAGGTCTATAACGCGCGCCTGAAAAAGAATATTCGACTTGCACAGCCTCAACAATTCCTGGCACAGGACCGAGCAGTTGTGGAAGAAGCGTATGCCGGAGATATCGTTGGGCTGTTTGATTCGGGCGAGTTCCATATTGGAGATACCCTGTGCTCAGAAAAGAAGCCTTTCCACTTTGATCCTATCCCGATGTTTCCTGCAGAGCATTTTGCCTATGTTTCCGCAATGGACGCAGGGAAACGCAAGCAGTTTGTGAAAGGGATCAATCAATTACAAACCGAGGGCGCAATACAGGTATTTCGCAATTCGGAGTCCACTGGTGAAAGGTGCATCGTCGGCGTCGCAGGCGCACTTCAATTGGAAGTACTTTCTTACCGTATGCTTGGAGAGTACAATGCTGAAATCAGAATAGAACAGTTAAGTTATCAGCACGCCCGGTGGATTGTTCCCGAAGATGCTAACCCCGTGCTGCCCGTACTTGATGGGGATATATTGCGCGTCGTAGACCGCTTTGATCGGCCGGTCATACTATTTAAAAATGATTGGGTGTTACAACGGATCATGGATAAAAATCCGAATGTCGAATTTGCAGATATTGCTCCATTGGAACATGAATCTATAGGCGATTGAAACTTGGTATGTAAACAAGGCACCGTTATAATAATGCAGTTATATAACCAACTAATATCTTCTTGCCCCCCGCAGGGTGAACGCATCGCAACCTGCGGGGGTTCCTAAAAATTTGGATACCGCTTGGGTTAAACATAATGCGAATTTCAGCACAGCATATAGGCGTAATGTTTGGCGGTTCCTATCGTTCATTCTGTCCCTCTCATGAAGCCCAGAAGGCGGGATAGTTCTGCCTCAAATTTCTTATCCTGCTCTACGGTTCTCTTGGGCGGCCCCTTGAGCTTGCCGCCCGCGTTTCGGATTTTCCGGGCCGTGTGGCGGGTAAGCAGCAGCGCATCCATATTGTCGGCGGTGTATTCCATTCCGTCCTGATTGATTACTACGGCGCGTTTACATAGGCACATAGCGGCCAGCCCGTAATCCTGGGTGATTACAATATCCCCCTGCGCAGCGCGATTGACTAGGGCAAAATCAACACTGTCCGTACCCTTTGAGAAAACCAGCGTCACCGCCCCGTCCTTTTCAAAATAGTGAGACGTGTCGCACAGAATAAGGCAGTCGATATGATGCACTTTCGCTATACGTACGGTTCTGTCCACCACAGGGCAACCGTCCGCGTCGATTAGTATTTTCATGTAGAACTCTCCTGCAAGTGGGGAACAGGCAGCGATGGAATGTACAATCTATTTCTGCGATTCAATCTTCTCAGCCAGTTCGTTCAGATAGACCCATCGCTCCGTTTTGACTTCCAGCTCGGCTTTCAGCAGCTCCATTTTTGCCATAAGCTCCTGCAAGCGCACATAATCGCTGGCGGCTGCGGCAATCTCGGCAGAGCGTGCGGCCACGTTGGCCTCAAGCGCTGCGATATCGCCATCAATTGTCTCAAACTCTTGCTGTTCTTTAAACGAAAACCGCAGTTTCTTCGGCCTTTCCGGGTTGTCGCTTTTAGTGGATACGGCCGTATATGAAGGTAATACATCCTTTTTTGCTTCAGGGGGCTGCGCCGCCGCCCGCAGCTCCGCGTATTCGGTATAATTACCCGTATAGCAGGTAATTTTGCCTTCCCCGTTTACCTCAAAAATCGAGGTTGCTATTTTATCCAGAAAATAGCGATCGTGAGAGACCGCAATGACGGCCCCGGGAAACGATTCCAGATAATCCTCTATAATGGCCAGCGTCTCAATATCCAGATCGTTGGTGGGTTCATCGAGCAGCAATATATTGGGCGCCGCGATCAGTATGCTCAGAAGATACAGCCTTCGTCTTTCACCGCCACTGAGCCTGCCGATGGCGGAATACTGCAGATCGGAGGTAAACAAAAACCGCTCCAGCATTTGGGATGCTGAAAATGTGCCTTCCGCAGTCTTGGTTTCGCTCGCAATTGCACTGATAAAATCGTAAACCCGCAGTCCAGGGTCCAGTTCACGCCCCTCCTGCGAAAAATAGCCAATGCGGACGGTGGAACCTACCGCCACCGTGCCCTCGTCCGGCGTTAGCTCCCCCGCGATGATATTGAGCAGTGTGGATTTGCCTACGCCGTTTTTCCCTACGATGCCGATGCGGTCGTCCCGTTGGATATGGTAGGAAAAATGATCAATGATCGTGCGGCTGCCAAAGGATTTTGTAATATCGTCGAGTTCAATCAGCTTTCGCCCCAACCGGCTGGACACAGTCGCCATCTGCACAGCGGCATCCGTTACAGGCGCTGCTTGATCCTTGAGCGCGCCATATCGTTCTATGCGCTCACGGCTCTTCGTTGAGCGTGCCTTGGCGCCGCGCATGATCCACTGGTATTCCTTGCGCAAAATCGCCTGCCGTTTGCGCTCGCTTGCTTCGGCCATCTCGGCGCGCTGCGCTTTCTGCTCCAGGTATTTTGAATAATTGGCCTCATAAGTATATAGTTTACTATGGGATAGTTCGGCAATGCGGGTTACAACCCGCTCAAGAAAATAGCGGTCATGGGTTACCATAATCAGGCCGCCGGTAAAGCGGCTCAAGCGTTGCTCCAGCCAAATTGCCATGTCGCTGTCAAGGTGGTTGGTTGGTTCGTCCAATATAAGAATGTCCGCGGGGTGGATAAGCGTAGCGGAAAGCGCCACGCGCTTGCGCTGCCCGCCTGACAATGTCCCTATTTTCGCTTCGTAATCCGTGATGCCCAGCCGTGTCAGCATGGATACAACTTCGTACTCATTGATTTCACGAAATTGCGGCGTGAATTCCGAAAACACTTGTTCCAGCACGGTAAGATCATCGTTCATTGCCGGGTTTTGTGAAAGATAGGAGATTCGTAGATTGGAATTGGCGGAAATGGAGCCTTCGTCGGGCGGCTCTATGCCAGCTAAAATTTTCAGCAGCGTACTTTTTCCCGTGCCATTGATCCCCACAATGCCGACATGGTCTCTTTCATTCAGGTATATGGAAACATCCTTCAGCAGCTGCTTGGTTCCGTAATTCTTTGAAATATGTTCCGCAGATAATAACATCGTTTCTCCCTATATTAAAGTAGCCGCAGTTGAGCGTCTGGTTGTTTTACCACCCTTTATTGGAAAACTCGCATTATTCGGAAATTCCACGCCAATACGAATACTCCAACAGAAGGAGTGATTCTATGCAGCCAGCCGCAATATGACCGTTCGTTCAGCAGTATCTGAATTATCTTATCACCATTAAAGGTAGAAGTCATCATACTATCCAAGAGTACAGGACTGACCTTCTAGCGTTTTTTCGATTTGTCTCAATGACCTGTTATGAAAACCACGAAGATTTTTCCTATGTAGATTTAAACTTTATTAACTCCATCTGTCTGAGTGATATATATGCTTTTATTTCATATTGTCAACTTGAACTTCATTCGTCTGCAGGAACCAGAGCACGTAAAATCGTTTTGATTCGGCAATTTTGGAATACCTCAAGACGAAGGCTCATTTAATTAACAATAATTTTGCTGAGGAACTGGAGACACCAAAGCTATCGAATCCCTAAGTATTTAACGCTTGAAGAGTCTATTCGTTTATTGATTCAAACAAAGTCCTCATTGCCTCTAGATAATTGAATTATTACTCTATTTCTTAATTGCGCTCTCCGGCTATTAGAATTAGCGAGTTTAGATGTTGATCAAATCGCTGGGAACCTTTGAACGCAGTTGGGAAAGGTAATAAGGAACGGAAGATATTTATTACGCCAGCTGTAAAACAAGCGCTATCCGAATGGCTTTCGTTCAGAAATGCTATGAATGTAGAGACTTCTGCAAAAAGAAGTAGAAATCTTATTGCGAGCAGTCCGTTCTCGCGGCATTATTTGACTCTTTAGAATCATAAACCCATAAAAGTAAATAAATTATATAAATAGATGGAAATACTTTAGTTTCTAATAAATAGTTGACATATAGATATTCCTGCATTAATCTATTAACAGAGTGAATTGATTAACAAAGCGTATATACTCTAAAGCGGCAAGAGGGTGGACGGCAAACAAAATGAGAGGCGCATTAGGCAAAAACAATAGTGATTTGACCGAAATAAACCGCTCTGCTGTTGTAAAGACATTACAAAAGCAAGAGGTTTGTTCCCGGGCAGACATTGCCAGACAAACGGGCCTTACCCAAGCGGCTATTACAAAAATAGTGGCGTCGATGATGGAAATGGGCATTGTAGTCGAGGTAGGGATTATAACGGGCAGCGACAACCGCCGTTCAATAGGGCTTAGGCTGAACGCCGACAGGCATCAGATCATTGGGGTAAAGTTTGCAAGACAGATGTTCGCAGTAGGCGTATTCGATATTTCGGGTAAAATATACATCCAAACCGAAACAAAGTATTCACTTGAGGAAGATCCGCAAAATGTGCTTTCTGCTATGAAAAAGCAGATACACGATATGTTAAAGAAATATGAAAATGTAGTGTCCATTGGCCTTGCCGTTCCGGGGCCTTACTTGCGGGATGAAGGGCGGATTGCGGTAGTAACCCAAATGTCCGCCTGGCATACGATCAATTTTATTGAGGAATTCGAGGAAGAATTCAACAAGCCTGTTTTTATAGAGCATGATGCAAACGCGGGTGCGCTGGCCGAATGGTTGTTCGGAGGGTATGCCCAGCCACTGAGCACGCTGGCCTATTTCTTGGTAGGCGATGGCGTGGGCTCCGGTATTATTGAGCGCGGCAGCCTTTTTCTGGGTGTGCAGGGTACCGCATGTGAAACCGGGCATATTAGCGTGGACGCCCACGGCCCACGCTGTGAATGCGGCAACTATGGCTGCCTTGAGATGTATTGTTCGGCTCCGGCCATATTGAAAAAAGCGCAGCAGCATGTGCCGGAATGCCTTCCCAGCGGAAATCCGCAAAGCAGTGACGCCTGCAACGCCGTTTTTGAAGCGGCTCGTGCCGGCAATCAAAAAGCGCGGGACGTGGTGCGAGAGGCAGCGGAGTATATCGGTTACGGCTGTGTTACTCTGATAAACGCCTATAACCCCGACATTATCATCATTGGCGACGTCGTATCTCAGGGAGGGGACTTATTGATGCCTACTATTCAGGAAGTGGTTAAGCAGCGCGTTATTCCCGAACTGCATACCAAGGTACAGATTAAAATAACCGGCCTCAAGATAGATCCCACCCTTTATGGCGCAGCCGCCACAGCAACGGATAAGGTGTTACAACTGCCCAGTATGTTTTCGGCGGCTGGCACAGGGGGGAATGACAAATAGTTACTTCCGAAACAATGCAATACAAAATGGTTTTTTGCGATATTGACGGAACGCTCCTAGACTCAAAACATCGTATTTCACGGGATACAAGACAAAAAATACAGAAACTCTATCGTATCGGCATACCTTTTATACTTGTATCGGCTCGTATGCCTTCGGGAATTCTCCCTCTGCAGCGCAAATTGGGAATTAAAGCGCCCATCGTTTGCTACAGCGGCGCACTTATCCTCAATGAGTTTGGAGATCCGGTCAAAACCGTTGGCATCAGCCATGAAAGAGCGCTCCTCATTAACGCGTTCATTAAAAAAGAATGGAAACATGTTTGTTGCAGCGCCTATTGCTACCATGACTGGATTTCAGCCAATATTCATGACAAATGGATAGTGCAGGAACAAAACATCACTGCATCGGTGCCGAAAGAAGGCAGAATTTCTGACTTCATCCCACAAGAAGGACATATACATAAGTTTTTGTGTATGGGGGAAGCCGAGGCAATCGCGGACCTCAACAGTGCACTTAAAGAACAATTCTTCGGGCTTTCTGTTTACCGCTCAAAAGACACTTATCTTGAAATTATGGACGGAGCCGTCTCCAAATCCAGTGCGATCAAATATCTTTGCAAGGACTATGATATTCCCATTGAAGCTACCGTATCTTTCGGTGACAATTTCAACGACGTGGATATGCTGCTCGTCACCGGTACCTGTTTTGCAATGGGTAATGCGCCAGAAGAGGTAAAAAGCCAGGCGCGAAATATTACGCTGGACAACGACCACCAGGGTGTGCTCGCGGGACTTAACCAATTGAATTTTGCAGAAAAGCGCATATAGTATTTGCTTGCAAAAATGCAAGCGTAGGGGAGTGTGGTTATGGAGCATCCTTTAATCCTACAAATGCAGGGCATTACCAAACTCTTTCCGGGCGTGCGTGCGCTCGACGATGTGACGCTGGAGGTACATCGAGGCGACATTCACGCAATTTGCGGCGAGAATGGCGCGGGGAAATCGACCTTGATGAAGGTTCTTTCGGGTGTTTATCCTCACGGCTCCTATGAAGGCAGAATCATCTACATGGGCAGTGAAATTGCTTTCAGGGACATTAAAGAATCCGAGAGCGCCGGTATCGTGATTATTCATCAAGAGCTGACAATGATTCCGGAGCTGTCCATTGCCGAGAACATCTTTCTGGGAAACGAGATCGTAAAGCACGGATTGATTGACTGGGATGCAGCACGGCAGCGTACGGTAGACCTGCTTGCGAGGGTGGGGCTGGACATAGACCCCAATACCCTGATCAAGCACTTGGGCGTAGGCCAGCAGCAGTTGGTAGAAATCGCGAAGGCGCTTTCCAAAAATGTCAAGCTGCTGATCCTCGATGAGCCGACCTCCGCGCTCAACGAGGCCGACGCCGCGAACTTATTTGACCTTATGCGCGGCTTAAAAAGCCGGGACATCACGTGTATTATGATTTCGCACAAGCTCAACGAGATCGCGGCGATATCCGACGCCGTCACGGTACTCCGCGATGGCCGCGCTATCGAAACCTACGCCGTCGAAGCGGGGCATGTCGATGAGAACCGCATCATCCGCTCTATGGTAGGGCGCTCCATCGAAAACCGCTACCCCCCTCACGAATCGAATCCCGGCGAGATAATCTTCGAGGTGTCCGACTGGCGGGTGGAAGATCCCAATATTCCGGGCCGGCTGGTATGCAAAAACTCCAGCTTCTTTGTCAGAGCAGGAGAGATCGTCGGCTTCGCCGGTCTTATGGGCGCGGGAAGAACTGAGCTTATGCGGTCTATTTTCGGGCGTAACTACGGCGTCTACCTTGGGGGCTCTATCAAAATCAGGGGCAAGGAGATTCGCGTTACCTCGGTTGCTTCCGCCATCCGTCAGGGCATCGCCTACGTGCCCGAGGACCGCAAGATGCTGGGGCTTAATCTGATAGACAGTATCCGCGTTACAACCGTGTCGGCAAACCTAAAGGCTATTTTGCGTGGCAGGCTCCTTGATTTGGATCAGGAATTCCAGGTTGCCGAACAGTACCGCCGCACCTTAAATGTCAAGACGCACAGCGTTGACCTCGGCGTGACCACCCTGTCCGGCGGAAACCAGCAAAAAGTTGTTCTGGGTAAATGGATGTTTACAGAGCCGGATGTCCTGATTCTTGACGAGCCCACCCGCGGGATCGACGTTGGCGCCAAGTACGAAATCCATCGCCTGATTCATGCACTTGCGGATCAGGGAAAAGCGGTCATCATCATTTCCTCCGAGCTGCCAGAACTGCTTGGTGTATCGGACAGAATCTACACCATTTTTGAGGGCAGCATAACGGGTGTGTTTAACCGCCAGGAGGCCAATCAGGAAAAGCTCATGAGAATTATGACAAACACCTCGGGGCCGGAATCTAACGCAGGAAAGGAAGAGAAAGCGTTATGAAATATGTCAAGAAAGTATTTGGCGGTGGACTGCGGCAATACAGCATGGTGATCGCCTTAGTGGTGCTTACCATCATCTTTAATATTGCTTCGGAAGGGAGAATGATTACTCCCTCCAACTTTCAGAACCTGATATCCGGCAATGCGTATGTGCTGGTGCTGGCGATTGGAATGCTGATGGTTATCGTGATCGGTCAGATCGATCTATCCGTCGGCTCCGTGGCCGGGTTCTCGGGAATGATGATGGCTCTTGCGGCGCGGGATCTTGGGTTGCCGTGGTGGCTCGCGGTGCTTCTCAGCCTCGCAATCGGCGCTGCGGCCGGAGCGTGGCAAGGGTTCTGGCTGTCTAAGCTCGCCATCCCCGGCTTTATTACAACATTGGGCGGCATGATGATATTCCGCGGCGGCGTCATCTGGATTTCAAAGTCTATCTCGGTGCCGGCGCCGGTGGAACTTAAAGTGTTCGGCGCGGGACATTTGCCCGAGTGGGGGCCCGCTTTCACAGGGATGAACAACTCGACGCTGCTGCTGGGACTCATCGCGATCGTCGCTTTCGCCTTTGCGCAGCTGCGCAAACGCAAACGTTCGGCAAAACTGACCGGAAAAACAGAAGAGCTTTGGCCGGTGGTGGTTCGGATCGGCTTGATCAGCGTGGCCATTGGCTACTTGACGTGGATTTTCGGTACCGGGCGCCCCGGCACATCCTTCCCGGTACCGGGTCTGATCCTCGTTATTTTGGTCATCATCTACCACATCATCACGCAGCGCACTAGGTTTGGGCGCCACATCTATGCTGTCGGGGGTAACAAAAGCGCGGCCGCGCTGTCCGGCGTTAATGTCCAGAAAACCTATTTCCTCACAATGCTCAATATGTCCATGCTTGCGGCTTTGGCCGGAATTATGTTTGTGGGCCGCTCAACTGCGGCCGGTCCGTCGGATGGCGTCGGATGGGAATTGGACGCCATTGCGTCGGTCTTTATCGGCGGCGCGGCTGTTTCGGGTGGCGTCGGCACCGTTCTCGCCACGATGGTCGGAGGGCTGGTGATGGCCGTTCTTAACTCCGGGCTGATGCTCATGGGCGTTGGCGCTGACCGCACACAGGTTATTAAAGGCTTTGTGCTGCTTGTTGCGGTTGCCTTCGATGTTTTCAACAAGCAGCAGGGCCGTCAATCCATCATAGGAAGGCTGTTTCCCTCAAAGGAAAGCGTACCCCAGGAACACATACCCCACGAAGCTAACCCCCAGGAAGGTACCCCTGCCGACAGCGGTTCCTGACAGACTGATGGCCGGGCTTTGCATATTAGTCGACGGACTTAAAACGGGAGGTTGGATATGAAAATGAAAAAACGCCTATCTCTGTTCCTCGTGGCAACCCTCCTCGTGGCAATGGTACTGACAGGCTGCGGCGGAGGACGCGAAGACACTTCCGCGCCGCCCGCTGCAGCAGCTCCGGACGGCCCGGCTGCCCCCGCTCCCGCTTCAGACAGCGCCGGATTTGCCGCAGACGCAGTCATCGGTGTTGCGCTGCCCTGGCTCGGCACCCAGAACTGGGCGGAAGCGGATCAGATGTTCAGAACCCAATTGGAGGCTGCGGGCTTCAAGCCGATCGTCCAGCATGCGGACAACAAGGTTCCCCAGCAGCAACAGCAGATCGAGTCAATGATTCAGAATGGCGCCAAGGTAATCGTCGTCGGCCCTGTTGACGGTTCCCAGCTTGGAGCGGTTCTGGAAGAAGCGGCAGCGGACGGCATCCACATCATCGGGTATGACCGCCTCCTTGAGAACACCACCGGCGTTGACGGCGTGGTACAGTTCGGCAGCATCAAGACCGGCGAGCTGCAAGGACAGGCTCTGCTGAACGGATTGGCTGCCCAAAAGGGCGAAGGACCTTACAACATTGAGTTGTTCGGCGGCGGCCCTGCCGACCCCAACGCCCCCAACTTCTTCAAGGGCGCCATGACGGTGCTCCAGCCCAAGATTGACGACGGTACGCTGGTTGTCGTATCGGGACAAACGGATTTCACCCAGTGCGCCACTTTGGACTGGGACAACTCCAAAGCGCAGGCCCGTATGGACTCCCTCCTCTCCGGTTTCTACTCGGATAAGGAAATCCACGGCGTCCTCTCTCCCAACGACGGCATCGCTCGTGCGATCATTACCGCATCTGAGCACGCCGGCCAGCAGATTCCCGTTGTTTCTGGCCTCGATGCCGAGAACGAGTCGGTTGAATGGGTTTGGTCGGGCAGACAGTACTCAACCGTAGCCAAGCCGACCGATGTTCTTGTGAGCAAGACAATTGAGATAATCAAGTCGCTTCAAGCAGGCAACGGTATGCCCACGCCTGACACAAGCGTGAACAATGGCAAGAAGGACGTTGGCCTCTACGAACTTCCTCCCCTTGTTGTCACCAAGGAAAATGCCAAAGAGGCATTCGCGAATGACCCCGGCCGCCTGGAGCTCCTGAAATAAGGAATTCTAAACTCTTACAAAAGGACGGCGGGGGATATTCCCCTGCCGTCCGGCTTGTACCGGCGATGCCCACAATAAGCACGGTCAGAGGTTTTCTTTGACGGAAAAAGGGGATAACCATGAAACGCAGTGAGATTAACCAGGCGCTATTGGAAATGGAGGCTTTCATAAACGAATACCGTTTTGCCCTGCCGCCTTTTTGTAACTTTGCGCCGGAGGACTGGAAAGCCAAGGGCAGAGACTACGACGAAATCCGCGACAACATGCTGGGCTGGGATATTACCGACTACGGCCTGGACGACTTTAATAAGGTTGGCTTTTCGCTGATTACGATTCGCAACGGCAACTTTGCCATGAAGCAAAAATACGCCAAGACCTACGCCGAAAAGCTGCTCTATCTGCGGGAAGGCCAATACGCTCCCATGCACTTCCACTGGAGCAAGATGGAGGATATCGTCAACCGTGGCGGCGGCAATGTCCTAATCCGCGTCTACAACTCCACCTCCGGCGAGGGGCTGGACGAGGCCGGGGAAGTGCGCGTCCGCCTGGATGGCCGGGAGCTGACTGTTCCCGCAGGGACACAGGTGCGCCTGACGCCGGGCGAGAGCATCACCGTACAGCCTTACTTATACCACGACTTTTCGGTGGAGGAAGGCACTGGCCCGGTGCTGTTAGGCGAGGTGAGCCAATGTAACGATGACAATACCGACAACCGCTTTCTGAAGCCCATTGGCCGTTTTCCCGCCATTGAGGAGGACGAGCCGCCCTACCGTTTACTCTGCAACGAATACCCAAAGCCGTAATATCAAAAAAGACCGGCTCTGCAGGGTACAGCGTAAGCAAAAGCCAGAAGGTCGGGGGTTCGAATCCCTTAGGGCGCGCCAGAGAAAATCCCGGAGAATTAAACTTCTCTGGGGTTTCTTGTTACTCTATTCATTTGTCGCAACGCCTTAGCAACGCGGGATTCATCGCCTCTCTGGCAAAAGCACTGTTGAAAATGATTGGCAGCACACCATATTTCATGTAAATTGCACTAATAAAAAGTTTTAATATGACTCGCTGCTGTCAGGATGTGTCTGGTAGAATACAGGAAACGGCAATAAAGGAGCTGGGTATGATGAAGTGGGCGTTCAAAGAAACCATTGTTTTTGACAAAACGGATTATAAGGACGAAATGCCCAAGTATGGGTTCCACGACCATTTGGGAGGGAACTACATTTGCAGCTATTTTGGACACTATGTCGGCTGTATTGTTGACGGACAAGTAACGTGGACAGCCGGGGAGCATGACCCGGGGTTGTCGGACGTCCATTACAGCATTGCGTTGGATACGCCCAAATACATCTGCCGCATGCATCATCAAAACGCTTTGCTGATTTCGGAGAAGCGATATGTATACAAACTGGACTTGGCTACCATGTCGTTTCAGCAGTTGATCGATTGTGACAAAGCGGCCATCCTTGACAGCGGATGCAGCGTGTGCGATTTCGATGATGATATATGGATAAACGATATCCAGGGAGGCGCGGTGTTCCGGTTTTCTTCCGAAGGCGAATTTTTGGAAAGAATCGGGCAGAAAAGTGTGGGGTTCAATGAAGGGACCGTACCGTTTGAGCAGGCCGCGTTTGATTGGATTTATGATATCAGGCTGGGGCCGGAGGGGCATTTGTATGTTTTGGACAGCAAAAACTACTCCTTACGGAAAATAGATATCGGCGCCCGTAACGTTACAACTATCTGCGGCGACGGTACCCCCGGGGAAAGCCCGCACGAATGCCCGCTTTCTGAAGCGAGATTCGGATCATCGCCGGGGCAGCATTTTGACGGGCCGTGGTCGCTGTTTGTGGATGAAGACTCCAATATCATCATAGGGGACACTTGGAATCACACAGTGCGCCTGATCGAGCGCGGCTCCAACGTTGTAAGAACGATTGCGCCTGTAGGGGATGAAGTGCATTTCCACAGGATTTGTGGAATGGATTATCATAACGGAATTGTGTATATACCGGATTGGCCTGAAGACGGATATACGCTTACGCTTCTGGAAAAACAAGATGAAACGGCTGCCGGCTGAGTTACTAAACAATTATTGAAATATCTGTAAGTGCTGGAAATCGCTATCCGGAACTGATAGTATGGAGCAAGGAAGCATTGGAGCGTGGTATGGCCTTAAAGTAAAAAAGCCAAACAAGCACGAAACGGGCGCTCCATAGTCCGCCTGCGGTCCTACAATAACTATGCGCCTCATAAGTTATACAAAAATGAAGGGCGGCGGGCGTATGAATTGGCGGGAAAGAATACGCAACCTGTGGGTGGAACGCGCGATATGGATGCGCCACTACATCATAAGCCTTATGATGGGGCTGCGCGATCTGAGCTTTATTGCGACCCGCCTGCTCCGCAATGGCGCTGAGATTGCTCAGTTGATTTCCTATTTCTACGGAACCGAAGTCGCAAATCAATTTGAAAATCTCCTGACGCAGAACGTGCTTCTTTTATCTGAGGTGGCCTCCACTGTAAGGCTCGGCGGAAATATTGAGCCAATGACCGCCAACTGGAACGCCATTGCCGACGCGCTTCTAGAGGCTCTGCTCCGGGTAAATCCACATATCGACAAAATCGCATGGGAGACATATGTAAGGGATCAGTTTAAACTCCAAATGGACCTGGTTCTTAGCCTAAGCAAAGAGCAATACTCTGAAGGCATCACCAATTTTGACCTGGCATATGAAAATGCGACGAAAATGGCGCGCAAAATGATTGAAGGGATTGAAGCACAATTTAATTTAGGGCCGATACTCCCGACGGGAGGCGATACCAATGATGAGACTTCTGCCGCAACGCAGGGGTAGGCCATTGGGAGATACAAAGGAGGCTAAAATGACCAATGCCGTTTATTCCAAACACCATGTGCTCACGTCAACCGGCGGACCTGTTTCCGTTTATGAATCCGGGGACGAGCATGCTCCCGCCGTATTGCTTCTGCATGGGGCAATGTACGACGAATCCAGGTTTATCTGGTATTACCTGGCCCCATTCCTGTCAAAGTCCAGGCGGGTATTTGCCGTTGATTTTCCCAGGCACGGCCAAAGCAGGCCATGGGAGGGCATGGTTGATCAGGGCCGCCTTAACC
>JAEYHP010000175.1 GCA_023409435.1 Bacillota bacterium | reverse complement strand
ATCCGGCATTCCTAAACTGCATCGTGATGGGCCACGTGCAGGATAAGGACGGCAGGAAGATGTCAAAGCACCTGGGCAACGTCGTCGATCCCTGGACGGTTCTCGATAAGCAGGGCGCCGACGCGGTACGCTGGTACTTCTACACCGGCTCCATGCCGTGGCTGCCGAGCCGCTTCTATGAGGACGCGGTGAATGAAAGCCAGAGAAAGTTTATGGGCACGCTGTGGAACACCTATGCGTTCTATATTCTGTATGCGGAAATCGACGGATTTGACCCGACGAAGCACAGCTTAAAGCGCGAAAACCTGACGGAAATGGATCGCTGGGTGCTCTCCCGCCTCAATTCCGTCGTCCGCGACGTGGACGCACACCTTGAAAATCTGCGCATCACGGAAGCGGGTCGGACCTTGCAGAAATTTGTAGATGATCTTTCCAACTGGTATGTGCGCCGCTGCCGTGAGCGCTACTGGGGCAAGGAGATGACGGCGGACAAGGAAGCGGCATATATGACGCTCTACACCGTGCTGGAAACCCTTGCGCGGCTTTCTGCCCCCTTCACGCCCTTTATGGCGGAGGAAATCTATCAGAACCTTGTGCGCTCTGTGGATAAGTCCGCATCCGAAAGCATCCATCTGACGGATTACCCACAGGCCGATCTGTCCTTTGTGGACAACGACCTTGAAGTGAACATGGAGCGCGTGCTCGATATCGTGGTGCTGGGCCGCGCCGCGCGCAACACCGCCGCCATCAAGAACCGCCAGCCTATCGGCTGCATGTATGTGCAGGGCGAGGCGCTCCCAGCGGGGTACGTCGCCATCATCGCGGAGGAATTGAACGTCAAGGAAGTCCGCTTTGTGGCGGACGCTTCCGCTTTCGTTTCCTACCGCGCCAAGCCGCAGTTAAAGACCCTCGGGCCCCGCTACGGTAAGGTGCTGCCAAAGATCAATGCGTATCTTTCGGGCGAGGGCATTGGGGACGCGGTCGTCGCCGCCCACAATGCGGGCAATGCATATACCTTCAGCATCGAGGGTGTTGACGTATCGCTCGAAAAGGACGATGTGCTCATTGAGCCCATGCAGAAGGCGGGCTTTGTCACCGTGACCGAGCGCGAGCTTTCCGTGGTATTGGACACCAACCTCACCCCCGCGCTCATTGAAGAAGGCTTTGTGCGCGAGCTGACCTCTAAGGTGCAGACCATGCGCAAGGAAGCGGGCTTTGATGTGACGGATCACATCGCGCTTACCTATTCCGGCTCCGCCGTGGTGGAGGGTGTGTTCAAGAAGTTCGGCGCTGAAATCGCGGAAGACACGCTCGCGGATGAGGTGGCAAATGTTGCGCCCAAGGGCTATGTCAAGGAATGGGACATCAACGGCGAAACTGTGACGTTGGGTGTAGAGAAGAAGTAATAAATCGTTCAATCGGACTTTCCAGGGGCTTTGCCCCTGGCCCCACCCAAGGGACATGCCCCTTGGGAATCCCTTTTATTGCGAACGCCCTATTTAGGGCGTTCACAGAAATGGGTTCTTAGGGGCTTCCCGAAGGGAAGCGGGGGCGTTGCGCTGCAAGCACAAAACCCGATCCAGTGAATCGGGTTTAGCCCCCCGGGTTCCGCTTGCCGACGGCCCTAAGCGGAGGTCTGGAGGCGGAGCCTCCAGTAGCAGAGCTCATCTTGCAGCCAAATTGGCATACCAATTTGGCTGATGCTTTTGAAAGGAGGGAACATGCAGCCGATACTCGATCATATCCACATCACCGTAGAAGACCTTGCGCGCGCGGAACGGTTTTATGACGCCCTGCTGCCGCTCATAGGCTTTGATCTGAAGCACAAGGAGCGCACAAACGTGCCGGAGCACGCGTATGCACTCATCGAATATCACCATGCCGGGCTTTCCGTTGGCCTCGTCAGCCCACGGGAGGATTATTTGGATACGCCGGTTTCCCGCAGGCGGCCGGGGGCGGTGCACCACATCGCCTTCCGCGCCGAGACACGGGCGCAGGTGGATGCGCTCTATGCGGCGGTTTGCCGCCTGGGCGCGCACATCGTGCATCCGCCCCAAGAATGCCCGGAATATTGCAGCGACTATTACGCCTTCTTTTTTAAGGATACCGAGGGCGTGGAGTTGGAATTCTGCCACTTCGCCCGCAGCAGATATTTCCCGGCGTAATGAAAATCCTGTTGATAGCAAAATCCGCCTGCCTAGCTGCAGGCGGGTTTTTCAGAAATACGGCTAAGGCTGGTTATTCCCTTGCCCGGAGGATGAATAAGCTTCTTTTTTCTAAAGTGTCTGATGATAAACAATAAACACAAGCGCAACAACAACTCCAGCAAGGACGAGCAATGGCGGGAGGGCAATCAGTATTAAAAGGTAGTATAACCCCCAATTTTTATCCTCTTTAGCCTTATTTCCGCGGGAAAGTCTGAAATGCAAATCCCGGTCCGGAAGGCCTTGAAAGGAGGCGCGGTATATGCCATCCTTTCCACGGATAAAGTCAAATCCTTCTGCGGTAAGTCTTGTGCCTTTTGCTTTCATGTCGATGGAGATGTCGAGCGTTCCGAAACTTGCAAAGCCCTTTGCGGGATTTAGCAGATAATAAAACTCCATGTCCTGTGCGTGCTCGGTGTTGTTGTTCGGCGTCATGCCGCGTTGCCGGTACGAAATCTCCATATGCCGCTCCTGCCCCGGTTCAAAGGAGACTTCATAAAGCACAAGAAGCATCATCGGGTTGTCAAAGACCTTTTCTTTGCGTAGGGCATATTGCTCCGCGATGCCGCTTGAAACAAACTGCTCCAAAGTGACGCCCTGATTCTCCATGTTCTGGAGAATCGTTTTATATTGAACGTTTTTCTGGAATGCTTCACGCTCCCAAATCGCGTCCGCCTCATAGCGCGGTGGTGTACCGGAGGCAAACCACAGCAGTGTAAATTGGCGGGGAACCGGAAAATTATCTACTGTAACCGATATGCTCTCTTCCAGCGTTTTGATGTCTTCCTCAAAGAACAGGATCGGAAACAGCATGGAAACGACTTCTTGGCTGCTGCCTTTGTGGATCAAATCATATGCGGCGCAAATCGTTGCATCGGATAATTTCTCTTCATCCGGCAACGAAAAGGATAGCGTTTCTTTCTGCACTGAAATTGGAGCTTCGGAAACAGAAAAGACAGCGCCGCTGACCCCGCCCTGATGATAAGA
>JAEYHP010000145.1 GCA_023409435.1 Bacillota bacterium | reverse complement strand
AAGCTCCTCCTGCGTTAGCCCGTAGGAGGCGATCAGCTGCGCGTAGCACTCCGCCTCTTCCAGGTAATGCAGGTTTTCGCGCTGGAGGTTTTCAATGAGCGCAACCATGGCGCTTTCCTGTTCCACCATCGCGTCTTCCACTATGCAGGGCACCTCTTTCATGCCCAGCAGCTTGCAGGCCCGCAGGCGGCGTTCTCCCGCCACCAGCTCATATCCGGTTACCGTCTTGCGCACCACCAGCGGCTGGATCAGGCCCACCTGCTTGATAGAGTCGGCAAGTTCCGTGAGCGACTCGTCGTCGAATGTTTTGCGGGGCTGGTTGGGGTTAGGACGTATTTCTTCAACGGGCAGGCGCATCAGCTTTTTGCCATCGGCGCCCGGCAACGCTACGGAAACCGCCTGTCCTTTTTGCCCGGCGTCCTCGCTGCGCTTGTCCTTCAAAAAATCGAAAACGGCCATACTGCTCCCTCCTGATGCAATCTTTCGGCGCGGCTTATCTATCTCCTGCCTCGTTTACAAACAAAGCGCGCTTTCCCCTCTGTTCGCGCATATTCGCGTCCGTTTGGGGACTCTTGGCAGGGATTGTTCCATTTTTCTCCCGGATGTGCTGGTTTTGACGTTTTTGTACCGCTTACCGTCATGATAACGGTTTTCTTGTGGCCTCTCCGGCCTTTCGTGGGTAGCTCTTAGGCGTGGGGGCAGTCTTTTTTGCAAATATCAGCGCGCGCTCCCCGTACGGCATGGAAAAAGAAACGACGCTGAGCGAGAAGTGGAGGATGTTTGCCGCGCTTTTCGCGGCCTCTATATCTTCTTGCGCGTTCTTGCCTTTATAACAGATGGAAATACCGCCAACCTTTAAAAACGGGGCGGTCAGTTCCAGCAACACAGGCAACGGAGCCACGGCGCGGGAGAGGGCGATATCGTAGGCCTCGCGGTGGTGTGCTCCCTTTGCGGCGTCCTCCGCGCGGGCGTGCACGCATTGCGCGGAAAGCTTCAGCGCTTGAAGCGTATCCTCCAAAAACCGTACGCGCTTGTTGAGGCTGTCAAGAAGCGTCATATGTAGGTCAGGCCGGGCGATCACAAGCGGAATGCCGGGGAAGCCCGCGCCGGTGCCCACGTCGATGCAGCGGGCGTCTTGCGGCAGGTAGGGGAGGACGAGGAGCGAATCTACAAAGTGCTTGTCCGCCGCTTTTTCCGGGCTCACGATGGCGGTGAGGTTCATCGATTCGTTGCCCTTGACGAGCAGGTCAAAATAGAGCGCAAGCTGTTCGCGCTGCGTGTCGGTTAAATTCGGCAGCTTTTCTTTTAGTAACGTCAGCATGCCCTTGTTCCCTGCGCTTTTTTCCATACCAGCAACACCGCGATATCCGCGGGTGATACCCCCGGGATGCGCGCGGCCTGGCCGATGTTCTGAGGACGCCGCTTGTTCAGCTTCTGCCGGGCTTCAATGCGGAGTCCGGATATGGAAAGGTAATCCGCATCCTCGGGAAGCACTGCGTCCTCAAGCGAGCGCATGCGCTCCACCTGTGCCTGCTGTTTATCGATATACCCGTCATACCGGGCGGAAAGCTCTACCTGTTCCAACGCGTCCGGCGCTAACGGGGGCAGCGTGTCGTACAGCGCCAAAAGCTCGGTATACCGAACGTCACGGCGCTTTAACAGGTCAAAGAGCGGCACGCCGGTTTTTATGCCCGGTTCGCCCTTTTCCTGCAGGTAGGCGTTGAGGCGTTCGTCCGGCGGGGCGACGCGCTTGAGCGCTTCTACCGCACGGGCAATGCCCTCTCTCTTTTTCATCAGCGCGTCGTACCGTGCGTCGGTAATAAGCCCCGTACTTTTGACTAGCTCGGTCAGCCTTAAATCGGCGTTGTCCTGCCTTAAAAGCAGGCGGTATTCCGCGCGGGAGGTCATCATGCGGTAGGGTTCGTCCACGCCCTTTGTGGTGAGGTCGTCGGCCAGCACGCCGATATACGCGTCCGCCCTGGTCAACAGAAGCGGCGCATCGTTGTTCAAATATAGCCCGGCATTGATTGCGGCATACAGCCCCTGGGCTGCCGCTTCCTCATAGCCGGAGGTACCGTTGATCTGCCCGGCAAAATACAGGCCGGGGACTTCTTTGGAACCAAGACATGCGTTGAGCGCCGTCGGGTCGATGCAGTCGTATTCTATGGCGTAGCCCGGCCGCGTCATTTCGCAATGCTCCAAACCTTCTATGGTGCGCAGCATTTGTAGCTGCACGTCGGCGGGCAGGGATGTGCTCATGCCCTGCACGTAGATTTCATTCGTGGTGCGGCCTTCCGGCTCAATGAATATCTGGTGGCGTTCCTTGTCCGCAAAGCGGACGACCTTATCCTCTATGGAGGGGCAGTACCGTGCGCCGGTCCCCTTGATTTCGCCCGCGTACATGGGCGAGCGGTGCAGGTTGTTTTTAATCACGTCGTGCGTCGCCTGGTTGGTGTATGTCAAATAGCAGGGCGTCTGGGGAAAATCCTGCGGCGGCGTCAAAAACGAAAACGCGGGCATGGGCACGTCGCCCTCCTGAATTTGCATTTTATTGTAGTCAAGGCTCCTGCCGTTCAGCCGCGCGGGCGTTCCAGTCTTGAACCGGCGCAGCGTAAACCCAAGCTCAGTCAGCGCCCCGGAAAGCCCGGTCGCGCGTATGAGCCCCGCGGGGCCGCTTTCCTGCTGCCATTCTCCGATGAGTATGCGGCTTTTTAAATAGACGCCCGTGCAGATGACGACGGCCCGGCAAGTTATTTTCGCGCCCCCGGCCGTAAGGATGCCCGTGATTTTTCCGTTCCCGGTCAAAATCTCGCTGCACTCGCCCTGCATCAGCGTGAGGTTTTCGGCTTCTTCGAGTGTGCGCTTCATGCGTTCGTGGTAGCGGCGCTTGTCCATCTGTGCCCGCAGGGAATGTACCGCGGGCCCTTTGCCCAGATTGAGCATGCGGATCTGTATCAGCGTATCGTCCGCGGCAAGGCCCATTTCGCCGCCCATCGCGTCAAGTTCGCGCACTAGGTGCCCCTTGCTCGTTCCGCCGATTGCGGGGTTGCAGGGCATCAGGCCGATACTGTCCAAATTCAGCGTAAGCAGAAGCGTAGAGCGGCCCATGCGCGAAAGCGCAAGCGCGGCCTCGCAGCCCGCATGCCCGCCGCCTACTACCACGGCGTCGTAGATACCGGCTTCAAAATGCATGTGCCCTCCACCTCCTTTGCAGATCAAATTTCAGCATGTGCAAGAAAATGCACAGAAATGAGTATAGCAGAAAGGAGGCCGTTTCACAAGGAATATCCGGCACCGTCACCATTGGGCGAAGTAAAGCCTTTCCTAAAAGATTGTAGGATTTCCGGCGTCATGACAGATTGACAGAAGTATAACGCGTCAATATAATATTGTATAGAAGCGTCGGGAAAACGTTTAAGCGCTTGACGCGGTTGCTGCGATATCGCGCAGCGGTTGACCCGGCGCAGAGCTGTTGCAGACCTGGCTGCTGTCATGCATAAGGAGCAACTCTTTGCATGGCATGGTCTGAATGCCCGTCGAACGTTGCCCTGCGCCGCCCGTGTCCTAAGGACCGGGCGGTGCAACCGTTTTGGGGTTTACATGGCGGCACGGATGTGCTACTTTTACCCAATCACCCGATTGATGGAGGCCACTATGCGCGCAAGCGGCATTTTACTGCATATCACTTCGCTCCCCTCGCCCTACGGCATCGGCACGCTGGGGGAGGAAGCTTACCGCTTTGCGGAATTTTTGCACAGCGCCGGGCAGCGGTATTGGCAGATGCTTCCCACCGGCCCCACCAGCTACGGGGATTCGCCGTACCAGTCCTTTTCCGCGTTCGCGGGCAATCCGTATTTTATCGACCTACCGCTGCTTGTTGAGGACGGGCTGCTTACAAAAGAAGAAGTCGAAGGACCGTTCTGGGGCGACGACCCGGAGCGGGTCGATTATTGCGCCGTATACGAAGCGCGCCTGCCGCTGCTGCATAAAGTTTATACGCGCGGCTATGAACGGGATTTGGAGCAGCTTGCCGAGTTTGAAGCGGAGCACGCGTTCTGGCTGTCGGATTACACGCTGTTTATGGCGTTAAAATCCCAGTTTGACATGAGCCCCTGGACAGCATGGCCGGAGGAGGTCCGCCTGCGGCGAGAGGAAGCGCTTAAATCTTATCGCGAGCTTTTGCGGGAAGAAATCCGTTTTTACACCTACTTGCAATTTTTGTTCTTCCGGCAGTGGAAGGCGTTCAGGGATCGCTGCGCGGAACTGGATATTCTGTTGATCGGCGACATTCCCATATACGTCGCGCTCGATTCCGCGGACGTCTGGGCCAACCCAGAGCTGTTTTTGCTGGATGAGGAGCGAAGGCCCACCCATGTGGCGGGCGTTCCGCCGGATTATTTCTCGGAGGACGGGCAGCTTTGGGGCAACCCGCTCTACGACTGGGCCTATATGGAGCGGGACGGTTTCGCGTGGTGGATGCGGCGCATCGCCGCGACCGCACGGCTTTTTGACATGCTGCGCATCGATCATTTCAGGGGCTTCTCCAGCTACTGGAGCGTGCCCTGCGGGGAAAAGACCGCGCGGTACGGCGTGTGGCGCAAAGGCCCGGGCCGCGCTTTTATCGACGCGTTCAAGCTCAATTTCCCCGCCCTGCCCATCATCGCGGAGGATCTTGGCATGCTCAGCCAGGACGTCTACGAGCTGATGGAATATGCGGGCTATCCCGGCATGCGCGTGCTGCAGTTCGCGTTCGATGCGCTGTGCGAGGACTGTTTTCAGCCCCACACCTATCCTGTCGCCTGCGTCTGCTACACAGGCACGCACGATAACGATACCATCATGGGCTGGCTCAAAAACCGCGACCCCGAGGCCGTGGGCTATGCCGCGGAATACCTGGGCCTCAACCAGACAGAAGGCCTGAACTGGGGCTTTATCCGCGGCGGCATGTCCTCCGTGGCCGGGCTTTTTGTGGCGCAGATGCAGGATTACCTGGGACTTGGGACCGAGGCGCGCATGAACCTGCCCAGCACCACCGGCTGCAACTGGTGCTGGCGGATGCTGCCCGAAATGGAGAGCGACGCTCTGGCAAAAAAGATCCGGCATGTGACGAAGATGTACGGGAGATAGGGGCGGAGCCGCGCGCCGCCTGTGGCGGATACAGCGGGGGTGAGACTGGTGCCAAAGGCAGCAAACGGTTCAGTGGACCGTTTGAAGGTCGAAATGGGCATCTGCTTGCCGGATGCCCCGGGTACGAAAAGCCCAGTGAGGCCCTCGGCGGGAGACGCCTCGGGCACTAGGCCTGCGGGCTGTCGCAAGGGAGCGCAAGGCTGCGGCTTTGCCGCAACACGGCGCGACCATTGCGAACTGTGGAAGTTCGGGGAAAAGCCCTTATGAAAGACTAAAAGAAGCCGGGAAATCCCCCGGCTTTTTGATCATCACTATTTTAAAATTGAATGGTCATGTAACGAAATTCTCTTTCTTCATGTCTAATACTATAAAACACCAATGAAACCAGCCAGTAAGTCCTCCTGACTTTCGATACCAGTGCATGAAAAGTTGTTTTAAAAGGACTTGAAATTATGAAACGTTATTTCCCCGAAGACGTAGAGCTTCTGTATCGGCAATATTATGGGGATGTATATCGATACATTTCACTCATTCATTCTATTCCTTCCGATGTAGAGGATATCGTTCAAAATACGTTTCTGAAGGCAATGCGGGGAATTGCAGGTTTTAGGGGGTATAGCGGCATACGAACGTGGCTGTTTGCAATAGCCAGGAATGAAAGCATGAATTATTCAAAAAAGAGGGCAGGAGATGTGCCTACTGACAATAGGATGGATTTCAGCCGGTCCATCAGCATAGATGAAGCCGTGTGCAAGAAAGAGACCGTGGACCTGATTCTCAAATATATGAATTGCTGCGACGAACCGAAGCGAAGCCTGCTTGCACTGCGGTTGATAGGAGAAAAGTCTTTTGTTGAAATAGGAGAGATACTTGGTAAAAGCGATACGTGGTGCAGAGTCACCTTTATGCGGGCAAAAAACGAGATCATCAGCAAATCGGAGGAGCTTGATACATGAATAGAGAAGACTGCGACATCGTACAGGATCTGCTTCCAAGCTACATTGAGGGTCTGACCACGGATAAAACCAATGGGTTTATTCATGAGCACATCAGCGACTGTGCAGATTGCAAGAAAGCGGCGGAAGGGATGTCAAGAACAATTGAAGTAGCGGCTGCAGTGGAAAGGCCAAACAAAAAACTGTTGTTCTATATATACGGCATTCGCGCCTGGTACTTTTTATGCCCATTCCTTGCGTTCGTATTCTACTATTTCGGCTTTGGGACGGCATTGCATTTATATGAAGGGCTATTAGGCCTTGTTACTGTTGTGTTTATTGAATCCCAATTCTTTTCGGGCTTGAGTTATGGCTTTGACTATGAACAGCTTCGGCTTCAGAACGAGGCGGAGCAGCGTGAGAGAAAAAAGTTCGGGAAATTCTATACAAGCCCATTGCTTCTGTGCTTGCCCTGTATTCTCACCATCGGCCTGATCGAAATACCGAAATTAATTCGGTTTCTATGAAAATTGTTACTTAGCACGGCCCTGGGAGATATACGCAGGGCCTGCTCTTTTGGCAAGAGTCAGGGCAGTTCTGCCAATTTGCATTTCACAAAAGCCAGCAGAACCATCTTTTCTTTTTTCGTTAGCCATTCGTGCAGACGCCCTGCCGCGATTGGCAACTCCCATTTATCAATGTCTTGCTGTTCTATGCCGGTAATTCGTTTATACTCCTTCAAATAGGCCTTGTATATATCATTTTGAACCGCATGGGATATGATTTGGATCAGCCGCGAACTGCGGGGCACTTCTCCGTATTTGAGCATAATGCCGGTTCTTGCAACATCTGCGCCCTTGTCCCCCATGCATGCGGTCATCCAATCGATAATGACAGGATTGTTCTCCCTGATCATAATGTTTCCCGGGTGAAAATCAAAATGGCACAGTATATCACCGTCCGGTAACGTACCCATATAACCGAGGATTCTATTCTTTTCCTCTGCATCCAGCAGGTCGGCCGCTAAGATATCCCGCTTCAATTTTTCCTTCACGGTTTCCAATTTTCCTGTAATGTTCTTTTGAATATCCGCATGGTACCGGGCCAGGTTGCGGGACTGCTTCCTAATCGTCCAGATATGGGAGAGCATTTCTTCGAGCATATTTGTGCCGGTTACCTTTTCATAAACGATACCGTATTTTCCATCAACCTCAATCACTTCTAACGGCCCTGGTACTTTCTGCAACAAGTCTCTTGCGACAGAAGTATTTTCAAATTCCCTCACGCACACTTCAAAGGGGATTCCGTCCTTAAACAGCTTTAAAATTCTGTTGGGGCCAATATCGAATATCTCTGATGTATTTCCTTCGGCAATACGCGTCCATCCATTTACGTCACCCATCAGTCACCTCATACCGCGCCGGTAATATCCAGTATTATGATCATTATATGGTTTCATAGACAGCAGCACAATTGCTGGATGTAACAAATTGAAAAGGACTGTGGCTGATAAAAGTTAAAAAATTATGAATAGGGTATAGGCAGCCCGTTCTCGAATAGGATGGAAACCGGGAGGTGATGTGGAATGATTAGCAGAAGAATCCGTTTGAACCGCCTGGCCGCCTTGATTGCGGCCATCGTTGGGCTGGGCTTTCTTTTATGCCCGCTTATGCCGACGGAGGCAGCGGCAATTGCGGAGAAGGAACAGGAAGTATTCACGGCCGATCCCAGCCTGCCGGCTGCTAAGGAACTTCTTTCCATTGAAGCTGCGGGTATCACCTTAAACGGAAGCGGGCCAAAAGTACTTATCTACCACACCCATACCAGCGAGGCGTATTCCGATACGAGGGATGCTGACTGGAGGACGGACGATACGCAGAAAAATATCGTCGCTGTCGGCAAAGCGCTTGCCGAGGTGTTAACGGAATACGGGATCGAGGTAATCCATGACGAAACGAACCATGAAAAGCCGAAGCTGGCTACCGCCTATACCCGCTCGCTTGTTACAATGGAACAGTACAAAGAGAAACATCCATCCATTGAACTTTTCATCGATGTCCATCGCGACGCGGGAGCGGACGATGAAACTGTTGTGATAGACGGTAAAAAAGCGGCACAGCTTTTGTTTGTTGTGGGAACAGGCGAAAAGGCGGATGAAAAACCGGATTATAAAGGAAACTTTGCCCTTGCAAAGGCGGTATTTGAGCAATTAAGCGCCGTTCATCCCGGCCTGGTCCGTCCCATACGGGTGAAAGGGTCGCGCTACAACCAGCATGTCGGCCGTTCCCTGTTCGTGAACGTCGGTAACAATATGAATACGCTCGAAGAAGCGTTGAACGCTACAGAATATCTTGCCGAGGCCATTGAAAAGATCGTCCAAACGGACTGATGCGTGAGAGCTTTGCTGTACATCCCCGCGACGGGTGTTCCAAGGGAAGGGGGTTGGGGAAACGTAGTTTCCCCAAAGTAAAAAATCAGCGTCGGCGCTGGAGGCGCCGATACCTTGCAACCCTTAAGGGTCTTATCGAAACTAAAAGCGGAAGGAGTTACCCTTCCGTTTTTTATCCAATGCATTTTATTATTCCGCGCTAGCTACCACAACTTTTACGCCGCGCTTTTCCGCTTCCTGCAATATCTCATCGGGCGGCGGCGCATCCGTAACCAGTACATGAATATCCGCAAGCGCAGCGAACGTGAACGGAAGCGAACGGCCTATTTTGGAATGGTCCATCAACATGACGACGCGGGACGCCTTTTCAATCACCTTGCGCTTTAGCTGCTGTTCGCTGAAGGAACCCGACGTAAACCCGCCGGTAAGCGAATAGCCGGAGGTGGCCATCAGCGCCGTGTCGATGTTCACCTGGTCGATAAACGCCTCCGCCTGCGGGCCGGAAAACGAAAGCGTGTTGCCGCTGATCTGCCCGCCCACCGAAATGACGTTGCAGCTTCTTCTTTGCGAAAGCTCTATCGCGATATTCGCGCCGCTGGTGATGATGGTGTAGTGCTGGTCCGGCAAAAGCTTCGCCACTCCCATCAGTGTGCTGCCCGCATCCATATATACCGCGTGGCTCGTCTCTACAAACTGCACCGCCGCGCGGGAGATGGCGCGTTTTTCTACCGTA
This sequence comes from Bacillota bacterium, assembly GCA_023409435.1. Lineage (GTDB taxonomy): Bacteria > Bacillota > Clostridia > Christensenellales > CAG-138 > JAEYLA01. The sequence goes on along the minus strand of JAEYHP010000145.1, from coordinate 5,201 downwards.
TTCTCCTGCGCGCGCTGGCTATACAGGCCCTCGATATCGGGCTGTATGGAGCGCATGGATATCGCGCCCCCGCGCGTGCGGCGGATGGAACCTTCCTGCTCAAGGTAATTGAGATCCCGCCAAAGCGTCATGCTCGAGCAGCCGCCGCAAAGCTCCAATAGCTCCGCGACGGTGGCTTCGCCATGGATATCGATAAAATCCCGTATCTGCGCGCGGCGTTCGTTGAGCATGCGCATCCCTCCATCCGGTCATCTTCTCCCAATAGTATACGCCAGATGATGGAATACAACAAGCGATATGTTATCAACTTAACAAGTTTTGTTTACAATGGAACGGTTTTATATCATCGCGAAAGGCGCGCCGTTTACACATGCCGTACGGAAGCGCCAAAAGGCATCAGCGCGAGTTGCGCAAGCTTAAAGCATTGCAACCCGAACGGGATGCCCACAATGGTTATGCAGAACACCAAGCCAATAACGGCGTGTATGATCGCAAGCTCCGCGCCGGTCAGCACGATCCACAGGATGTTGAGAAGTATCGAACCCGCGCCCGTGCCAACTATGATTTCCTTGCCAAAGGGGAAGAATGCGAGCTTTGAAAACTTAAAGCACTGCACGCCCCAGGGAATGCCTATGATGGTGATGCACCAAAATAGCCCCGCAAGAAACCAGAGTAGCCCCAATATCAGGCCGCCGAAAAGGAACCAAAGAAGATTCCCTATGATGCGCATAGTTGCCTTTGTGCCTCCAATATAACAATTTCTATCACATGGTACACCAGCGCCTTTATTCTGACAACAAAAATAATTTACGCCTGTAACATGTTTTATTTCAGATACATGTTGTATATTTAGAATATGCGTAAACTTCATTATTCGCCCGTTCGGGCGCATTAAAAACAGGAGGACTAATTTTATATGGCAAGCGAAATCCGGTTTTACCGCTGTAAACATTGCGGCAATTTTGCGCTCATGCTGCACTCTTCCGGCTCTCCCATGACCTGCTGCGGGGACACCATGCAGGAAGTCGAACCGAACACCGTTGATGCCGCCACGGAAAAACACGTCCCCGTCATCACTGTGGATGGCGATACCGTAAAAGTGGCCGTAGGCTCGGTGGCGCATCCCATGGTGCCGGAACACTTTATCCAGTGGATCTATCTGGAAACAAATAAGGGCGGGCAGTATAAGTACCTCGCCCCCGGCGAGGCACCCGCCGCAAGCTTCAAGCTGGCAGAAGGCGAGGAAGTAATCGCCGCATACGAATACTGCAACCTCCACGGGCTGTGGAAGGCCGCGCTGTAAAGGACGGTTCTCGTGTCATTTTCCCCCGCGTGCATGGGCAGGCCATAAGGACCTAGCGATAGAGACCAATACGGAAAAACGAAAGCCGCCGATCCTGTTTAAGGGATGGCGGCTTTCATGTCGCTCCGTCACATATTCATGTTTATGAAAATGTAAGCCATAAGAAGGCATAGACTATTGCTTGTCAGCTACATTGGTTTAAGATTTTTATTTAACCGCTCAACGATCCACGATAGGCGTTTCGCACGGCCATCATCGCTTTTAGCGTCAAAATAGGCACGTGTATAAGTCTTTTTTACAGATGCGGACATTGCCAGAAAATTTGTATGGGCTGATTCAGATACTTTCAGTAAATCAGATAAAAATGCTATATGCTCATCCGTTATTTCAAAAGACTTTGGAGCATCCCATTGGCCATTATTCTTGGCTTCCTCAATTTGCTCTCTGCCATAGTCAGTCATTATCCCTTGCTTTTCAAGTTTTTCTGCTAAGGTCTTGTTTTTATCCGACCACTTGCTGTTTTTTCTGCGTATAGAGAAATATTTAATATACGTTTTTTCATCAATACTCTGCATTTGACCATCGATCCACCCAAAGCAAAGAGCTTCTTCAAGTGCCTCGCTCGCCTTTATTGTTTCTGGCCCGCCAGTCTTGCCAAATAATAGCCAGACCCCACCGCCTGATTGAGAATTGTCCTTTAGCCAGCTTCTAAATTCATCTCGCAAAGCAAATTGCAAATACTTGCTCATATTCTCCCTCCCCCTGGGTTACTCTTTTATTTATGCGCAGCTAAAGCTGCTCTTCAAAAACCACATGGATATCCTCATTATAATCTTTATCGATTAGAATATATCTGCATTCATACTTTTTACACTCATTAAGAGCTCGTCTGTTATCGGCAATCATCCATTCTCTTTGGTAATCATCATCTAAGCGGCTTTCAATGGCGCTTGCTTTGCTCATGATGGTATCATAATTATTTCTAATATAACTTTCACTCAAAACAAGGCAGATGTACTTTATAAAAGCGAGATAATCGCCTGTGAAATCATTTTTGTAGTCAAATGGAATATAACAACCCTCAACAATTAAATTTTGTTTATTTTCTATGGCTGTTTTAATCATTTCACGCACAATAGGCCAAAGGTAATCGGTGAGCTTGTCGTCATCATCAAGTGCAGTTAGATTTGTTTGCTTGCTGCGAATAAGCCCCATCTTTAAATGGTCTATTGATAGATATGGATAGTTGTATTTTTTCAGCAGTTTCTGCGCTAAAAGAGTTTTTCCGGTGTGAGAAGCACCGCATATCAGCAATATCAAAAACCATTACCTCCTTTTGCATCATATAAAGTATCGGCAGTTCCAAGCCGATATGGAAATAGTATATCATTCGTAGCGGTTCCCCTCAATCGGCCTTACGCAAGGCTTTTATATCCATATGGCATAAAATGAATCGCCTGCACATATCGTAAAGGCGGTCGGAATGAAAGTGCCGGGATTTACGGATTTGGAGATTGCGGGTTTTGCATGCATACGGTATAATAAATACAGGAAAAGAAGCGAGTTATTGGGAAAGTCTGTTGATTGGTCTGGTGTCCCCTTCTTTCTGCTTTCAGCCGTTCATGCCTTTTAAGCAAATTGCGCAGGTTCCTGATCTAAACGCGCAGTGTCTTTTGCATCCCTTTTATTTTGAGACGCTTCATTCTCGCCGCATTCGATGGTATGATAAATAGGAATAGATTATCCAGCTTCACATTTCGTATCGTTAGGAGGTGCGGCCTTTGGCAGCAGAGCATGACCTGACGGCGCTGTATTATTTTAATACGGGCGAAAGCGCATGCGCATATGAAACGCTGGGCGCACACCCGCATAAAAACGGCTGGCGCTTCAGGGTCTGGGCGCCCAATGCGCGCGCCGTGCATGTGGCGGGCAGCTTCAACGGCTTTGGCCCGGAGGCTGACGCCATGCGCCGCGTGGGCGACACCGGCGTCTGGGAAGCTACGCTTCAAAACTGCAGGCGCGGGGATACGTATAAATACGCCATCACCGCGCAGGACGGGACGCTCTATTGGCGGGCGGACCCGTACGCCACCCGCATGGAGGACCGGCCGGGCACGGCTTCCGTGCTGTGGGGCGTCCCCGCCCATTTTTGGGAAGACGGCGCGTATTATGAGGCGAAAGAGGGAAAAGACCCGTACCGCGAGCCCATGAACATATATGAGGTGCACCTGGGTTCGTTCCGCCACGGTCTAAGCTACCGCCAGCTGGCGGAAGAACTGGTGGATTACGTTGCGGACATGGGCTATACGCATATCGAGCTGCTGCCCATCGCCGAATATCCGCTCGATATGAGCTGGGGCTACCAGGTCACGGGGTATTACGCTGCCACCAACCGGTACGGCGCGCCCGAGGACCTTATGTATTTTGTGGACCGCGCGCACAGGCGGGGCCTGGGCGTGCTGCTCGACTGGGTGGGCGCGCATTTCCCGCGGGACGCGCACGGCTTGCGGCTGTTTGATGGCACCCCGTTATACGAGCCGGAAGACCCGCGCCGCAGCGAGCAGCCCCAGTGGGGCACCATGCTGTTCGATTACGGACGCACGCAGGTGCAGAGCTTCCTGATCTCCAACGTGTTCTATTATTTAAAGGAATTCCATTTCGACGGGCTCCGGGTGGACGCGGTGAGCTGCATGCTCTACCACGATTACGGCCGCGCGGGCACGGGCTGGCTGCCCAATACCTACGGCGGGAAGGAAAACCTGGAGGCCATCGCCTTTTTACGGAAGTTGACCGCGCGCTTAAGAAAGCAATGGCCCAACGGGGAAAGGCTGCTTATTGCAGAGGAAAGCACATCCTTCCCGTCCGTAACCAAGACCGCGGAGGAAGGCGGCCTGGGCTTCCACTTTAAATGGAACATGGGGTGGATGAACGATACCCTTTCCTATATGGAAAAGGACCCGGTCTACCGCAAATGGCACCACGACAAGCTGACGTTCTCGCTCTGTTACGCGTTTTCGGAAAAGTACGTGCTGCCCTTCTCGCATGACGAGGTGGTGCACGGCAAACACTCCATGCTCGATAAAATGCCCGGCGATTACTGGCGCAAGTTTGCGCAGCTTCGCCTCGCGCTTGCCTACCAGTTCGCGCACCCGGGCAAGAAGCTCAATTTCATGGGCAACGAGTTTGGCCAGTTTATTGAATGGCGCTACGACGAAGGGCTGGACTGGCTTCTTTTAGACTACCCCATGCACCGCAACATGCAGGCGTTTGCGCGTGTGCTCAACCGTTTTTATAAAAACAATCCTGCGCTCTATGAGCTCGACGATGGTTGGGACGGCTTTGAATGGGCCAGCGTGGATGACGGCGCACATTCCATCGTGGCGTTTTTCAGAAGGGATGAGGAGGGGAAGGCACTCCTATGCGCGTTCAATTTCACGCCCGTACCCTGGGAAAACTACACGCTTCCCACCGTCATGCATGCGGAGCTTCACGAGGTATTTTCCACCGACGCGCAGGCGTTCGGCGGCACGGGGGACTGGCACAACACTTCCCCGCTGCTTGCGATCGGCAAGCCGAAAATCAAGCTGCCGCCGCTTGGCGCAGTGTTTTTCCGGGTAGAAGAGCTCGCGCAGGAAGGGCAGAGCGCGGCGACATAGGGGCAGAGCCGCTCGCTGCCAGTGGCAGATACAGAGCGGCGTAAGCCCAGTGAGCAAGGAAGTGCAAGGCAGCGGTTTTGCCGCAACGCAGCACGACCATTGCGAACTGTGGAGATTCGGGGGCAAAGCCCCCGAAAAAGAGTTGTTTATGTAAGCTAGAAAGCTTATTAAGCTTACACGATACTTTCCGTAAAAGGAGGATGCGAATTGAGAAAAAAACAGATCGTTGCCATGCTGCTTGC
>JAEYHP010000050.1 GCA_023409435.1 Bacillota bacterium | reverse complement strand
ATATTTTCCATTGCAAGCTCTTTCTATAACTAATATAAATCAAGCAACTTCAAACGCGTATAACTTCTCTAACACAATATTATAAAATTCGCTTAAATCAAAAACCCGCAGCCCATCATTCGCGCTTGTTGTTTTAATATTTGGGGAGAGAAAATTTAATTTCCCCATAGCGCAATACGGCGGTTTCGTACAATGGAATTATCCAAACAAAGGCAACCGGACCTCATCTCTGTTCGGTTGTTTTTTTTGCACCTTTGCTCGGATAATTCTCTACTCATAATGCGAAGTTCTCATCACTGTTGCTAAACATAATGGGAAATATGACCATATGGCTGCTATAGTTTCTTTATTACCTCCCCATAGAATAAATCGTTTGGTATATCGTATTGAATAATCTCAAAACCGTGCTTTTTATAAAACGCATGAAGCCGACTTTTATGATCGCTATCGACCAAAGAAAGATTGCCACGGATTGTATGCATTCCAATTTGAGAGGCATACTTCAGTAGTTCAGCCATCATTATCGAACCATATCCTTTACAATAGTCTCTCTTTTTTCTAAATGGAAGGATATCGCCTATTAACAATGTACCCTCTGGTTGCATAATACACTGTATTCTTGATATTTGGGTTCCATTAACAGCAAGTTTCGAGAGTATTAGCGTTTCGTCGGTATCAATCCAATACTTTAATAGTTTTTTTGAACGATATCAGATTGGGCACCTCCAAATCTATCATAAACCAGACTGTGTGAAAACGAATTTCGGAAAATCTCCCCCCACTTTTGCATCGTTTTTACCCTGTTAAACCATTTACTCTGGATAAAATTACTCTTAAATCAAGCAGATCTGCCCCACTTTGACAATTTTAGTTGCGCGATTTTGGGTTTTCACACAACCTCAAACATAATGCGAAGCTCGAACATCGCTTGGGTTTAAACATACTGCTAAGTCCGACCTTTAACTGTCTTTATCGCACTTTATGTAAAACCTCCGTATTATCTGGAAACGCATGTCAATACTAATACTCCAACAGAAGGAGTGATTCTATGCTGCCAGCCAGCCCGATAATTCAACAATATTTGAATTATCTTATCATCATTAAAGGCCGAAGTCATCATACTATTCAAGAGTACAGGACTGACCTTCAATCGTTTTTTAGATTTGTCTCAATGAGCCGCCAGGAAAACCACGAAGATCTCTCCTACGTAGATTTAAACTTTATTAAATCCATCTGTCTGAGTGATATGTATGCTTATATTTCATATTGTCAGCTTGAACTTCATTCATCTGCAGGAACCAGAGCCCGCAAAATCGTATCCATTCGGCAATTCTGGAAATATCTCAAGACTAAGGCCCATTTAATTGAAAATAACATTGCCGAGGAATTGGAGACACCAAAGCTTCCTAAGCGAATTCCAAAGTACTTAACACTTGAGGAATCTGTACGTTTACTGATTCAAACAAAGTCGTCATCGCCTCGAGATAATTGCATTATCACTCTTTTTCTTAATTGCGCTCTCCGGCTATCCGAGTTAGCGAGTTTAAATGTTGATCAAATCGGTGGGAACGTTTTGAACGTAGTTGGGAAAGGTAATAAGGAACGGAAGATATTTATTACGCCAGCAGTAAAACAAGCGTTATCTGAATGGTTACCGTTCAGAAATGCTATGAATGTAGAGACCACTGCGCTTTTCATTTCTAGAAATCATCAACGTATTACAACGAGAGCTATTCAAGATATTGTGAAAAAACATGTTATTGCTGCTGGGTTGAATTCTACAGTAATCTCCACTCATAAACTTCGACATACGGCTGCTACGCTTATGTATAAATATGGGCGAGTTGATATTCGATCATTACAACAAATTCTCGGCCACGAGAGCATAGCCACAACAGAAATCTATACCCATGTTGATGAAGCTCAATTACAAGCCGCCGTCAATTCAAACCCACTGGCGATGATGTTTAGTTGAATTAAAGTTTTGATTTAGCTGTAGCTAAGCCCAAATACCGCTTGGGTTAAACATAATCGGAATTCATTTCATTGCGCCGGTGCTTAAACATAATGCGAAGTTCATGCGTAGCGTTCATGAAACCGGCTGTATATCTTTTTATACTCCCTGCACGTTTTTCATTTACTTTTCACACATTTCGCGCACTCCTCACATATTGCGTTCATACCCCTTTCGAGCGTACACGGTATATTGTATACATCAACCTGCAAAGGAGACAGATGTATATGAAACTCAAAAAGGGCTGGAAAATCGCGATTGGCTGCCTGATGATTGCTGCAATCGCGGGGGCCGGCATTTTCTACGCCGTAGGTGGCCAAGCGAGCGGTGCCGCGGCCCAGACCGGCTACCAGATAACCAAGGTAACCAAAGGTGATTTAGAGAAATCCATTACCGCCAGCGGAACGCTCAGCGCGCAGAACAGCACGACCGAAACGGCGGGGCTTGCCCTGACGCTCGGCACGGTTTACATAGAGGCGGGGCAAACAATTGCAGAAGGCGACCCGGTGGCGGAAGTGGACAAGACTATGCTCAATGATACGATCCTTACGCTGCAAAGCGAACTCTCGGAACTGGACGCCTCGCTTGCGCAGGAGGCTGACGCGAAGGAAAACACGGCAACCGTCAAATCACAGGTTGATGGCCGGGTTAAGGAGATTTTTGCGGCCAAGGGCGACAATGTTTCGGATGTTGTAGCGGATGCGGGTGGGCTGCTCCTCCTTTCCACCGACGGCCGCATGAAAATCAACTGCAAGCTGGATACGGCGTTGTCTCTGGAACAGGGCGACAGCGTCACGGTAAAAAGCGGCAACAGCTCCTATACAGGTTTGGTCGGGAGCACCGCGGCGGATGGAACTTCCTGTACCATCACATTGACGGATAACGGGCCAAAGCTTGGTGCGGAAGCTATCGTTTACCAAAGCGGAGAACGTGTGGGCGAGGGTACGCTGGAAGTCAACCAGCTCTACTATGTGCCTACCGACGGCGGCATCATCAGTAAGGTCTATGTATCGCTCAACCAGAAGATCACAACATCCACGTCTCTGTTTTACCTCAAAAGCATACCGGTAAGCGAGACGTATACGACCCAGCTTGCACAAAGGTCGGAAAAGCTTGCGCTGCTCAAGGAGGCAAGAGCGATGCGGGACTCCGGGGCGCTGCTTGCAAAAAACGCGGGCACTATCAGCGAGGTTTCCATTACGGCAGGCCAGGCGGTCGAAGACGGCACGCAGCTTTATACGCTGCTCACGGGCGGCGCAGCAAAGCTTGTTGTAAGCGTTGACGAGCTTGATATTGGCAGTATCAGGCAAGGACAGACGGCCACTGTGGTGGTGGCCGCGTTTTCAGACAAAACCTATAGCGCAACCGTTGAAAGCTACTCAAAGGTAGGCACAAACAGCAACGGCGTTACCACCTATTCCGTGACGCTTGCAATGGAAGGGGGCGATGCGCTGCTTGTCGGCATGAACGCCACGGCCACCGTCGTTATCGAAGAGAAGACGGACGTGCTGCTCCTGCCGCTTGAAGCGTTGCAGAGTTTGCGGGGCGAGCAGTATGTATGGCTCTACACCGGCGAATTGCCTGCCGACGGTTCGGGGGACCCTGGCACTCGCACCGTTGTTACCACCGGTCTTTCGGATGACGAAAATGTGGAGATCATAAGCGGCTTGAGCGAGGAGGACCAGGTGGTGATTGTCCGCACCAGAAGCGTGTCCGATACATCCTCTTTCGGGCAGGCGGGCGGTATGAATATTGTCGGCATGGGCGGCGAGCGCTTCTCGGGCGTGGGCGGCGAGCGTCCCTCCGGCATGAGCGGCGCCCCCAACCAATAGGAGACAGGTATGATCGCATTACAGAATATCGTAAAGCAGTATACCATGGGCGAGCAAACGGTTAAGGCGCTTGACGGCGTATCCCTGCAGGTGCTTGAGGGCGAGTTCGTCGCCATCGTAGGCCCTTCGGGCAGCGGGAAATCCACCCTGATGAATATCATCGGCTGTCTTGATGTGGCGGACTCGGGAGCCTACCTGTTTGACGGCCAGAATATCACCAGCTATTCGGAACGGCAATTGGCCGTGATCCGCAACAATAGGATCGGGTTCGTATTTCAGGGATTCAACCTGCTGGGCAAGCTCAACGCGCTCGAAAATGTGGAGCTCCCGCTGATCTACCAGAACATGGGGGCAGCGGAACGGCACAAGCGGGCGATGGAGGCGCTTGATCAGGTGGGGCTTGCGGACCGGATGAGACATCGCCCCAACGAGCTTTCCGGCGGGCAGCAGCAGCGCGTGGCAATCGCAAGGGCGCTTGCCACCAGGCCTGCCATCATCCTGGCGGACGAGCCCACCGGCAACCTGGACAGTAAGACGGGGCGCGAAATCATGACGCTGTTCCATGACATGAACAAAACCGGCAATACCATTGTGCTCATCACGCATGATAGCAATGTGGCCACGCAGGCAAAGCGGCACATTAAAATTGAGGATGGCCACATCAGAGAGGAGGCGCAGAAATGATTTTGCAATCGATCCGCATGGCGCTAAAAGCTATCCGCGGCAACAAGCTCCGTTCCTTTCTAACCATGCTTGGCGTGGTGATCGGGGTGGTGGCGGTGACGGTATTGATTTCCATCGCGCAGGGAACAACGTCCCAGGTGACCTCCAGCATCGAACAGCTGGGTACTAACCTACTAACGGTCAATATCCGGTCTTACCGCTATAACCCGATAACGATGGACGTCCTCAATGCCCTTGCGGAGGATGCGGCCATTTCCGAAATTGCTCCTGTCATTACGGAAACGGCTACCGCAAAAGCGGGCAGCATTACGTATGACGAAGGAGGGATCGAGGCGACGGTACCGGGATACGATACCATCCGTAACCTCTCGGTCCAATATGGGCGTTTTTTAAAGCAGCCGGATCTTGACAACCGCAGTTATGTGGCGGTCATTGGCTCGGAGGTGGCGGATGAGCTCTTTGGTACGCGCAACGTCGTGAATGAGACGATCTCGCTGAACGGCATTAACTTCAGCGTTGTTGGTGTATTGGAGGAAAAGGGCTCCACAGCGTCCGGCTCAAGCGACAGCCGCATTATCATTCCGTTTACACTGGGGGAGCGCATGCTGCAGCAGCCCGGAATCAGGACATTCTACGTTTCGGCGAGTTCGCCGGATACGGTGGAGGCGGCGCAGGCGGTGCTGACCGATTATCTCAACAAGGCGTTTGACGGCGACGAGGACGCCTACACCGTATTCAACCAAACGGATATGCTTTCCACTATCGAGGATACGACGCAGACGCTTACCCTCATGCTGGGCGGCATTGCGGGAATATCTCTTCTGGTGGGCGGCATCGGCATTATGAATATCATGCTGGTTTCGGTATCCGAGCGGACGCGGGAAATCGGCATCCGCAAAGCAATCGGCGCGCAGCGAGGCAATATTCTCATGCAGTTCCTGATTGAGGCGCTGGTGATCAGCGGCATAGGCGGACTGATCGGACTTGGAATCGCTGCGGCAATTACGGGAGTGCTTGAAGGAGTGCTTTCCATGGCGCTGACGATGTCGGTAAGCGTGGCGGAGCTCGCCATCGGGTTTTCGCTTATCATCGGCGTCGCGTTCGGCCTCTATCCGGCCAACAAGGCTTCGAAGCTCCGGCCGATCGAGGCGCTGCGTTACGAAGGATGATCCTGCCGAATGCACAACTGAGAATTGCAGCATTCCTTTTTTTAACATCTTGGCGGAAAGGCGAAAGCCCTTCCGCCTTTTGCTTTTGAAAACAGTTTTCCTGCGGCATACTATTGCCAAATGAAGTTAGGAGGGCGGGTGGATGATCCGAATTCTGGTTGTGGATGACGAGCCACTCATCCGCCGGGCAATTCGCGAATATGCAGAGTTTGAAGGCTGGGAGGTCGTTGAGGCTTCCGACGGCAGGGAGGCGGTGGAACTCGCCATGGGCTCCGCACAGCGGTTCGATGCGGCGGTGCTGGATATTATGATGCCACGCCTTGACGGCTTTTCCGCCTGCAAGGAAATACGCAGGCAAAAGGACATCCCTGTGCTGCTGCTTTCCGCGCGGGGAGAGGAATATGACAAGCTCTTCGGCTTTGAAGTCGGGGCGGACGACTATGTCGTCAAGCCGTTCAGCGGGCGGGAGCTGATTGCGCGCATCAAGGTCATGATCGGGCGAAACCAGGAGCAAAACGTATCTGCCGATATGCGTACGTTTGAGGGCCTGGAGGTAGATTTTAAGGGACGGAGCGTGTCGGTGGACGGCACCCCGGTCAGCCTGACGCCCAAGGAATATGATCTTTTGTTCTTCCTGGTACGGAACCCAAATACCGCCTTCAGCCGCGAACAGCTGCTCTCTAAAATTTGGGGATACGATTTTTACGGTGATGACCGTACCGTGGACGCCCATATCAAAATGCTGCGCGGGCATTTGGGAAAGTACCGGCGGCATATCGTGACCCTGCGGGGGATGGGGTACAAATTTGATGCGCAAAATTGACGTCCGCAGCATCCGCTTTAACACCTGGTGGTATTTCATGCTGTTTTCGGTTTCCATTCTGGCGTTTCTGTGGCTGATGCAAATCGTTCTCCTCGGTTCGTTCTATGAATGGATCAAAACCGGCAATGTCCGCCGGGCGGCCACGGAAATCACCACGCTATACAGCACGGTGAAAGGGCAGGCGCTTAACTCAAGGCTAATAGCGCTTGCGGACGATTATGACCTTCTCATTAACATCACGGATAGCAACGGGAACAGCCTGTATGCGGTGGGTCCCGTCGGGCGCGATTATCGTACGCCTGCCGAGAGCATCCAAGGCCCCATGATGGGGCAAGGCGCAATACTGCGGGAAGGATTTGCCCTGGTCGCACAAAAAATACTTGAACAGCAGAGCGGGCAGTGGACCCACGTGTTTTCGGATCAGCAGGGGAGGCGCATGCTGCTGTTCGGGGAACGCATGCAGCGGGAAGGAGACGTTACCACACTGCTGATGCTCATCGCCCCGTTACAACCACTTACCGATACCGTGCGTATTTTAAAACAACAGTTTTTGAGCATCATGCTGTTTCTGCTTGTGCTTGCGCTGCCGACTTCCGCGCTTGTTTCGCTAAGTCTGTCTCGCCCGCTCAGCCGCATTACCGCAAAGGCAAGGCGGCTTGCAGCAGGGGATTACGGGCAGGTATTCGATTACGGCAAGTATACGGAGGTCAACCAGCTTGCGGATGCGCTTAATCATTTGGGCAGCGCGCTGACGCAGGTGGAGCGCCTGCGTAGCGAATTGATCGGCAACGTTTCTCATGATTTACGCACGCCGCTGACCATGATCCGGGTCTACGCCGAGATGATTCGGGATATTAACGGAGAGGACAGGCAGAGGCGGGAAGAAAACCTTGCGGTGATTATTGAGGAAAGCGACCGGTTGAGCAGCCTGGTGCAGGACCTGCTGGACCTGTCTCTTGCGCAGGCCGGCGCAACCCCCTATTGCCCGGAACCATTTGATTTGACGGACATGGTAGATAAGATATTGACGCGATATGAGGCGCTTGTTACAAAAGAAGCGTATTCGTTCGCCTTTGCGCAAGACAAAGCCATGTTCGTTTGGGGTGAGCTCAAGCGGATCGAGCAGGTGATCTACAATCTTTTGAACAACGCGGTGAACCATGCGGGGGAAGAAAAAAACATCCGCATCTCGCTGCGCGATTGTGGGGAATCGATCCGCTTTTCGGTCACGGATACGGGCAAGGGCATTGCACCCGAACACCTGGAAAAGATTTGGGATCGGTATTTTAGAGAGGAACACACCCATATGGTGGTGGGAACCGGTTTAGGGCTGGCGATTGTCAAATCCATATTGGAACGGCATGGCGCGCGTTATGGGGTGCAAAGCGTCGTGGGCAAAGGCTCTACGTTCTGGTTTGAACTGAAAAAATCTGAAAGCAGGTAGCTCCCCAGCGAGCGCTTGCATTGATAATCAGAAGTTCCGTATAAATAATCCGCAGCTACTAAGTTTATCGTTAAGTCTCAGGTTAAACCAGGCTGGGAGTAAATATCCATTTTGTCGACGATGATCTCCAGCGCACGTACTTCCGCATCGTCGGAAAGCATATCGTCAACGCACATCGGTAAAAGGGAAATCATCCCTGTCGTTTCCCTTTTTGTACCGCTCCATAGTGTCCCAGCCCCCTTGTATTCTATGGATTAATTATACCAATATTAGAGGTCATACGGCATTTGTATTATTCTTTCCTGGTAAACATTTATTTTCACACAACCTCAAACATAATGCGAAGTTTGGAATAATGGGAAGTCCGGTCCGCTAACGGAGCTAAGGATAATACCAAAGCATAGAAATACCGAAGTTTTGCTCAAGAAGTTAAATCGAATTCCCGATTGAAGAAGAATGCCTATCGGGTGAATAATCCGTATATTTAAAATTAATTTTTCTACTGGTTTCAAAAAACCACCAGATTGGTGCGGCAAACAAGTATGTCCTCGAAGGGGCAAACGGGGTTTCTAAGATATATAATATAATTACTGATAACGCCGTACATAGTAGAATGCATAAAATGCTACCGTAATCATAGTTTTCTCCTACGCGCGCTTTTCCCGTTCGCAACAGGTGCATTGCTGTTGCACATGAGATCGTTAAAGAAACAAACAATCTGCGCACCGCGGAAAACCATTGCATATCCTTGGGCACTGGTTGCAGGAAGGACAATCTTTCAAAATAGTCCGTTTGTGCCTTGACAAGCTCCGGCCAGAAAGTAAAGTTCGACCATCGCGTAGGCAGAAAGCGTTCGGGCCAATAAAGATGAAACTCCAGCAGCCATTTGAGCAAATAGAATGTGCCGGCCAGCGCGAGGCAAAGCAGAATCAATTGCAGCGGGACGCTTCTCCGCTTCCAAGCCTGCTTCAGCAGCGCAAACAGGATTGCCGCACCTATGATCCACCCAGGCAGGCCAGACAGTCCGGCGGCGAGCTTGCCAAAAAAACCATTCTCCACAACGGTATACTGCGCAGCAAGGCCATAGCGGTAAAGAAAGGTTGTTACAAGGCTGCTCGCCTCCTCCATGTTTGAATAGGCGATTTCAAGGTTTTCATATTCCACTTTTTCATCTCTGATGAGAATCATTGCCTCCTTTGCGCGCACGATTCCCCGAACAATATAGGGTTTGTCGCCTATACGAACGTCTGCGCCAATCATATCTTTATGGTTAAACAAAGACCAAGCAGTGTCCGCGTCGATTACGCAGCCGGCGTCGTCAATCATTGCCGGAAAGCCGCCATACAGAAGCTCCATGGGGCAGACATCGTGCATGTCGCCATATACCGCGATGCGCCGGACACGGGCGGAAGTTTCCAATGCTTCGTTGGTGATTGTTGCCAGCTCTTCATTCCGCGTCCAGGCGCTCACGCGCAGGATGGATTCATCTGCATTCTCTGAGATCGCTCGAAAAAGCGCCTCTTGGGTCGTCCCACCATGGATCCTCACGCTAAGCCCCTGATATTCCGCTTGCAGCCATCCGCTCAAATGCAGCGCATATCCCCATGAAAGCAGGAAGATCATCAACACTGAGCAAAGGCTAAGATAACGTCTCCGATTAGTCATCCCTGATCACCACGCGGTCATTCGCTTCTATGTACTTATTGCTGCTTAGGATGATTTGATCGCCGCCCGAGAGCGCTCCATCCACTGCGGCATAATTCTCATCGTGAAAAAGCAGCGTGACGTCGACGCGTACGGCGATCATTTGCATGCCAAGCACGGTCTCTTGTTCCCCAAGGGTCAGCACGTAATATTTGCCGTTTCCGTCCTCGCGTAGCGCCTCAATGGGAACGCGGATGTTCTGCTTCGCTGTTTTTTTCTCAATCGTGTAATCCTGCATGCCCGCAAACGTTTGAATATCCTGATTTTTTGAAGCGCAGATCAGGATGCAGGTTCCGGATGCATCCGGCTCGCCAATCTTTGAGACGGTCAGCTTTTCTTTTTGTGCCTTGTCGTCCTTCATCAGCGTGACTGCGTCCCCCACAGAAACGCTTTGAGCCTGTTTGGAAGGCAGTTCGACCTGGAACACGAGACCCTCCGTCGCAAGCGTTACAGCGGTTTCGCTCGTCGTCAGGACTCCTGTCGAAACATCGAGCGCCGACACCATACCGCTCATCGCAGAATAAACGGTACCCTCCTGTTCAAGTAATGCTGAAAGTGCATCGTAGTTCTTTTGCTCCCGTTCCATATTGAGCATGATGCCGTCTATCTGATACCCGATATTCTTGTTGGCATCGCTATCGTTTTCCCGCGCCTGTGCATAATTGAACTGTGCGGCCTGTACAGCGCGTTCTGCCTCGGATATCGCGTCACGGTAGGAGACGAGTTCTGAAGTAAAATCATAAGTCCCGTTTTGCACGCGGCGCCAATCATTCTCTGCCTGCTTCACCTTTCGCAGCGGCTCGGCGAGCTGAGAATCCCAATCTCCAATCAGCTTTGTAAGCGCTGCTTTTGATGCGTCCAGTGCCGCCTGTGTAGCGGGATCGCTTGGGTCGAGCGCGGCTTCGGCCGCGGCTACCTCCTGCTCTGCGGCAGAAACCTCAGCGTCACGGCGCACGGACTGTGTCTGATAGGCGAAAAGAGCATCCTCATACACTTTGCGCTTATCTGCCGCAATCTGTGACGCTGCATCATCAAGTTTTCCCTGTGCCGCTTGTAGCTCCTCCTTTGCTTGGGCAAGCACAAATGCGGCACTTGGGGCAGATTCGCCCTGCCCGGTTTTTAGTTCCTTGATTTGCAGCCCATACTGCTCAATCTTCACGGACAAATCGGCCTGCGCGGCCTGAATGGATGAACGCTCATACGAATAAAGCGCATCGCCTTCGCGCACCTCCATACCTTTATGTACAAATACCTGTTCCACGCGTAATCCTGCATATTCCGAACGCTGTTGCCGGGTATTAGCGGCGATCCAAATGCCGCTGCCGGAAATGCTCTGGTCAATCATGCCGCCGGATATGCCTTTTACCGACACCTTCGCAAGAAGCGCCTCGCTTGCGGCGCGGGAGAGAAATGTCAGCACCAGCATAACTGTGAAAAACCAAATAAGCGCCCGCTTTGCGCGCTGGGAAACGGTGAGCTCCTTCCGCTCCGGTTCCCTTAGAAGCTGCGCTTTTATATATCTGGCTAACGCATTTTCATGCTTTGGCACGGCATACCCCGACGAACCCGATTTTGGGGTCAACTCTGTCTTTTCCATTCACTACTCCTTCAAACCGGAGGCAATAATGCCCTGTTCCAAATAGTTCTGCCCATATAGAAACACCAGTGCGGCGGGCAAAAGCGTGATCAACGCGCAGACAAACGTAACGCCCGCATTCTCTACCGTCGTTTCAGGTAAAAAGATGGATAGCGGGTATAGGGAAATGGTTTTTAAAAACGTAACCGGCTGTTCCACCGCGCTCCAGCACTCCACAAATCCCAGCAGCGCCGCCGATAGTACGCCCGGCATTCCCATGGGCAGGCCGATGGAGAAAAATAATCTAGCCTCGCTTGCGCCGTCGATACGCGCCGCCTCTAATACGGCTGAAGGTATCTTGTCGAAAAACTTCTTCATGATAAACACCGGAAAAGCGGAAAATATCGCCGGAAGAATGACGGAAAAATGCGTATCGACAAGTTTCATCATATTTAGAACGATATAGCTTGAGGCCATCGTGACCTGAAACGGCAATATCATAAGAACGATATACAACCACATCAGCGCACTCCTTCCTTTAAACCGGTACTGCGACAGTGCCCATGCTGCGGGCGCCCCAACAACAATCTGGCCCAATATGGAAGGAGCCGTCTGAACCGCTGAATTCCAAAAGACCCGATAAAACTCCGGTGTGTCGAGCAGCAGCGCAACAACGTGCCGCAGCGTGGGGCGAACTGTCAACAGCGGCCATGACGCCAACGCTCCTGTTTCCCCCAGCACGCCGCCCAGACGTTCCGCCAGTTCGGAGGCGCTGCAAAGCGCACCGGTCAGCAGCATGCAAAGCGGGTACCATACCAGCAATGCAAGAAGAAACAGAAGTACGAAGGAGATGTTCCGCCACTTCACAAAATTTCCCTCCTTTGTCTCGCCGTCCATCTTGCAAAGAGGATAACGATCAGGATTACAGCCATAAGCAATACGGCTGCCGCGCTGATCTTTTGCATATCAAGATTGGTAAACCAGTTCGATAGCACATGCTGGAGCATATAGATGCTGCGGTGGGGGTACCTTCCGGCGACCAGATACGCCTCTCGAAATACCTTGAAGGAATTAATCAGCGCCAGCACCGCAGTCATGAATATCGTAGGACGGAGCAGCGGCAGCGTGACGGAACGAAAGCACTGCCATTCGTTCGCGCCATCCACCCGCGCAGCCTCATAAAGCGATTGAGGGATGGCGGAAAGCCCGGCCAACCACAGTACAATGTTGTAACCGAGGTTTTTCCAAAGATAGCAAAGTACCAGCGTAAGGAATGCATAATCGCTGTTCAGCCAATCGACAGGTGTCATTCCAAACGCAGAACAAACCACGTTTAGCAGACCGTTTTTATCAAATACCGCCCGAATAATGAGCACCACCGAGGTAACCGGAATCACCATAGGCAAAAGATAGGTCGATTTCAGGAACCTTTGATACCATTTCTGTTTTACCAAAAGAAGAGCGGTCAGCAGCGATAGCAGCAAAAGCAGCGGAATACACACAGTAAGGAATCGTGCTGTATTGCGCACGGCAAGTGCAAAGGACTCATTGGTAAGCACCGCTATAAAGTTGTCTAGCCCCACAAAGCTGTTGCCCATCGCAGAAAAGAAGCCGCGACGTATAACATCAGCCGTGGGGATTAGGCACATCACGGCAATCCCAACCAGGCTGGGTGCAAGGAAGCAAAGGGCAACCCTTGCTTCCTTGCTGACATGGACATGCTTGCGCTTTTCCATTTTTATTCCGAGAGATATGTGGAGAGTACGCTAGTAAGCTTCTCGGAGACGGACTCCAGCGATGCGCTGCCATCGAGATAGGCTATGAGTTCTGGCAGCAGCATATTGTCCAGTTCTGAATGATCGTTAAGGGGGGCACTCAGCTCATCTAAAATTCCACGCAACCGGGATCGCATGGAGGCAGAGGGCCATTCGCCCGAGAGCGACGTGGCCTCATCCAACCACATACCTACGGACGTGTTGCTGCTTTCCTTGGCAAATTCCGCATCCAAAGCCGCAGTATTTACAGGGTACCCTTGGCTGAATGCACAGGACTTCTGCACATCCGCGCTTAGCATTAGCTGCAGGAATTGTGCGGCCGTTTCCTGGTGCTTACTCGCCTTGTTGATTCCCGCAAGACCCACGGCACTAAAACGATCGCCCAGGCTTATTAGGTTGCCGCCATACTGTTCAGCGGCCGAAGTCCCCAGCATACAACCGGGGTCATCTAATGCATACGTCTCAAACACTACGCTTGGGGCTTTGTCGAATGCATAGGCGTAAAGCTGCGCAACAAAGTTGTTTTCCCGTATCATATCAGCCAGTTCTGTCTGGGACATCCCTGTAATCTCCATGCCGTCGCCCAACGTGTCCGTAGCACCGATTGCGTTGGATATACGTTTTGCCTGCGTTAAAAACTCCCGCGCATCATTTGCGTCGCCGGCATACAGTGCGTCACCATAATAACGGAGCAGCATTGTTCCCAGAGTCTCATATGAGTAGGCGATAGGAGAGAGCATGGGTTTATCGCTACCTGCTTCTGCCGTATCCGCCAGTGCGGCAAGTGAAGTGAAGGCTGCTCTCATATCGCCCTTTGAAAGTACAACCGGTATTTCAACGCCGAGCGGAATTGCATACAGCCTTCCATCTTTTTCATATGCCTTTCGGATGTTTGTAAGCAACGGGTCCGCGCCGTCTACGAATTCGGCGATATCCAAAAGCACGTCCTTTTCAATATAAGAGTCCACAGGCAGACCGTCTAGAAGGATAATATCAGGCCCTGCTCCGGCAAGCAGCTCCGCATTGAGCGCTTTGATATAATCCTGCGCGGTACCACCACCGTTTAGCTTCATAGCCACGGTATAGTTGACCTTCACGTCGCTGTGTTGCCGGCTGAACGAAACAACTGTCTGGCGCACAACATCGTTCGCCTCCAGGGAAAATATGTCCAATTCTATGCTGGCGGTCTGTGCAGCCTCCGGGTCATAAGCGTAGCGGTATATCTCGGCATTCCAGTCCGAAACATAAAGTACATCCTGCTCACCCTCCTTGACCGCAAGGTGGCTGATGTAATAGCTCGGAATACCCAGATTTGTTACGTCTCCATCCACGAAGCTTTCCCAAAGCGTACCATCTGAAGTGTGGCGGTACAAGCCTGTGGGACAGGCGAGATACAAGGTTCCCTCTTGCGAAAAGGCAAGCTGAAAACCGCCTTCTTCTGGGCTAACTTCTATTTCCCAATCCACACTCTTGCCGCTTGTAAGATCATATACGCGGATTGCCTTGCCCGATGGCGCCAACGACGCAATGTGGTTCCCGGATACCGCCAGCGCGCCATAGCTTGCGCCTCCTTCGAGTTCCTTTTCAATGTCGCCCTCCGTATCCAGTACAAACAGGCTGCCACCCATATCCTCTATTACGATTTGGCCGTCTGCAAGCGGTATGAGTCCAGAAATCATGTCGCAAGCTTCGGGGCCGTTACCTGTTAGCTCCACGGCTGTTTTCCCGTCATCTTTGCTTGCCAAGATGTGGTTCCGGGCATTGCCACTTTCATCATAATCTCCATAGGCAGCGTACAACGTTCCGTCCGTTGCCTTTACTACCATGATCTGGTTGCCGCCCTTGGAAATGTGGTCATTCAGCCATTGTTCGTTTTGCGTAGATACGTTGCCATCGTCTGCAAGAGTATGCCGGTAATATGTTGCGGCAAAATTGTCCTGGTCCCCATTGTACGTCATGGTGAAATATTCCATACTTCTTGACGCTGCATTAATCCCGATTGCTTGCTGCTCGGATGAATCTTCAGGAAGAGGAAGTTCGATTTTTGCTTCCATATACCGCCCTTTTCCACTGGTTTCGGTGATTTGGGACGGGCTGCAGGCGCAACAGGACAGTAGAGCGGACACCATTACAAATAATGATAGTATTCTTTTCATCTTCAAGGTGACGAGCCTCCTTTAAGCTTTATGCCCATAGCTTACCAATGAAAAATCTAAAATTCTTCTAATCCAAAAGCAGCGCATCGTCACGATGCGCTGCCAATACAGAAAAATAATTTATATGCAGATACGGAAGGTGCTGCCTCCGCCGCTGGTATCCAGAACGACGAGTTCACCCTCATGCAACGCGACAAGCTCCTTGGCGATCGCCAGCCCCAGACCAAAGTGCCGCTTTGCCATTCGCGCACAGTCGCCACGATAAAAGCGTTCAAATATATGTGGTTTCTGGTCATCGGATATGCCGATGCCGTGGTCGATCACGTCGATAATCAGCTTGGTTTTATCTGCATGCGCAGACAGACCAATGGTCTTATTATCCGTGGTTTCCCCATAATCCAAGGCGTTATCAAGCAATATTCCCAACACTTGCGACAACCGCTCCGCATCGCCCTTAATACTGGGAAGGGCCTCTTCCGGGAGCTTCAATTCGAGATGAAAGCCGCGCTTCGCGCATACCGGCAGGTAGGCTTCATAGACATTCAGCAGCATCGTATCGGGTTCCATTGGAGCCAGCGTGACAGGCCAGTTCTTTGCATCCGCAGAGGCAAGCAACAGCATGTCTGAAATTAGCCGGGCCATGCGGCTGCACTCGCTTGCTATTGTCTCCACCGCCGCAGCGGCCCGCTCCGGCATTGAGGCAATCGTAGCTGTATTCGCCTGAATCACCGTCAGCGGAGTCCGCAGTTCGTGAGACGCTGCCGCGATGAACTCTGTCTGCCGTTTCCGGCTTTCAATCGCTGGGCGAAGTGCCCTATCGATGAGCTTTATACCAACCAGGCTCAATAACAGAACGCTGATCAAGTAACTAAATACATAGGTAGCATATTTCCATACCTGCCATCGCGTATCTACACTTTGTACGACAATGAGCGTCCGAAACGACTCCTTAATTGGGATCACGCTTGCCGCGCCGTAATAAGGTTTCCCGTTATAACGAAACGGAAGGACGGAGCTCGTCCGGCGTTGACCGGTCAGTGGAATGGCCGTAATGTCTATTCCCTCGTTATAAGCAATATCTGTCGTTCTCTGGAACAGCGCAAGATGCGTGGCATTATCCTCGCTGTTG
This sequence comes from Bacillota bacterium, assembly GCA_023409435.1. Taxonomy (GTDB): domain Bacteria; phylum Bacillota; class Clostridia; order Christensenellales; family CAG-138; genus JAEYLA01. Next base: position 3,737 of record JAEYHP010000050.1, on the reverse strand, counting down.
TACTGTGAAGTTTCTCCAGAATCCGTTATGTTGATATACAAGCGGTAATTCTGCTCATATTCACGCAAGAAGCTATGCCGCAACGTATATTCCGTCTGTAACTTCTCCGCAATGGCCGTAAAGAGCGCAAAGAAATTTTCTTTATCCTTCTGCTGCGCTTCACGCAAGGACAGCAACGTGACAAAAGTAAATACTGCCGCTAAAATGACGGCAGTCGTCGCAACGTAAAGACGTATCAGCCAGGATCGAAGCCTCGTCTCATCCATTCTCCGTTAATCCTTTATCATCGTATAGCCAACGCCGTGTACGGATTTGATTGTAACATCTGCTTCGAGTGCTTTAAGCCGTCTGCGGACAAAATAAACGTAATTGTCTACATTTCCGTCCTCTACAGGATCATCTCCGCCCCAAACGCGTGAAAGTATCTGTGCACGGGAGAGTACCTTATCCGGATTTTCAAAAAACAACTCCAGTACTGCAGTCTCTTTTCCGGACAGGGAGATTTCCTTTTCGTACCGTATCAGACGGCGTTTCCCCACAAAAAGCAACAGGTCATGAAACGTCAGTACGCCCGGCTCCAACAGGGGCGAAGGACGGCGCAACAGCGCCCGCACCCGCGATAAAAGCTCCTGCATTGCGAAAGGCTTTACAAGATAGTCGTCCGCGCCTGCGTCTAAGCCGTCCGTCCTATCACTTATGGCATCCATAGAGGTGAGCATCAACACTGGGGTTGTCGTTCCCTTGTTTCGGAGTCTCTTAAGCAATGTCAAGCCGTCCGTGCCGGGGAGCATACGGTCCAATATAATCGCGCCATAAGCGCAGTCTCTCAAATAGTATTCAGCATCCGCGCCGCTCTGGCAGATATCTATGTAATATCCCTCCTTGGATAAATGCAGCTTAAGCGCATCGCAAAGCGTGGTATCATCTTCAACAACAAGCAATCGCATCTGTTCTTACCTCACAGTAATCTTTAAACAGTTAAAATATACTTGATATTGCATGCAATTGCAAGAATGTGGAAGCTGTGTAGCTATAAACATAATCGGAAGTTCACTTCATCGGCGGTGATAAACATACTGTTTGGATATTATTTTAAATCTAAAACAGTTTTTTCGTCATATACGCATAGAGTTTGAACATATCCACCGGGTCATAGGCCATTCGTCCGGTTTGTTTGGTTCCGCAATGAGTAAAACCGAGGGAACAAATATCCATTTTGTCCACGATGATCTCCAGCGCACGTACTTCCGCATCGTCGGAAAGCATATCGTCAAGGCACACCGGTAAGAGGGAAATCTGATTCCTGTCGTTTCCCTTTTTGTACCGCTCCATAGTGCCCCGACCCCCTTATGTTCTATGGATTAATTATACCAATATTAGAGGTCATACGGCATTTGTATTATCTTTCCTGCTAAATACCTGTTTTCACACAACCTCAAACATAATGCGAAGTTCACTTCATCGCGCAGGGATAAAAATAATGGGAAGTTTTGATTTCATATCAGGGCTTTTAGGAACAAATAGTACGCCCCCATCAATTCCACGTGCTTAGGATACTTATATTTTGTCCAAACGATCGTATTCAAATTGTTCCAGGCGGCCTGCAAGTCTTTATTGATAAGGGGGGTACAAAAGCGCCAGCTTGACCCGGAGTGGTTGTGATTGTGAAATTGAGGAAAATACTGCATAATAGATAAGTGCAAATATGGCGGGGGAGCATTTTGTTAATCAGGCTTGACCCGGAGGGGCATCCGTTTTGCTTGTGTTGAAAGTGAGTAAGCAGATGAATATCATCTACAACGAGGAAAAGAAAGATTTACCCCTCGCACATTTACACGAACTGTTTATAGCGGTGGGTTGGTCAGATGGCGGCGCATTGCCCGATGAAATGAAAGTAGGGTTTATGCGGCCGTGGATTCATTCCACGCTTGTGATTTCCGCATGGGACGGTGACCGCTTGATCGGGGCTGTTAGAGTTTTGAGCGACACGATTTTCCGCTCTGTTATTTACGACTTGCTTGTTGCTCCCGAATATCAGGGGAATGGCATTGGTAGTGAGCTTGTACGCAGGTGCTTGGAACACTTCCCCAGTTCCGGGTGGCTGGTCTGCACAGAAGGGAAAACGCCATATTTTTATAAAAAACTCGGATTCTCTGACATGAAAGAAACCGATGTAGTTTTAGGAATACCGTGCAAGTATTTCTGACTTACGCAATCACGGTCGAGCGGTTTCACGTTGCTGTTGCTATACTTAATGTCGGAGGTGGTAGATGGAATTGTCGGATAAAATCACCGCCGTGGGCAGAATGCAGGCATACATCGCCGCTCATTTAGACGAGGACATCACACTGGACGCGCTCGCCGAAACAGCTGGATACAGCAAGTATCACGCCGTGCGGATTTTCAAGGAACTGACAGGCAAGTCGCCCTTTGACACTATCCGCGCTCTACGATTAACCAAAGCGGCGCAGCGCTTGCAGGGATCAGATGAAAAAGTGGTGGACGTGGCTTTTGACAGCGGCTTTGACTCCCACGATGGCTTCACGCGGGCATTTGCACGGCAGTTTGGCATTGCACCGCAAAAGTACAAGAGGGAAACCCCAGCGGTGCGGTGGTTTGCTCCACACCCCATCAAACACTATTATTTGATGAAAGGAGGTGCGCGCACTATGGCTTCCGAAAAAGTACCGCGAACGGTCACAGTTACTCCCGTGGAACGCCCTGCCCGAAAGATGATTCTCAAACGCACAGTCCACTCACCTGACTACTGGGCTATGTGCGAGGAAATCGGATGTGACTGGGAGAGAGTTTTGAATAGCATTCCCGAGAGGCTGGATGAATGGTGTTATTGCCAGCTGCCGCAAAGCCTTATGACACCTGGCACAACCTCTGCCGCTTCGAGAATTGAGATTCCCATTGACTATGCAAAACCTATTCCGGATGGGTGCGATGTAATAGAGCTCCCGCCCTGCACGATGCTGTATTTTCGGAGTTCGCCCTATGAGAATCCGAATGATTTCGGCATTGCTCATGAAATTGTTGCGGAAGCTGTGGCGACATATAAACCAGAATTGTACGGCTGGCAATACGCCCCGGAGCTTGCTCCGGAAATCACATTTAACGCCGACAACAAAACAGGTGTAAGGTGCGCAAGACCAGTAAGAAAAATATAAACAGGCTGTGGACTTCGGAATCAAGCTCAACAGAAATTGGTGCACAAGCAGAAAGCCAGCCACAAAATCGTGACTGGCTTTCTACTTTCCTTGTTGCCCCGTTTACCCCCTCGGTTCTGAGTCTCAGGTAAACATAATGGGCAGTTCAAAGTCGCTTTAAGTTAAGTTATATGAGTAGCGTTGCCTACACACAGTTCTGAATAATAGAATTTATAGTTATTTTCAAGTGCTAATTTGCCTTTTACGTTAAAAGCTCTCCATCCGTGCCATAATATCTCCAGGCAATTTCGTTTCCCCGTTCATCGAAATCTCTTTGTATAGAAGCATAGCCATATTCTGCGTGAAGAATTAGCTCTCCATCCGTGCCATAATATCTCCAGGCAATTTCGTTTCCCCGTTCATCGAATTCTCTTTGTATAGAAGCATAGCCTTCCGTTTTATGCAGGATTGGCGCTCCGTCCGTGCCGTAATATCTCCGGGAAATTTGGTTTCCTCGTTCATCAAATTCTTTTTGTGTAGAAGCATAGCCATATTCTGCGTGAAGAATATGAAAAAATTACAAAA
>JAEYHP010000029.1 GCA_023409435.1 Bacillota bacterium | reverse complement strand
GTATAGTCCATGCTACCCTCTTCCAGGCGTATCCGCCTATATCTCGATATCGATTTTGGTGGGTTCCCCGGGCAGGGGCTTATGGGCTTCCCGCTTTTTTTCTTCCCGCTTCTGTTCCTGCTGCCGTTTTTCCCGTTCCTTTTCCCGATGGATGACAACATGGGAGGGCTCGTATACATCCGTGACCTGATGCTGCGCCATCTCTGCATCATGCGCAGCGCGGCTTTGGATATGCGCCTGCGCCATTTCGCCGCTTTTTTGCAGGTTGCTCGCCTCTTTGGAAAAGTCCGTCACCTTATGGATCATGATCTTGGAGCCTATGCCTTCAAACGCCACAAAACCTCCTCCTTTCGGCGGTCGTCCGCTTAGCCGCTAGTTGAACATCGTCTGCAGTCTGGAGCGGAACTTCATGATGACCTTGGAATGAATCTGCGAGGCGCGGGATTCTGAAACCCCCAAGATTCCCGCAATCTCTTTGAGCGTAAGCTCTTCATAATAATACAGCGTGATGACAAGGCGCTCTTTTTCGGGCAATGTTTCAATCAGCTCCACAAGCACCTTTTTCATCTCGTTGTTTTCCACGTTTTCTTCCGGGGTCTCGCCCTTGTCCTGCACCACCTGCGCAAGCGAAAAATCGCTGGAAATCATCTCCTCAAAATGCATGACGTTGAACATATGCATTTTGTTGACGATCTTCTGCATCTCCTTCTCGTTCATGCCAAGGTAGACCGCCACCTCGCTGTCCGTGGGTTCCCTTGAAAGCTCCTTTTCGAGTTCGCCGTAGGCGGCGCTGATGGCCTGAATCTTTCTGCGCAGACTGGAGGGCGCCCAATCCTGCTTGCGCATATGGTCAATAATCTCCCCGCGGATGCGCAGGGAGGCATAATTTTCGAACTGGATCTCGCGCTTGACGTCGAACTTGCTGATTGCATCGATCAGCCCCAGCACGCCACAACTGAGCAAATCGTCAAAGTTGCTGTATCCTTCATAGGTGGGCAGTAACCGATACACGATGCGCTTGACCAAGTACATATAATGCAGGACAATTTCGTTTTTTACTTCCTGTGAGGCATCCCGGGCATATTGCTCCCAAAGCGTCTGCGCCCTGTCGTATGCTGCTTCTGCCATGCTTGTCCCTCCCCGGATGTTACGTCTTACTGGCGAACCGGCCCCAACTGACCATGTTCAGCGCCCGAAGGCGCTTATCCGCCGCCCAAAAGGCGTTTTAAAAACCCAGCGATGCTCTTTTCACCGGTATCGGGCATATTCAAAAGATTCATGGCCAGGCGCTTGTACTGATGCGCGGCCTTTGAATCCGGAAAACTTACCAGCAGCGGCGTTTGCAGCTTTACGGCGCGCGACATATGCTCGTCCTTTAATATGTACCCCAGCGCTTTTACCGGGACGCCCGCATACTGGCCCGCAATGCGCGTAAACCCGTCCAGGGCCGAAACCGCCTCTTTTTCGGTATCCGCCATGTTCATAACGAGGCGGACGTTGGGGAACATATTGCGCTGCCCCATGATCTTTACAAGCGCGTAGGCGTCCATAAAGGCCGTGGGCTCGGGCGTGGTCACAAGTATGGTGTCGTGGCTTGCGGAGATAAGGCGCAGGATATGGTCCGATATCCCCGCTCCCGTGTCAAATATCACGGTATCCGCAACATCCTCCAGACACATGAGCTGCGTGACGACATTCTGCACCGAATCCGTGTTGAGGCTGAGCATCTCCTCCACGCCGGACCCGCCGGAAATAAACTTCACGTCGCATACGCCGGTGCCTATGATTTCGCGGACATTGCGCCCGCCATGAATGACGCTTAAAAGGTTGCCCTCCGTTTTTGCGCCCAGCATGACGTCCACGTTGGCAAGACCCAAATCCATATCCACGATCAATGCGCGCCGTCCCAATTGATTGAGCGCGATTGCTAGATTGATGGCCGTGCTCGTCTTGCCCACGCCGCCCTTCGCGCTGGTGACCGTCATCACCCGGATGCTGGGGGGCATGTGCCTGGCTCTCATGATATCGCGTAGCGCCTGCGCCTGGTCAAACATCTTTCAGCACTCCCCTAACAGGTTTTTTGCCACCAGCTTCGTATCGGGTATGGAAATATCGAACGGTACATTCTGCCCTGTTGTAATGAATGCAATGGGCTGCTTCGCCAGGGAAGAGATGTTGAGCACGCTGCCCCATGCGCTGACCTCGTCGAGTTTTGTGACGATGAGCTTGTACCCGCTGAGGAAGGAATAATGATTGATGAGCTCACGGCTCGCGCCGTAGCCCATGGACGCGCTCACGCAAAGCAGCAGTTCGTCCGCGCCGCTGTGGCGAATATACGCCTCGATATCATCCCGGTAGCGTTTATCCACAGGGCTTTTCCCCGCGGTATCGATGAGCACCACGTCCCGGTCCTGCATTTTGACCAGCGCATCCTCAACATCTTCCGGGGAATATACGGTGCAGATGGGCAGTTCCATGATCTCAGCATAAGCCTTTAACTGCTCCTGCGCCGCCACGCGATAGGTATCCGTATTGATAAAGCCCACCTTGAGCCCATGGTTGATGGTAAACAGGCCCGCAAGCTTTACGATCGTGGTGGTCTTGCCTACACCTGTTGGGCCCAGCAGCATGATAATATTCATGCGGTATTTTTTGAGCTTTATGGCGGCTGGCTCGCCCAGCATATCCTGTACGAGGCTATATGCCACCTGTTCCGGATCGTCGCTGAATTTTGAGGTGATCTCATGGGTTTGCGCGGCAACTTTTTTTGCCACGCCCACAAACACCTCGCGCTCCATCAGCCGGTTACCGATCGCCTCGGCGCCGGGGGAAAGCTTGACGCCGCTCCTGCGGTCAAGCAGCGGCTTTTGATCCGGTGCCGCCGCCGGTTTTGATGCGGACGGTTCGCCCACCTGAAACTTTTTCTCGGCCTGCGCCAAAGCCTGCGCCGCCGCTACGGCAGGTATGGCCGCCGCCGGGGGCTTTTTTTGCGCGGAATGAGCGGGCGGGTTGGGCGCGGGAGCCAGGCGGGGCTGTTCATACGCCTTGCGCTCCGGTATCATGGCCTTGCCCGGTACCGGCTCGTAGGCTACCGTCACTTCCACCAGCTTTTTGCCGAAAAAGCCCTTGAGGCCCTTGCCTCTGATTTGACGGTTGGAGAGTATCATCGCGTCGGGGCCAAGCTCCTTGCGGATGCGCTCCATTGCTTCAGGCATTTCGTTTGCGATATAGCTCTTTACAAACATGGTTAAAAGCTCACCACCCCATCGGAGAAGATTTCCACATCACGTTCCAGCTCATTGTAGGAGAGCACGACGAGATCGGGATTTAATTGCTCCGTCATCTGTTTAAAATACCTGCGCACCGCGGGCGCCGTCAGGAATATCGGCGTGCCGCCGGAGCCAAGCGCGTTTTCCACGGCGTTCTTGGTGCTTAAAAGGATGCGTTGAATCTGCATGGGCTCCACCGCCGCGTACGAGCCGCGTTCGGTCTGGCGGATGCTTGAAGCAATCGTCTGTTCCACCTGCGGGTCCAGCGTAATAACGCGGGCCCTATTGTCCGGCACGAAGCGCTGCGTGATAGCGCGCTTGAGGTTTTGGCGTACATACTCGGTTAAAAGTTCCAGGTCGCGGGTTAACGTGCCGTAATCGCCCAGTATTTCCAAGATGGTGCCGATATCCCGTATGGAGATGCCTTCGCGCAGCAGGTTCGCGAGTATTTTCTGCACCTCGCCCACGGAGAAGAGCTTGGGAATGACTTCGTCCACCAAAGCGGGCTGCTGGGTCTTAAGATTATCGATGAGCACCTGGACCTGCTGCCTGCCCATCAGCTCGTGCGCGTGGTGCTTGATGACTTCCATCAAGTGCGTGGCGATGACGGAGGGCGAGTCGATGGTGGTAAAGCCCTTGAGTTCCGCGCGCTCGCGTTCGTTTTCCGTGATCCATACGGCGGGAAGGCCAAACGCCGGGTCGGTCGTCTCTATGCCGTCGAGTTTTGCTTCAAGTCCCGCCGGGCGCAGCGCCATAAAATGATCCGGCATGACGTCGCCGTGGGCGACCTCGAGGCCCTTGATTTTGATGCAGTAGGAGTTGGTACCCAGCTGAATATTGTCCCTTACGCGCACGACCGGCACGATGATGCCCATTTCCATGGCGCACTGGCGGCGGATCATGACGATGCGGTCCAATAAATCCCCGCCCTGCATGGTATCCACCAAAGAGATAATGCCGTAGCCGAACTCCATTTCAATGGGATATACCTGCAAAAGCGACGTGACGTTTTCCGGCTTGCGCTTTTCCTGCGCGGCAAGCTCGGCGGTATCGTCCTCGGTCTGTACTTCTTTTCTCTTTTTTGCATTGGTGGTGAGGTAAGCCAAAAGCGGCAGCGCTGCGGCAAACAAAAGGATGGGAATGGTAGGCATACCGGGAACAAGCCCCAGCATCGCAATCATGCCGCCTAAGATATAGAGCGTCTGCGGCCTTGCGAACAGCTGGCCCGAGAGGTCAACGCCAAAGCTGTTTTCGCTGGCGGAACGGGTGACGATAATGCCCGCGGAGGTGGAAACCAAGAGCGCCGGAATCTGGTTGACCAAACCTTCGCCGACAGTAGCCAGCGCGTACACCTCAAGCACCTGTTCAAAGGGCATGACCTTGCCGCCTAAGCCCAAAGCGCCTATGATAATGCCGCCGACCAGGTTGATTACGGTGATAATGATGCCTACGATTGCGTCGCCCTTAATAAACTTGGAGGCGCCGTCCATTGCGCCGTAAAAATCCGCCTCGCGCTGTATGGCTTCCCTGCGCTTTTTCGCTTCCCCTTCGTTGATGATTCCTGTATTCAGGTCCGCGTCGATTGCCATCTGCTTTCCGGGCATGGCGTCAAGCGTAAACCTTGCGGCCACTTCCGCCACGCGCTCCGAGCCTTTTGTGATGACCATGAACTGCACGATGACAATGATCATGAATATGATGAAGCCGACCACAAGGTTGCTGCCCATCACGAACGACGCGAACGTATGGATGACGTTGCCCGCCTCCCCGCCGTTGCCTAATATAAGACGCGTAGCGGAAATGTTGAGCGCAAGGCGGAGCAGCGTTAATATCAGAAGCATGGTCGGGAACGTGGAAAACTCCAGCGTTTCCCGGATGTAAAGGGACATTAAAAGTACCAGCAGGGATATGGCGATGTTGAGTATTAGAAGCATATCCAGTATCCCGGTGGTGAGCGGCACAATGATGAGCAGTATAATGCCCAGCACCATCACGGCCACCATGATATCCGAACCCTTGATTTTCACACGTTCACCTCCTTGTTTCGGGATGTTTCAGGCGATACACATACGCCAGAATTTCAGCCACCGCCTGGTATAATTCCTCCGGTACCTCATCGCCTATTTCGCAGAAGAAGTACAGGTTGCGGGCTAGGGTCTTGTTTTCCACGATCTCCACGTGATGTTCCGCGGCCTTTTCCTTGATGCGCCTGGCCAGGAAGTCCTGGCCCTTCGCTACAACGACCGGGGCGCCGTTCACCCCCTCCTTATAGGAAAGCGCAACGGCAAAGTGCGTGGGGTTGGTGATGACCACATCCGCGTCCGCAACGGCCTGCATCATGCGCATGCTGCTCATTTGCCGCTGTTTCTGCCGGATTCGCCCCTTGATCTGGGGGTTGCCTTCGGTCATCTTATACTCGTCCTTGACCTCCTGCTTGGTCATCATCAGGTCCCGCTCGTACTGCCGCCATTGCAGGAAGTAATCGATGGGACCCAGTATCGCAAGGGCGATGGCGATCTTGAACGCGATACTGAGTATCATATCCCAGGTGGCGTCGATGGAGAAATCCAGCTCCTGGTACATCAGCGAGGGCGTGTTCTGTATGTGCAGCGTGTACTCGTCGTACGCAACCTTCACGATCACCGTCAGGCGCACCAGAGACTTTAAGAGGTCAATCAGCGTCTTTCTTGAAAATATCCGCTTGAACCCCTCCGCCATGCTGATACGGGAAAACTTGGGCTGTATCGCCTTTGCGGTAAACAGCGCGCCTACCTGCAGGAAATTGAATATGATTCCCGCGGCTGCCGCCGCAGCCAGCACCGGCAGCAGTATAACGACAAGCCGGATATATACGTCCTTGAACGCGGCGTGTATGTTCGCGACATTGAACGGTTCCGGTGCGGGGGCCGAAAAATATCGGACAGCCATGTTTTTCATCCCGTCCATCATCAGCGTTCCCGCGATGGACAATATGAAAAACAACACAAGCAGCGAAAATGCGGTGGTCAGGTCCACGCTTTTGAATATCTGGCCTTTGTCCCGCGCATCCTTTCGCTTTTTGGGCGTCGCCTTTTCTGTGCGGTCACCGTTTGCCTGGCTCATGCGGGCGCCGCCAATCCGCCAAACATGTAATGAATAGACTCGAACATGTTGTTAAACAGCGTATTGGTGAAGTTCACGTATACCGGCAGCAGCAGCAAAAGCGCCAAAAACCCCATTATGATCTTGAGGGGTATGCCCACCACAAACACGTTCATCTGGGGTGCCGTGCGCACCACGATGCCCATGATGATCTCCCCCATCAGCCCGGCCGCGATCATGGGCATGGCCACCTTGGCCGCGAGCACAAACGCGAGCGTGAATACCTCAAGCGCCGAGTAACCCAGCGCGGGGTTTAACGTAACCTGCCCTACGGGAATGTAGGAGAAGGTGCTCTGCAAGATATAAATCAGCTGGTGATGCCCGTCCACCGCGAAAAAGGAGAGCATCATGGCGGTATAGAGAAAGTTGCCTGTGACGGGGACGCTGATGTTTGACTGCACGTCGAACACGTTCACCATGCCGAAGCCCATTTGCATATCGATCACGTGCCCCGCCGTCTGCGGGATACTGAAGATCAGCGTGGTCACATACCCAAGCACAAGCCCGAACAGCAGTTCCTTTACGCACATCAGTATGTATTCAAGTACGTTGCGGTACGCGATTGCCGGGGGATTAGGATTCGCCGCAAACACCACATAAGCGAGCGTTACGCACAGCAGAATCTTGAGCATGTTGGGCAGCGTTTTTCGCCCGAATATGGGGGAAGAAAAAATCAACGCCGAAACCCGCAGGAATATCAGCACGAAGTAATCGATATTCAGTACAACGGCGTCTACAATTCTGTCCATCACTTTAACGCGCGGTGCCGATATATTCGAACAAACGCAGCGTAAAATCTGAAAGACCCGTAAGCATCCAGCCGCCGAACACTAAAAGCGCAAGCAGTATGGCGATGATCTTGGGTACGAACGCCAGCGTCTGCTCGTTGATCTGAGTCGTGGCCTGGAATATGGAAACAATAATGCCCACCACCATGCCAATAATGAGCGGAGGCGCCGACACCGTCATGATGGTGGTCACCGCTTCCTGCATGACTTTGATTACCGTTGACTGATCCATGCTCTACCCCAATTGCCGTATTGTCTTTTTTCCCGACCAATCCCCGCATTCAGAATTACCCGAAACTTGAAATAAGGGACCGGACCGTAAGAGTCCACCCGTCCACCATTACAAACAGCAACAGCTTAAAGGGCAGCGATATGATTACAGGCGGCAGCATCATCATGCCCATCGCCATCAGCGTGCTCGCCACCACCATATCGATGACGATAAATGGAATGTAAATATAGAACCCGATTTCAAACCCATGCTTGATCTCGCTGGTAATAAATGCGGGGATCAACGTGGTGTTCGGAACATTGGTTTCGTCAAGCGTTTCCACCGTATCCGGCTGGCCGGAGGCGGTAAGGAAGAATTTGAGGTCGGATTTATACGTCTGCTTTAACATGAATTCACGCACCGGCGCCATGGCGCGGTCCACCGCGACATCCTGGGTGATGACGCCGTTAACATAGGGCTCGTACGCTTCGGTCTTTATTTGGTCCACAATGGGGGACATGATGAACAGCGTCAAAAACAGCGCCAGGCCAACGAGCACCTGATTGGGCGGCATCTGCTGCAGGCCCATGCCGTTGCGCGTGAGCGAAAGCACGATAATGATGCGCGTAAAGCATGTCATCATGATGAGTATGGAGGGCAGCACGCTCAATA
>JAEYHP010000155.1 GCA_023409435.1 Bacillota bacterium | reverse complement strand
GCGATCAGCCGCTCGCGCGGGCTGTCAATGATACGGCAGCCAATCACACCCGCGGCATTGCAGCCAAAGCCCATGCACATGGTAAGGAAATAATCGTGTCCAATTACACAGTCCAAAAAACAACAATTATAGATGTGCACGCTGCGCGGTATCGTTGCGGCTTTTTTGTTGCAAAATCGTATGTTAAACGCCAAGAACAAGGGAACGGGTGATAAAGCTACTTTCCTTGTCTTGACTTAACACACCAAGGTGTTCTTATATTGTGCGTTAGTGCATGTTGTTATTGTAGTTTTGAAAATAAGAATTCCGACACATCGTACCCAATAAGACATTTGTCATGTTCAATATAAACACTTTTCCAAACGCAGGTCTTCTTTTTATATGATGTCGTCAAATATCTACCAGAAATCGGCTATATCCAAGCCTTAAAATTTACTATTGACAAAAATCAAACATGGAATGATAATACTCGCATACAGACAAATATACTTCCATGTTACAAATGTCCGATTTCACTAAATTACCTTCTGCAAATATCCAACGTCCGACTCTCTGCTTTTGCAGGGATACTCAAGAAAAACGAGGGAGCGCTATGGTAATCGATCAACGCACTCGAATCCGAATCGCACACTGGTACTATGAAGTAGGCCTTACGCAGGAGGAAATCGGCAAGCGCCTGCAAATCCCGCGCCAGCGTGTCAACCAGATTGTCAAAAATTTGGTGGCTGATGGCGTTGTCAGTATCCGGATCAATGGATTGGATCAGGACTTTGTCCGGCTTGAGAGCGCCATTGAGGAGCGTTTTGGAATCCGCCAGGCACTCGTTGCGGATTGCGATCAGACCGAAGCGCCGCTTTTGCACGTACTGGGCGGCAAGGCGGCCGAGTATTTGGACGATTTTATCAGGGATGGCAACACCATTGGCATTTCCTGGGGTCAAACCATGGGCGGCACTGTAAATGCGCTGCGGGATGCCTACAAGACGGATTGCAGCGTCATCCAGCTTGTAGGCGGCATGAACATCCGCGGCAACCACACCATGATAAAGCCTGATGAAATCACAAGGATTCTTGCGGGGAAGCTCCATTGCAGCTATCAGAACCTATATGCGCCTGCGATGTTTGACAGTAAGCTGGCCAAAGAATTTATCATGCAAGAGGACAGCATTCTGCGGGTTCTTGAAGCAATGAAGCGCTGCGATATCGCTGTCATGGGTATCGGTGAAATACAGGAAGACGCAACCGTCGTACAAAACGGCTACATCAGCCCCGATCAGGTGGAAATGCTCCGCGGCGCGGGCTATGTGGGTGACGTCTGCTTCAATCGCTTTGATATCAACGGCAACTGGGAAAGCGGGGAGCTGAGCAGCCTGACGTTGGGCGTCGATCCGGAAACACTTAAAAAGATTCCGCATGTGATTGCGGTCGCCGGGGGAGTCCAAAAGCGAGATGCGATTATTGGTGCGCTCCATACCGGTTGTATCGACGTTCTGGTGATAGACAGCGTGACGGCGCGGAGCCTGCTCGACCGGAAAGCGCAATAGCATATTTCATTACCAATCAATCGAAGCATATTTCCAAAATACCTTGTTACCTCGGGTAGCATTATTTACACAAGCCGAAATTTAAACTTGCTGTGCTTCGGCTGCAGCGTCGGACATGGCAGATTCAAACGAAAAAACGGAGGAGAAAACATGAAGTCTATTAAAAAGATCGTAGCCCTGCTCGTAGCGTTGCTCATGTTTACCGCCCTGGTCGGCGGGTGCGCATCACCCTCGGCCTCTACTGACCCGACAGCCGCGCCGGCGGCCCCGGAAACGCAAGAGTCTGCTGCTCCCGCGGCAACCGAAGCTCCCGCGGCCGCAGGCGAACCCGTCAAAATCGGCTATGTCAGCGCGCTTTCCGGCGATACGGCGCTGTGGGGCCAGGCAGGTCTCAACGGCATGCTCCTCGCGGCGGAAAAGATCAATGCGGAAGGTGGCATCTTGGGCAGACCCGTTGAGGTCATCGGCCTGGACGGCAAAGGCGATCCTGCGGACTCTGTAAGCGCTTACAAGAAGCTGGTTGAAGAAGAAGGCGTTGTCGCCGTTGTCGGCACCAACTTCTCCAGCTGCAACATCCCCATCGCGGCGGTCGCCGACGAGCTGAAAGTTCCCGTCATTGCCACCGCGGCTTCCAACGAAAAGGTTACTGTGGATGAGAACGGCAAGCTGCATCCGTACTCCTTCCGCCTTTGCTTCATTGATTCCTTCCAAGGCACGGTAATCGGCAGATATGCCGCTGTTCAGCTTGGCTTCAAGAAGGGCGCGATCATTACCGACATCACCGACGCTTACTCCACCGGCGTAGGCTCCTACATTACAGAGGCCTTTACGGCAAACGGCGGTACAATGGTTGCTTCCGAGCAGGCGCAGAACGGCGATAACGATTTCCGCGCTCAGCTCACCAAAATCGCGGAAGCGCAGCCCGACGTGCTCTTTATCCCGTGGATCTATCAGAATGTAGCGCTAATCGCCAAGCAGGCGCGCGAACTGGGCATCAATTGCGTCATGCTCGGTACCGACGGCTGGGACAGCAATGAGCTGGCGGATCTTGCGGGCGGGGCGCTCGAAGGCGCTTCTTATGTCTCCCGTATCGGCTTCAATACCCCGGAAGCCAAGGACTATGCCAAGGAATACGAAGCGAAGTACGGCATTGCTGTTGAAGCCGAGTGCTTGTTCGGCAACGACGGCCTGCTCTGGATCAAGCATGCCATGGAACGCGCAAATTCCGCTGAACCCACAGCCATCCGTGATGCGCTGGAAAGCACCGACAGGTTCACGGGCTTGCTGGGAACCATGACAATGGATCCGGCGACCCATAACCCCCAGAGGGAATGCGCCATCTTCACCTGCAAGGACGGCGCGTTCGAGTTCCGGGAAATCTATGCCGGTTAATCGGCAGATTATTCCTTAGATGAACTTTCCGGCGGGGAGGCCGAATACCTCCTTCCTCCCCGCCCCTTTTTCAGATGGCGGGGAGGAAGCTCCCGTTATCCTTCCCGTCCTTTTCTTTTCCTTTTTGATTGATGGAATAAGCGGCCCACCCTTTACATGGCAGGGCCCTTTCCCGAAAAAGGTTTTTCCGCCGGAGGCGAAACACCATTGGATTGAGGTGTAAACATGTTTCTTCAGCAGTTGATTACAGGCATCTCGATCGGCGGCATATACGCCCTGATCGCCACAGGTTACTCGCTGGTGTACAGCCTGCTGGATTTCTCCAACTGGGCGCACGGCGAGGTAGCGATGATTGGCGCCTATGTCGCGTTTATGTCGGTCACAGCGATGCACCTCCCCTTCCTTGCATCGGCGGCGCTCGGCATTGTCGGCGCGGCGCTCATCAGCTTTTTTAATGAGCGGCTTGCATACCGCCGCATCCGCAACAACAAGTCGCCCAACATGTTCCTGATGATTGCAGCCATGGGGCTTTCCATTACCTATCAGAACGCCGCTACGTTGGTGTTCGGCGCAAAATTCAAAATGTATCCCGCAGTGCTTCCGATCTCGTCGGTTGAGATCGGGACATTCCACATCGGCGTGCTTGACCTGATTAGCCTGATTATCACGGCGGTTATGCTGATCGCTTTGGTATTGGTCATCAATAAATCAAAATTCGGTCTCAATGTCCGGGCGATCGCCTGCAACAGCCAGACGGCAAGCCTGCTGGGCGTACGGGTAGACCGGTCCGTAGCACTGGTGTTCCTTTTAGCGGGCGGGCTGGCCGGATGTGCGGGCATCCTCCTGGGGCTCAAATATAACGTCTATCCCACGATGGGCAATGTAGGGCTCAAGGCCTTCATCGCTTCGGTCCTGGGCGGACTAGGCAGCGTACCGGGAGCAATCATAGGCGCTATTTTGCTGGGCGTGATCGAAACACTCGCCTCAGGCTACCTTAGCTCCGGCTTACGGGATCTCATTTCCTTTACCTTGCTCATCGTCATACTCCTGGTCAAGCCCAGCGGCTTGATGGGCGTGGACGTGCAGGAAAAGGCCTGATAAGAAAGTAGGTGCTTCTATGCTGAACTCTTTTCAGCAAGGCGTCATCATTTTGACGTGCATTAATATTATAGCCGTGCTGGGCATGTCCGTACTGACCGGGTTTACGCGGCTGTTTTCCTTCGGAAACGCGGGGTTTATGTCCATAGGCGCTTATACGTCGGCGATCCTTTCCGTGAAGCTGCATCTGCCGTTCGCATTCACCATGCTTTGCGGCGCCGCCTTAGCCGGTGTGGTCAGCTTCCTGCTGGGTTCGCTGACCATACGCCTGAAGGGCGACTATTTCCTGATTACCTGCCTTGGCTTTGGCGAAAGCATACGGGTGCTGTTCAACTACATACAGCCTGTCACGGGCGGAGCGAGCGGCTTCTCGAGCATACCGGGAACAACAACCGTACTTATTGCAGTCATCTGTGCCGTTGCGGCATTCGTCATCGCGTGGACATTCATCCACTCCAAATTCGGCCGCAACCTGACGGCGATCCGGGAGAACGATATGGCGGCAGAGGCTGTGGGCATCAATGTGTTCCGCTACAAGCGGCTGGCCTTCGTGTTCAGCGCGGTATTTGCAGGATGGGCTGGAACCCTGTATGCGCACTATCTCACATTCATTACGCCGGCCATGTTCAACCTTTCCAAGTCCTGCGAACTCATTACCACCACCGTAGTCGGAGGGCTGGGTTCTTTGACGGGATCGGTGCTGGGTACGCTGTTGGTTACGCTGCTGCCGGAGCTTTTTCGGGATCTGTCCGAGTACCGCATGCTGCTCTACGGAATTGCGGTAGTGCTTGTGATTTTGCTCAAGCCCGACGGTCTGTATGGGTACAAGGAATTTTCCCTGCGCCGTACCATCGCCTGGTTTAAGAACATGCCCGCCAACCTGCGCAAAAAGAAGCGCAGCAAGAACATAGGGGACTGTGAGGAATAAGCATATGAAACCAGTTCTTGAAATGCGCCATGTAGAAAAGCATTTTGGCGGCGTCCGCGCGATAGACAACTTCAGCGTGGTGATTGAGGAAGGCGTCGTCCATGGCCTCATCGGCCCCAACGGCGCGGGCAAGACCACCATATTCAATACCGTCACGGGCATCTACAAGCCCAATGCCGGAAACATATTCTTTTACGGCGCCGATATCACCGCCACCACTCCGCACGATGCCGCGAATTTGGGGATCGGGCGCACGTTCCAAAACATCCGCTTGTTTGGAAATATGAGCGTGCTCCAGAACGTCATCATGGCAAGTTCCATGGATGCGAAATATACCCTGCCCGAAGCGTTGCTGCGCCTTGGGCGTTACCGCGCCTCCGAAAAGCGGATACGCGAAAAGGCCATGGGGCTGTTGGAGGCCGTAGGCTTGGAAGCCCGTGCGCAGGAGCGCGCAAACTGCCTTCCCTACGGCCACCAGCGCAAACTGGAGATTGCGCGGGCGATGGCGCTCAACCCCAAGCTGCTGCTGCTTGATGAACCGGCGGCGGGAATGAACACCGACGAATCGCTGGACCTGGTGGCGTTCATCCAGCAGATCAAAAAGCGGTTCGGCATCACTGTGCTGATGATCGAACATCATATGGACGTCGTTACCAACCTGTGTGATTCGGTGACGGTGCTCAACTTCGGCAAGATCATCGCTGAGGGCACGCCCGCGCAGGTAAAGAACAACCGCGCTGTCATAGACGCATATCTGGGGGTGGAAGAATGATGCTTAAGATCGAAAACCTCAAGGCGGCATACGGCGGTATCGAGGCGCTCAAGGGGATTTCCCTGGAAGCAAACGAAGGCGAGATCGTTGCTGTGCTGGGCGCAAACGGCGCGGGAAAATCCACCCTGCTCAAGTGTATTTCTTCGGTTATGAAGCCGACTGCGGGAAGCATCCGGTATCTCGATGCCCCCGTTCCGGCCAAGCCATACGACGTGGTAAAGGCGGGTCTCATTCATGTGCCGGAAGGAAGGCAGATATTCGCGAAGCTTACCGTCATGGAGAATTTGCGCGTAGGCTGCAACTTGCGGACGGACGCCGCACAAATCAAGGAAGATTTCGAGCGCGTGTTCACGATGTTCCCGCGCCTGAAGGAACGGGAGACACAATATGGCGGCCTGCTTTCGGGCGGCGAGCAGCAAATGCTCGCGGTCGCGCGCGGCATTATGGCACGCCCGAAACTGATGATGCTTGACGAGCCTTCCCTGGGGCTCGCGCCCATCATCGTTTCACAGATATTCTCAATCATTCAGGAAATCAATCGGCAGGGAACGACCATAATCCTGGTAGAACAGAACGCCAATAAGGCGTTGGAAATTTGCGACCGCGCGTACATCCTCTCGGTTGGACGCATACAGGTCTCAGGCACAAGGGATCAACTCCTTGCCGACGACACTCTGAGCAAAGCGTATCTGGGCGACTAGAACGGGAGAGCATGCAAAGGAGGCGGCAACGTGGCCGTTTATCTGGGAATAGACGCAGGGACCACCAAGATCAAGGCGGCGCTGATGGAAGAAGAACGCATTGTTGCGTTAGCTGAACGCAATGCGCAAACGCTTTCCCCCTTTCCGTGCGCCTGTGAAATGGATATGGAGGCGCTGTGGCGGCTGCTGTGCGACGTAACGAACGAACTGCGTGAAAAGGCTCATGACCATTGGTGCAGATTAAGCGGCGTCGCTATCTGCGCCCAGGGGGATGGCATGTGGCCCATAGACGCACAAGGAAAACCCGTCGGGAACGCCATCCTTTGGAACGATACGCGCGCAAACAAAACGGGCATTGAGCATGACAAAGAGATGAGCGATTTTCTGGTCTCCCGCTGCTCAACGGCTCTTTTTGCGGGCGCTTACCCCGTCATTCTGCAATGGCTCAAGCGGGAGAAACCAAACGACTATAAACGCATTGCGCATGTGTTCCATTGCAAGGATTGGCTCAATTTCCGGCTTACCGGCATCATTGCCTCGGACTACTCGGACCAGTCCACTGCGTCCATCGACATTTTTACCAAGGACTACGTGGAAGAACTGTTCGACCGGCTTGGCATCCCGGAAATGAAGGCCGCGCTGCCGCCGCTTTACCCGAGCACCCATGTACTTGGATGCGTTACCGAGCGGGCGCACAAAGAGACAGGGCTTCCCGCGGGGGTACCCGTTGTGACAGGCTGCATTGACGTTGCGGCGGTCGCGTTGGGCGCGGGCATGCATAACACGGGCGACGGCTGCTGCATACTTGGCACCACATTGTGCTGCGAAATGCTGCTTGACGCGGCGCAGGTGGATGTTTTAGATACCAACGGCAGCGCACTGTGCAGCGTGCTGCCGGGCAAATATAACCGGGTGATGGCAGCCAACAGCGGTACGGCCTCCATCGATTGGGTGCGAAGCCTCCTTTGCCCGGAACTTGGCTATGCGGAAATCGACCAAGCAATTGCAAAGGTGCCGGCGGGCAGCAACGGCGTACTGTTTCATCCTTATTTATATGGAGAGCGCGCGCCGTTCCGCGATCCCTCCGCCTGCGGCGGCTTTTACGGGCTGCGTGCGGACCATACGCGCATGGACCTGCTGCGCGCCGCGCAGGAGGGCATGGCGCTTTCGTTGCGCGATTGCTTTGAAAACCTGCCGCGCTCCGAAGGCCCGCTCTATCTTTCGGGCGGCGGCGCACAAAGCGATTTTACCTGCCAGCTTGTTGCCGATATGCTCAATAAGACCGTGCTGCGCCCCAACCGCAGGGAGCTGGGCATAGAGGGTATCGTCAAAACCGCGCGCATGGCGCTGGAAAATCCCGCCCCGGAAGACGCCTACAATGAGTGCACAAGCTTCTTGCCCGATGCCGGGACACACCACTTAATGGATAAACTCTACAGCGAATTTGTTGGGCTGCGCAAGCAGGCCCCCTACTGGCATGCCCGCGGATAAAAGCGGATTACGCGCGGCAAGGCCGCGCGCTCAGATAGCAATATAGTCAGGAAAAGGAGAAAAAGTATGCGTGCATTGGTAAAGACCAAAATCGAGCCGGGTAATTTTCAACTGATGGAGATCGAGACCCCCGTGCCCGGACCGGACCAGGTCAGGATAAAGATCAAACGTGCCGGTATCTGCCAGACGGATGTCGTGTATATAAACGAGGGCGGTTTCGCGCTGCATCCTCCTGTGGTGCTTGGCCACGAGCTGGCCGGCATCGTGGATATGGTAGGGCCCAACGTAGAGGATATCAAAATTGGAGACCGCGTGCTGTCCCAGACCACCTTCCATGTATGCGGGCACTGCCGCTTCTGCAAACGCGGCGAATTCAACCATTGCCCCGAGCGCCGGGGGTTGGGTTCCGCGGCGAACGGCGCGTTCGCGGAATATGTCATTACGTGGAAAGGCAGCGTGATGAAGCTGCCGGACAGCATGACGTTTGACCAGGGCGCATCCATAGAGCCGCTTTCGTGCGGCGTGCATGCACTGACCGAACGCACGCAGTGCGGCGTCAACGATGTGGTCGTCATACTGGGGCCGGGCCCTATCGGCCTGTACGCGGCGCAGGTTGCAAAAGCGCAGGGCTCGTATGTCATCATAGCAGGGCTTACGCACGACGTCCCGCGCATGGAACTCGCTCTGAAATTAGGCATTGATCTCTCCGTGGATATCCAGAAGGAGGACCTGGGGCTGATCTGCAAAGAGCTCACAGGGGGATACGGCGCCGACGTCGTCGTCGAAGCGACGGGTTCGAGCAAGGCGGTGGACCTCGCGATGAATATCATAGCACGCCGCGGCACGTTTGTGCCCATGGGCGTATTCAACCACACCATCGATGTGGATTTCCACAATATTAAAAAGAAAGAACTTACCGTGCAGGGATCGCACGCGCAGATTCCCACCTCGTGGGAAAAGGCCATTCGGCTGGTGCGCCTTAATAAGGTCAATGTGGACGCCATTGTTTCCCATGTGTTCCCGATGAGCAAGTGGGAAGAAGCGTTCGAGGTGGTAAAGAGCAAGCAGGGCCTTAAAGTGCTGTTGGACCCCGAGCGCTGAGGATGGAAAGGGATGGCTTGGCGCCTATGAATATCGAGTATGCCGCCCGTTCCGCGTTTGCGGGGGCAGGCGCAGACGAAGCGGAACGCCTTGCAAGGCTTACCGCTGAGGAAGCGACAACGGCCGAAGCCGTTCCCCCGGCCGGGATTCCTCTGGGCCTGCCCGCCGGAGAAACGGCGCTGCTGGGCACCGCGCTTGCGGTGCGTCTTGCTGGAGAGCTGCCCCATTATTTGTGCAAGGCGCTCGCCGCCTGCATCCGGGATACAGAGCTTCAAGGGCAGGAACTGCGCGAATATGTACGTGCGCGCTATGCGCTTATGCGTACGCCCGAGACGGTGCAGCTCATTTGCACCCAGCTTGAAAGGCTGCGGCAGGGAACGTTCTTTGAAGAACCCTGCAGGGTGGAGATGATCAAAGCCGCCTACCGCGATGGGTTCCACTACGAAAAGCACTGCCGCGGCTGCGCGCAATGCACGATCGCGGCGATGTTCAAAATCAGCGGCAAGGAAGAAACCCATCTTTTCCGCGCGGCAAACGGGTTTGCCGCGGGCATGGGCCTGTTTGGGGACGGCGTCTGCGGCGGCTACGCGGGCGGGCTGCTGTTTATGGGCACCTATGCGGGCAGACGCTTTGAGTTTTTTGACAATGACAAAGAAGAAAAAGATCAAAGCATGCACCTTGCCGACCTGCTGCACAGCCGGTTTATTGAGACATATGGAACCGTGATCTGCCACGATATCCACAGGCAGATTTTCGGCAGGGCGTTCTCTATACGGGATGCGGCCGAGAAGGCAGCCTTCGAGCAGGCGGGCGCGCATACGGCGGATAAATGTACCGTCGTTGTCGCTACGGCCGCAGCATGGACGGCGGAGATACTCCTGGATGAAGGGTATCTGACCTGCTGAACCGGTAGAAGGAGGAGCATATGAAGAAGATTGTAATCGTAGGAGGCGTCGCGGGCGGAGCTTCAACAGCCGCGCGTCTGCGCCGGTTGGATGAAGCCGCAGAAATCATCCTGTTTGAAAAAGATACGTATATTTCGTTTGCAAACTGCGGCCTGCCCTACCATATCGGCGGGGTGATTGCCGAACGGAAGGAACTTATCGTACAGTCTCCTGAAGCGATGCGCGCGCGCTTTCGCATCGACGTTCGCACGCACAGCCGCGTTGCGTCGGTGGATACGGCGCGCAACGTTGTACGCGTGGAAAGCGCGGAGCGCGGCGAATATGAGGAGAGCTATGATGCGCTGGTGCTCTGCCCCGGCGCCGAGCCCGTTCCGTTATTCCAACAGGGCATGGAACGGGTGCTCACGCTCAGAAACATTGACGATACCGACAGCATCAATCGTTTTGTCGTCGAGCATGGCGTGCAGACGGCCACGATACTCGGCGGCGGCTTTATCGGCGTGGAAATGGCCGAAAACCTTCGCATGCGCGGCGTCGCGGTGCGGCTGGTCGAGGCGATGGACCATATCCTCCCGCCGTTTGACGCCGATATGGCGGCGATTGTGCACAGGGAACTCAGGGCGCATGGCGTAGAGTTGACGTTAGGAAAAAAAGTGACCGCCTTGGAAACTGCGGGAGACGCCGTGAGCATTATGTTGGATGACGGCTCCTCCTTTGAAGCGGATCTGGTGGTGAGCGCCGTAGGCGTGCGCCCGGCGACAGAGTTTTTGAAAGGCTCGGGCATTGCGCTTGGCCCCAGGGGTCATATCATCACCGACGCGTATATGCGCACCAATATCAAGAACGTATATGCGGCGGGCGACGCGGCCCTGATCACCGATTATGTCACCGGGCTTGCTGCGGCAATTCCCCTTGCCGGTCCTGCCAACAGGCAGGCGCGTACCGTGGCGGACAGCATCGTGGGCCTCGACCATCCCTACAAAGGCGCGCAGGGTTCCGCTGTTGTTAAAGTGTTCGGGCTGACTGCCGCGGTAACGGGCGCCAATGAAAGCGCGCTCAAGCGTGCGGGCATCCCTTACCACAAGATCTACACGCATCCCTTCTCCCATGCGACCTATTATCCGGGCGCGGTGCAGATCGATTGCAAGCTGCTGTTTCATCCCGACGGCCGTATCTTAGGCTGCCAGATGGTAGGGGCGGAGGGCGTGGACAAACGGCTCGACGTCGTTGCGACAGCTTTGCGCTTAAAGGCGCATGTTACCGATCTTTGCGATCTTGAACTCGCATATGCGCCGCCCTATTCCTCGGCCAAAGATCCCGTCAATATGCTGGGCTATATCGCCCAGAACGTGTTGGAGGGCATATCCTCCATGGCGGATTTTGAGGATGCCGAAACCTACGACCCCGCTTCCACCATATTGCTTGACGTACGCACACCCCGGGAATTTGAGCGCGGGCATCTGCCCGGCGCCGTCAATATACCGGTGGACGCGCTGCGGGACAGGCTCGGGGAACTCGACCCCAATAAAGAAGTGCTCGAATACTGCCAGGTGGGCGTGCGCGCCCATACCGCGCAGCGCATACTCAGCCAGAATGGGTTCAAGGTCAAAAATGTGACCGGCGGCTACAAAACGTATTCCGCAAAGGAGTAACTATGAAAAATCCAATCAGCGTAGGCGTTTGGGATTATGGAATGGGCACCGACCGCTATGTGGGAGAAGGCTACAAGGAAAGGCTCGGCCTTCTGGACCGCGTAAAGCGCATCGGCGCGCTTCATGGCGTTTCCGGTATTGAAATTACTTATCCCAACGATGTCAACGAGGACAACTGGGCTAAAGTGCAGCCCGTATTACAGGAGTACGGACTTGTCATTGCGGGCATGGGCATCGAGCTCGTGTGCGATAAGGAATGGAAGGACGGCTCGCTGTCCTCCGCCAACGCGGCACAGCGGCAAAAAGCCATCAACCTCGTCAAAAATGCGATGGACTTTGCCCGCAGCATCGGCGTCGCCGTTGTGAGCCTTTGGATGGGACAGGACGGGTTTGACTATGTGTTCCAGAACGATTATGCGGCGGGATATGCCCGCCTGATCGATGCGCTGCGCATCTGCGCGCAGCACGATCCTTCCATCAAGCTGGGAATCGAATATAAAACCAGCGAGCCCAAAATGAGCTGCATGATGAAGAACGCGGGTATGGCGCTTGCCGCCGCACAGGCGACCGGCTGTATAAATGTGGGCGTTACGCTGGACGTGGGGCATGCCTTTAACGCCGGGGAAAATCCGGCGGAATCGGCTGCGATCCTCATGCACGAAAAGCGCCTGTTCCACCTGCATCTCAACGACAACTACCGCATCGCGGATGACGACATGCCGGTGGGGTCGGTGCACTGGCCGCAATATTTTGAGCTCTTTTACTGGCTGAACAGGCTGGGGTACGAGGGCTGGTTCTCGCTGGATCTTTATCCGTACCGGGATTGCCCGGACGCCGCCTGCCGTGCAAGCATTGCATTTATTGAGGGGGCAAGCAGGTTCGTAACGGAACGCCTCCCGGAAACATTCGCGGGGGATGTGAACAGGATTCCCGGAAACATACTCGAAGAACTGATGTCGCGCTTCTTCGCGGCGGAAGGAGGACGCATATGAAAGCTGCCGTTTGGCATGGATACAAGGATGTACGCATCGAGGAGCTGCCGGTACCTTCAATACCCGCGGGCCATGTGCGCATCAAGGTTGCCTACGCAGGCATTTGCGGGACCGACCGCCATGAATATGTCGGGCCCAACTTTATCCCCGTCTCAAAGCCCCACCGGCTGACCGGACGCACTGCGCCCTTGACGCTGGGCCATGAATTTACCGGCGTCATCGAAGCGGTAGGCGAAAGCGTAACGGGCTGGAAGCAGGGCGACCGCGTTACCGCAAACGGCACGCTCTGCTGCAAGAAGTGCGATATGTGCCGTTCCGGCCGCTACAACGTATGCGAAAAGCTGGGCTTCTTAGGCGTAGGTACTGATGGCGCATTTGCGGACTATGTGGTGGCGGATGCGGACCGTCTCTTCCGCGTACCCGATTCCGTAACCTTGCGGCAGGGCGCTTTGGCGGAACCTTTGGCCTGCGGCATCCATGCGACGCGCCTCTTAGGCGATATCACGGGCAGCTCGGTCGTCGTCGTAGGACCTGGGATCATCGGCCTTGCCTGCATGCTTGCGTCCAAATTCGCGGGCGCCGGAAAAATCCTGGTGGCCGGCGTCGGCAAGGACCGCAAGGAACTGGTGGAAAGCTACGGGTGCGTCTACCATGACGTGTTGGACGGCGATCTTGTACCCGTTATACAGGAATGGAATGGCGGCCTTGTGGACGTTGTATATGAATGCGTTGGAAGCCAGCGCACGCTGGACAGCGCCATATCGGCGCTGCGCCCCGGCGCGAAACTGATGGTGATGGGCGTGTTCGAAAAGAAGCCCGTGTTCGATATGAATACCTTCCAGGAAGGGGAGCGGACGCTCTATACCTCCCAGGCGCATGTGGATGAGATCGGCACGGCCCTTTCCTACCTCGAGCAGGGGCTGATCAACGCCGATGAGCTCATTACCCGCGAAGTGACGTTGGATACCCTGATTCAGGACGGCTTTGAGGAGCTGATCGTGAACGGGCCCAAACATATTAAGGTCATGATCCGCATTGGCGGTGGAAAGGAGTAACATCATGGATACCAAGCATGCAAAGTTTGCAACGAAGGCCGTACACGCCGGGCAGCTTCCCGATCCTGAAACTGGCGCGCTCATAGCGCCCATGTTCATGACCAGCACCTATGTGTGGACGCCTGAAAAAATGGACCGTTACCTCGCCGGCGACAAGGAAGGCATTTACACATACGCCCGTTCCCGCAACCCGACGCAAAACGATCTGCAAGACAAGATAGCGGAGCTTGAGGGCGCCGAAGCGGCGCTCGCCACAGCCTCCGGTATGGCGGCAATTTCCCTTGCGGTCATGCACTGTGCGCATCCGGGCGACCATGTTATCGCCTATAAGACGATATACGGCGGCACCTATGGCCTGTTTACCAAGATATTTGAGGAGTTCCATATTGAAGTAACATTCGTTGAGGATCTTTCGCCCAAAACGCTCAACGCGGCAAAGCGTCCCAACACCAAGGTCGTCTATGCCGAAACCATTGCCAACCCCACCATGGTCGTGCTCGACCTCAAGGCGCTTGCAGACTGGGCAAAGGCGAATGGCGTTACCTCCATCGTAGACAGCACATTCACCTCCCCCTACATGGTTCAGCCGCTTTCCTACGGCATCGATGTGGTGGTGCACAGCTCCACCAAGTACATCAACGGCCACGGCGATATCATCGGCGGCATCATTTGCGGCAAATTTGCGTTTGTGGACGCCATCCGCAGCTCCATGTACCAGGAACTTGGACCGGTACCCAGGCCCTTCTCCTGCTGGCTCCAGCTTCGCGGCCTGAAGACGCTGCACCTGCGCATGCGCGCGCACTGTGAGAACGCGCTGAAATTCGCGCAGTGGCTGCAGGCTCAGAAGGAAGTGAAAAACGTCGTCTATCCGGGCCTTGCAAGCCATCCGCAGCATGAGCTCGCCAAGGCGGAGTTCGGCGGCGTGTATGGCGGCATGCTCTCCTTTGAGGTGGAAGGTGGCATTCCCGGCGCTCAGGCTTTCATCAAGAAACTGCATATGGCAAAATACTGCGTCAGCCTGGGGGATCTTGACACGCTGGTCCAGCATCCGGCTACGATGACGCACGGCAAGATCCCGCGGGAAGAGCGGGAACGCATGGGCATTGCCGACGGCATGATCCGCGTCTCGGTGGGCATTGAGGATATCGACGATATCATCGGAGATTTCGCGCAAGCTTTCGCGCAGAAATAAAGGACATTGCAGGGCCCGGTAGACGCCGGGCCTTGTTCGCATACCCTTTTTGAGTGGGTGAAGAAGAAAAGGAGGAAATATGCTGGAGATTCGCTGGCATGGCAGGGGCGGGCAGGGCGCCAAGACCGCGGCGCTGCTGCTTGCCGACGTCGCTTTCCATACGGGGAAGTATGTACAGGGCTTCCCGGAATACGGACCCGAGCGCATGGGCGCGCCGATTACGGCGTACAACCGCATCGGCAGTACGCCGATCCGCATCCACAGCAACATCTATGCGCCGGATTACGTGGCGGTGGTGGATGAAACGCTCTTAGAAGCGGTGGACGTTACGCTCGGCCTCAAGCCTGAGGGCGCGATCGTTATCAATTCCGCAAAGTCCGCGGAGGAATTGCGCCCCTTGCTCAAGGGGTATGCGGGCAAGGTCTACACGGTGGACGCGCGCACGATATCCATCGCGGCGCTTGGCAAGTATTTCCCCAACACGCCGATGCTTGCCGCAATCGTCAAGGTATCCGGCCTGATGGAAGAAGAAGAGTTTCTCCATGATATGGAGGCGTCCTTTACGCATAAGTTTGCAAGCAAGCCGGAAGTGATTCAGGGCAACATGCAGGCGCTGCGGCTTACGCTCAGGGAGGTACGGGAATGAGTAAAAAAATAACCGACACCATCAACGAGGCCATCTCCTGGCAGGCCGTCACATTGGGCGGCGGCATTACGGGAGGCGGCACTTCGGCAGAATTCAACACCGGCGAGTGGCGTGTGGATATGCCGGTGTATCTTGAGGAAAAGTGCAGGCAATGCCTGATGTGCGTGCCCGTATGTCCGGACAGCTCCATTCCCGTTATAAATGGAAAACGGGGCGAATTTGATCTCTTGCATTGCAAGGGCTGCGGCATCTGCGCAAAGGTTTGCCCATTCAAAGCGATCGATATGGAGAGGGGGGAATAACATGCCTAGAGACAGACTTTCCGGCAACGAGGCGGTGGCCCAAGCGCTGCGCCAGGTCAACCCGGACGTGATGGCTGCGTTCCCCATTACGCCTTCCACCGAGATCCCGCAGTATTTTTCCTCATTCGTAGCCGACGGCAAGGTGGATACCGTGTTTGTTCCGGTAGAGAGCGAGCACTCCGCCATGAGCGCGTGTATCGGCTCGGAGGCCGCAGGCGCGCGTACGGTCACGGCGACCTCTTCCGCGGGCCTCGCGCTGATGTGGGAAGAATTGTATGTCGCCGCGTCCGACCGGCTGCCCATCGTATTGGCGCTTGTCAACCGCGCGCTGACGGGGCCCATCAACATCAACTGCGATCATTCGGACAGCATGGGCGCGCGGGATGCGGGCTGGATCCAGATTTACAGCGAGAACAACCAGGAAGCGTACGACAACCTCATCCAGGCGTTCCGCATCGGGGAAGATGACGACGTACGGCTTCCCGTGATGGTGTGCCAGGACGGGTTTATTACCTCCCATGCCGTGGAGAACATTGAGCTCATGGAGGATGCGGCGGTAAAGGCATTTGCGGGAAACTACGAGCCTGCAGATTCATTATTGAATCCTGAAAAACCGCTGTCCCTCGGGCCCTACGCAACTTCGGCGTATTACCTCGAGCACAAACGCAGCCAGGCGGAGGCCATGCGGCGCGCAAAGGATGTCATTTTAGACGTGGCGGCCGAGTTCGGCGGGATTTCCGGCAGGAATTACGGCCTGTTTGAAGCCTACCGGTTGGAGGACGCCGAATATGCGATGGTTCTGATCGGATCGGCCGCAGGTACCGGAAAAGAGGCTGTT
This sequence comes from Bacillota bacterium, assembly GCA_023409435.1. Classification (GTDB taxonomy): domain Bacteria; phylum Bacillota; class Clostridia; order Christensenellales; family CAG-138; genus JAEYLA01. Next base: position 18,377 of record JAEYHP010000155.1, on the reverse strand, counting down.
GACGAACTCCGAAACAAGGGCGTCAAGGCCGGCCTATTGAAGATTCGCGTGTTCCGGCCTTTCCCGGCCGCTGAGATTGCGGCTGCGCTGAAGGGCTGCAAGGCTGTGGCTGTGATGGACCGCGCGGAAAGCTTCAGCGGGAACGGAGGCCCTCTGGCCGCGGAAGTTCGCGGCGCGCTCTATCACGCTGGCGCAAAGCCCTCTGTATTCCCATATGTATATGGCCTGGGCGGGCGCGATGTGCGCGTGGAGGATCTGAAATCGGTATTCGAAGCGCTGCCGCAGCAGGACGCCAAACCCTACCGGTATCTTTCGGTGCGCTCGGAAGGAGGAGAGGACAATGGCTTATAATTTTAAGGAGATCATGTCCAAGGAGGAGCGTTTAGCGCCCGGCCACCGTATGTGCGCCGGCTGCGGCGGTACAATCGCCGTAAGGAATGTGCTGCGTGCGCTCCGCGAAGAGGATAAGGCTGTTGTCTGCAGCGCCACAAGCTGCCTGGAAGTATCCACATTCCTGTATCCTTATACCGCATGGAAGGATTCATTCATCCACAACGCGTTCGAGAACGCCGCGGCCACGCTCAGCGGCGTTGAAGCCGCATACGTTGCGGCGAAAAAGCGCGGCAGACTGGACCAGACATACAAATTCATCGCGTTCGGCGGCGACGGCGGTACCTACGACATCGGCCTGCAATCCCTGTCCGGCGCAATGGAGCGCGGGCACGACATGGTATATGTCTGCTATGATAACGGCGCGTATATGAACACCGGCATCCAGCGCTCTTCCGCGACGCCCATGTTTGCAGATACCACCACCACCCCCGTAGGCGAACAATCGCTTGGCAAGCCACAATACCGCAAGGATCTGACGGGCATCATGGCCATGCATAACATTCCCTACGTCGCGCAGACAACTTTCATTAAGAACCTTGGGGATTTGCACAAAAAAGCGGAGCGCGCCATTTACACCGAGGGCCCCGCATTCTTGAACATCATGGCGCCCTGCCCGCGCGGGTGGCGGTATCCGACTGAGGATCTCATGGAAATCTGCCGTCTGGGCGTGGAAACCTGCTACTGGCCTCTGTTTGAAGTGATCGACGGGGAATGGAAACTCAATTACGAACCCAAGGTAAAACTGCCCATCGTGGATTTCCTGCGCCCGCAGGGACGGTTCCGCCATTTGTTCCAAAAAGGAAACGAGTGGGCGCTTGAAGCCTTTCAAAAGGAAGTGGACAAACGTTGGGAGCAGCTGCAGAACAGGTGCAAATAAGTTGAACGATTTCCTGCCATTCTGAGCGAAGCGAAGAATCTTACTGCAAAGCCGTCAAAAGATCTTTCGCTTACGCTCAGGATGACAAATATATCCCGACGATGTTCAATATAAATTCAGCATTTATGAATTTTTATATTGACTATGGCTGGAAATCCCGTTACTGTATTGGATAAACATTCAGACCCATGTATAAATGGATGATACTATTCTGGAACGATCGGGAGATGGGAAAATGCCTGTCCGCCCGGGGAAGGACGTTTATGGCAATGAAGGGGTCCGAACTGCTTATCAGAGCGTTGCAGGCCGAAGGGGTGGATACCGTATTCGCATACCCCGGCGTACCGGTGATTTCTATTTTCGACGAGCTGTACAAGCAGCAGGGCATCCGGCTTATTTTGCCAAGGCACGAGCAGGCGTTGGTACATGCGGCGGACGGGTATGCCCGCGCCACCGGAAAGCCCGGCGTTTGCTTAGTCACCAGCGGGCCGGGTGCCACCAACACCGTGACAGCCATCGCCGCGGCGAATTATGACAGCGTGCCCATCGTCTGCTTCACCGGTCAGGTCCGAAGAGACCTGATTGGCAACGACGCGTTCCAGGAAGTGGATATCATCGGCATTACCCGCAACATCACAAAGTACAACATGATGGTGATGGAGCGGGCGGATCTGGGACGGGCCATCAAAGAGGCTTTTTATATCGCCACGACCGGCAAGCCCGGCCCCGTCATTGTGGATCTTCCCGCCGACGTCATCAACGCCATGGGGAGTGAGGAATACCCGAGCGACGTGCAGATACGCAGCTACCGGCCTTACGAAAGCGTACATATCGGCCAGATCAAGCGCGCATCGGCATTGCTCCGCAAAGCGCAAAAGCCGCTGTTCCTGGCTGGCGGCGGCATCCATATTTCCCGTTCGCAGGGGGCGTTTACGCTCCTTGCCGAACGGGCGGGCATCCCCGTGATCTCCACCATCATGGGCCGCGGCGCTATCCCAACCGATCATCCGCTGTTTATCGGCAACGTGGGCATGCACGGCTGTTTTGCTGCCAACCAGGCCGTGATGGAGTGCGACGTGCTCTGCTCTATCGGCTCCCGGTTCAATGACCGCGTGACCGGCAAGGTGGATGAGTTTGCGCCGCACGCGAAAATCATCCATATCGATATCGATACCGCTTCGATTTCCCGCAACGTCCAGGTGGACATCCCAATTGTGGCCGAGGCCGGAAAGGCAATTGAGAGCCTGCTGCATTATGCGCGGCCCTGCGATACCGATGGGTGGCTCGCGCAGATTAACGAGTGGAAGGCAGCCTACCCTCTGCCCAAACAGGACAGACCGGGGCTGACGCCGCGCAAAATCATACAGTCGCTCAACGATGTTTTTCCGGAGTGCATCGTCGTTACGGACGTGGGCCAGCACCAGATGTGGACGACCCAGTACCTTGCGTTGGACAGACGCAAACAGCTTTTGACTTCGGGCGGATTGGGCGCAATGGGCTACGGGCTTCCTGCCGCCATCGGCGCGCAGCTGGGCGACAGGAGCAAAAAGGTCATATGTGTCACGGGCGACGGAGGGTTCCAAATGAACCTTCAGGAGATGGCGACAGCCGTACTGGAGGGGTTGCCGGTCATCGTCGTCATTTTCAACAACGGCTACCTCGGCATGGTACGGCAGTGGCAGCAGCTCATGTGCGACCGCCGCTACTCGGGAACGGATCTTGCGGCGGGCAGCGGCGAAAACAACCCCGCCTGGTATGTTCCAGATTTTGTCAATCTCGCCGAAAGCTACGGGGCGCAGGGCGTCCGAGTATTTGACGAAAGTTCGCTTCGCTCCTCTTTGGAAGCCGCCGGTAAACAAACGCGGATCCCCACGATCATTGAATGCATGATTGAGCGCGAGGAGATGGTGTATCCCATGGTAAAAGCGGGCGCTGCGCTTAACGACATGGTATTGGAGGGATAAATATGGGTTCGGAGCTGAGTTACCGGTTTTTGTCCCTCTTTGTGGAGAACAGGCTGGGTGTTCTCGCCAAGATTTCCGGCTTATTGGCAGGAAAGGCATATAACATCGAAACGCTGACGGTGGGTACCACCGAGGATATTACGATTTCCCGCATGACGATCGGGCTTTTGTGCAGCGACGAAACGTTCGAGCAGATTAAAAAGCAGCTCAACCGGAGCGTCGATATCATCCGCGTGCTGGATTTTACGGAAGCCGATGTCGTCAAACAGGAGCTTTTATTGCTTAAGGTAATGGAGTGCGACAAGACGATGATGGGCGATATTGTAAAGGCCGCCCAAAAGTTCAAGGCGCGCGTGGCGGGCAAAGGGCCGGACAGCATACTGCTCGAGGTGGTCGCGCAGGAGGAAGAGAACAACGAACTGATATCCGCCATGCGCAAGTACCCGAAAATCGAGGTGGTGCGCGGCGGCGTGGTCGCTATAGAAAAGTGCGCCCGTCAAACGTCTTTAGAATAACGGCATACATACTCTGCGTTTCTGCCTGAGCATACCGTGAGGTGCTGATAGAACTGCTTTCGCAGCGCTGAAAACTGCCACTGGCTTTGTAATAATGGAGGCGCAACCGAAGTCTGACAGGTTAGAAAATACAAGAAGAGGGCTGTTTTGATTTGAAGAAGTCCTGCGAAAGCGGGACTTCTTGCTATTTGAAAGCTCTCATTTCGAGAGCGCATGAACGATTTGATTCACATCATATGACTCCATGCAATATATTGAATGCGCTATGCTCCACAGTCCCGTCTTTTGAAAGCGATTCAGAGGAAGCATCGGCAACCAATTCAAAAGGACCCAACCATACAGAAGGTCGAACTCAGGCTCTATCATTCACTTGCATCCACAAAATCTTGAATCAGCATGATAAGCGGAATATACAAACATATAAATCGGAGTACAATATTCGCTCCTTTTATTTTGAGACAGGCAAATTACCCGGATGACCTCATACACTTATGTGAGGTGAGAGTTTGTGGAAGCAAAAAAGAATGATAACCGGGCGCCCATAGTTGCCAAAGGCAACAAATATACAGTTGAAATCAAATCAACAGGCAGCAAACCATACGGGCAGCTTGTTAAAGAACTTATCCTGCTCGATATGAGCAGAAATTGACAGAATCATTCCCTTTTTGCCCTACCCTTTTGTATCATTGAAGGCGCAATTATTATGGGTTGATTACCTTGAAAAGGAGGAAATGTGAAGCCAAATTCAACCTATATGGCGGCGATTTATCTGCGGTTGTCCAAGGATGATGAAGGGACCGCTGAAAGCTCCAGCATCGATACGCAGCGCAAAATGCTAAGAAGCTATGCCAAAGAGCATGGGTTTACGGTGTATGATGAATATGTGGATGATGGGTGGAGCGGGACAAACTTTGAACGTCCGGGCTTTAAAAGGATGATTGCCGACATCGAGGACAAGAAGGTGAATCTTATCCTTTTAAAGGATCTTTCAAGGCTCGGACGCGACTATATCCTTACAGGGCAGTATACCGAAATATACTTTCCTTCAAAGAGTGTAAGATGTATCGCGATCAACGACGGTTACGATTCGGACAGCCCATATAACGATGTGGTACCGTTTAAAAATGTCCTGAACGAAATGTATGCGCGTGATACATCCAAGAAAATCCGCTCGGCCTTTCTCGCGCATATGCGTGAGGGCGAACATGTCGGCTGCTTTCCTCCGTACGGATATAAAAGAGACCCAGAAAATCCGAGGCGTTTTGTCATTGACGAACCGGCGGCTGAAATCGTCCGCGAGATATACCAAATGGCGCTGCAAGGGGTTGGGAACAGGGAAATAGCACGCATCCTGAACAAGCGAAAGGTACCCACTCCGCTCGCATATCGGTGCATGAACAGGAACAGCCTGGAGATCGGCAAATACAGGACCAAGGGGGAGTGGATTGCGCCCGTTATTTATAAAATGCTTTCAAACCGGACGTATCTGGGCGAGATGATCCAGCACAAAACCACAAAGGTATCCTTCAAAAGTGACTTACAGATCAAAAACAGCCCTGAAGACTGGATCGTTGTACCCAATACGCACGAACCCATCGTTGATGCAGAGACCTTCACCATTGTCCGCAGACGCTCCAGGGCGAAGTATGTGCCCAAAGGCGGGAATTTTAAAAACATATTTGCCGGCCTTGCCTGGTGCGATACCTGCGGCCGCCGCATGTCGCCCGTACATTCCCGAAAGCGCCCATATAACCTCGTTTGCGCTGGGTATAAGCAGTCTGGTCCCAGGGCGTGTACCACCCATGGAATTCACTATACGGTGCTCTATGACCTTGTTTTAAAATCGTTGAATGAGCAAATTTCCATATCGGCGGAAGATCGGATATCGATCCTGGAGGACTTGCAAAAGGCGATGGAAACGCAGCGGAAAGCTTCCTCGAAGGAGATTAATACGCAAAAGCTTCAAAAGCGCATGCAGGAAATTGACACTATTGTTGAGAAACTATATGAGGATTTTGCCTCTGGAACCGTCAATCAGGAACGCTTTTCCAAACTAATGGGCAAGTATGAGACCGAATCTCAGATGCTTACGGATAAGATCAGGGCAGCGGAGAAGAAAATCAGCCAGTTTGATGCGGCAGGAATTCAGGAGGCTTACGGCAAATTTGAGGAACTCGTCAGACAATACGATACAATAGAGGAACTTACCCCCGAACTGCTTTTCAAGCTTATTGAGCGGATAGAAGTTTCGGAGCCGCGGTATGAGAGTACCAAAAATCGCAAGAAGCTCAAGCACCAGAATATTCGCATCTATTTCCGTTTCCAGGCTCAACCAGCTATGAAAGAATACTCAGGATAAAAAGTTACACGATTGGATCCCAGGCACATGGTGAGGCTCTGTTTCCCGCAGGCGTTGCATTTGCGGAAGCGGTGGTCCAGGTTGAACGCCACGCGCGGCAGCACGCCCAAATCCTCCAGCAGCGTAAACAGCGGGAAGAATATCGCCATGGGCGGCAGCATGACGGACACCACCCAAGCGAGCACGCGGTATACGCCATCCAACAGCAAGCCGCGCAGCCATTCCGGGACGCCCACAGCCAGCAAGCCTTCCGAAAACCGGTCCCCAACCCAGAACAATCCTTCTCCCAGCAGACGGGAAGGTACGTTTGCGCCCGCGATCGTAATATAGAACACCACCGCAAGCATCAGCAGCATGATGAGTGTTCCCGTCCATTTGCCGGTCAAAAGCTTATCGAGCTTCCACTGCCGCGCCTGGTATTGCTCCTTAGGCTGCGTGACACAGGCAGCGGCCAAGCGTTCTGCCTCCTGGTACAAGCCTGCCACCAGCGCGTCTTCCAGCTTTTCTATGCCTCCCATGCGCAGCGCCTCCCGCGCACGGGAAAGCGGTTCCTGCAAAAGTTCGGGAAGGTCAAGGCCAAGCTGCTCCCGGATGCGGGCAAGCAGCGTCTGGTTGCCCTCCAGCAGCTTTAACGCCGTAAACCGGGGCGGAAGGTTTTGAAGCGGAAGTTCAGAAAGCGCGGGCAGCAGGATGGACACCGCCTCCTCCACCGCTGGCGCGTAGCGGACTTCGTACGGCGCTTTGCCGCGCTGCGCCACAATCTCTTCTACGCGGGCCATCAAGTCATTGAGGCCCTTGTTTTCCCGCGCGGAGGTCCCCACCACCGGCACATGAAGCATGCGCTCAAGTGCGGGAAGATCCAGCTTGATCCCTTTTTTCGCCGCCTCATCCATCAGATTCACGCAGACGACGGTATGCGGCGCAAGCTCCAGCGTTTGCAGTACCAGGTTCAAATTCCGTTCCAGACAGGTGGCGTCGCACACCACAACCGCCGCTTGTGCGCCGCCAAAAAGGAGGAAATCCCTTGCGATTTCCTCCTCTGTGGAATGTGCCATCAGCGAATAGGTGCCGGGCAGGTCTACCAGTACATACCCGGCTTTATGGAATACGGCGCGACCCTGGGCGCTCGCCACCGTCTTCCCCGGCCAGTTCCCGGTATGCTGGCGCATTCCGGTCAAAGCGTTAAACACGGTGGATTTTCCCACATTGGGATTGCCAGCTAAGGCAATGACGGTATCGTTTTCATTTTCCCTGTGTATCTGCAGAAGCGGCGGGCGCTTGAACTGCTCTTCCATTTTCCCTCCTCTTATACCGGCATCAGCCGCACGGTCGAAGCGTCTTCATTGCGCAAAGCCACAACCGCGCCGCGGATAAAATAGGCCTTGGGGTCGCCGGACGGGGCCTCATATAAACAGGTTGCACACGCACCGGGCGTTAGGCCCATATCCAAAAGCCGCCTGCGCATCGTTTCACTCGCGTACAGAGACGCCACCCGTACCGCTAAGCCAATAGGCGCCTGCAGAAGACTTTCCATCATACTCTTTTCATTCCTTTCATATGCTTCACTAAATAGGCGGCACTTCGTTACGTCCGTTCTGCTGTTGCAGCGGTGCAAGGAAGTTTCCCTGACACAATACTATGCGGCGGGGGAAAAAAGGGTGAAAGGGGTGACACATGAAGAGCGAATTTCGTACGCTGGACGGTTATGACCGTGTGCAGAAGCGCGCCATCACGCGCACAATGGAGGATTACCTGGAAATGATCTGCCGCCTCTCGCGCATGGATCCGGTGGTGCGCGTGCAGGCTGTGGCGGAAAGCCTCAACGTTAAGCCTTCTTCCGTCACCAAAATGATGCAGCAGCTAGCATCCCGGGGGCTTGTGGAATACCACCCCTACGCGTATTTGAAGCTCACGCCGCAGGGAGAAGCGGAAGGGGATTACCTTCTTTACCGGCATGACGTACTGCATGAGTTTTTATGCATCGTCAACGGTGTGCCGGAGGATTTGGAGCAGGTGGAGCTGATCGAGCATTTTTTCAACCGCCGCACGGTGGAGAATATTGAAAAATTGGTGGTAAGGCTCCGCGCCGAACAGCCGGAAAATGAGTAAAGGACTGCCGAAAAATATCGGCAGTCCTTTTCTTTTTATTCTTCCTTATCGTCTAACCATTTTATAGTATACGTTCGCCGTCTGACGGTAAACGATCAGATATACCAGTGCGAACACCGCGGAGGTAACGAGTATGCAGCCCAAGGTGAGCGTCTTGTCAAAGAGGCTGAACACTTCGAGCATTTTGGATATCATATTGCTTGCGGCGAGTATGTGCATGAGCGCGCCGATGAGCGGCAGGAAGAACACCCACAGGATCTGCTTGTTTATGGTATCCTTCACTTCCTCGCTCTGCATGCCCACTTTTTGCAGGATCTCAAAGCGTTCTTTGTCTTCCTGCCCTTCCGTGACCTGCTTGAAATAGATCATCAGCACCGTCACCGCAAGGAACAGCACCCCGAAGAACACGCCCAGGAACAAAAGGCCGCCATATACGCCATATCCGTTGATGCGCGCTGAATAAATATCGTTGATGCCGCTAATTTCCCCATAGCGGTCCAGCATCGCGTCCTCAAACGCCGATACAAACGCCGTTCCATCCTGTTCTGAGCCCTTGATGTCCAGCATCAATATGCCATCCAGCACCAGTCCATGCTTTAGCTGCACAAACTCGGAGTTTTCATAGCGCACGATCATGCCGATGTTGTTTTCCGGAGCATTCTCCGGGGTCACAAGCTTCTCCGGCGATCCGGATAACTCCACGCCATGCTCGGCGGCAAGCCCGCCCAAAAGGTCATCGACCTGCGCGTAGCCGCCCGCGCCAATATCCTGCAAGTTCATGCGCAGATCATACGGATGCAGTTCCCTCAAAATCTGTTCCCGTCCAAGATAAAGCGAAGACGTACCCGCTACCGTCACAATGAGCATGGTAGAAAAAATGCAGATGCTTGCAAGCCCCCGCGCGTTCTGACGCATGCGGTGGAACATGGAAGAGATGGAGATGAAGTTTTCCGGCTTATAGTAAACCCGTTTGTTGCGCCGGAGCAGCTGCAAAAACGCGATGCTGCCTGCGTTGAACAAGAGGTATGTCGCAATAATAACCACAAACGCCGCTGGGAAAAACAGCCCCATCGCCATTCCAGTGTTATTGGAGAAAATGGCCACCAGGTACGCAAGCCCCAACAGCAGCAGCCCGAATACGGCGGCGGGCGCGACGGCCCTTGATTCCTTTTCGCCTTTGCGGTCGCTCTTCAACAGCTCTGCCGTATCCGTAACGCGAATGCGGATGCCGTTATAGAGGGAGGTGGCAACAAATACTGCAAAAAAGAGCAGCGCGGTGCCCGCGAATGCAAACCAGGGAAGCACGAACGCGCTGCCTTCCACGGCGTGCAGGATATGCATCAGCAGCAAAAAGAGCAGGCGGCCCACTATCATGCCCAGCGCAATGCCCGCGAGTACGCCAGCCCCCACAACAATGAGGTTTTCCCATTTAAGCACGCGCGCAACCTGCCGCCGGTTCATGCCCAATACGCTGTAGAGGCCAAACTCCTTTTTCCTGCGTTTGACCAAGAACGCATTGATATAGAGCATAAAGAAGAACGCGAACAGCGTAAACACCACAATGCCCGCAATAAACATCGCCTGTGCGGTCTCCCCGCCCGGCACGTTTTTGAGCCCCGGCGAGAATATCATGGCCAGTATCAGAAAATACACGCCGCTGATGATGGCCGCAGCCAAGAAATACGGCACGTATACCTGGCGGCTGCGCATGACGTTGGAGCGCGCAAGCTTGAAATAAAAGCCCTTATTCACCCTGCTCACCCCCATCCTCCAGTATGGTGAGGTTGTGGATGATGCGCTCGTAAAACGCGCGGTTGTTATCCTCCCCACGGTAAAGCTGGCTGAATATCTCGCCGTCGCGGATGAACAGCACACGCCCAGCGTGGCTTGCGGCCAGCGCGCTGTGCGTCACCATCAGTATGGTGCGGCCCTTTTGGTTCAAATCTCCGAATAAAGAAAGCAGGTTGGCGGAGGAACGGGAGTCCAAGGCCCCCGTCGGTTCGTCCGCAAGCAACAGTTGCGGGTTGGTGATGATGGCGCGCCCCACCGCCGCGCGCTGCTTTTCGCCGCCGGACACCTCATAGGGAAATTTGCTCAATAGCTCCGTAATACGCAGTTCCTGCGCGACGGGAAGCAACCGCGTTTCCATTTCCGCAAGCGGGGTACGCTTTAAAACAAGAGGCAGCAGAATATTGTCCTTCAAAGAGAACGTATCCAACAGGTTAAAGTCTTGAAACACGAACCCGAGATTATCGCGCCGGAATTCCGAAAGCTCCCGTTCAGGGATAGCTTTGAGGCTGCGGCCGGAGAGGTAGACGTCCCCTCCGCTCGGTTTATCCAGCGAGGCGATGATATTCAAAAGCGTTGTCTTTCCGGAGCCGGACGGCCCCATAATGGCGACGAACTCACCCGAGCCGGCTTCAAAGCTGACGTCCCGCAGCGCGACGCACTGCTTGAGTCCCAGACGCGTATTGAACACGCGCTTTACATGATCGATCTTCAACAGTTCCATTTAGTAGGCCTCCTCTTTGCCCAGTAGGCAAATATGATGGAGGAATCGTATCAAATTCCACTATGCCGCATCCATCGAACCGGCTTACAGTTTATAGGATGCGGCTTACAGTTTTGTCACTTTGGGATCAGGAGAATACCTCCTGTTCCTGCTGCGGGAACCGCATAACCGCCTTCGTGCCCTTCCCAAATACGGACACAAGCTCCAGCTTCAAGCGCAGCGCATCCGAAACGCGGCGCGCGAGGAAAAGGCCTATGCCGCTCGCGCGCTTATCCAGCCTTCCGTTATAGCCGGTATATCCCTTTTCAAACACTCTGGGCATATCCTCAGACCGTATCCCGCAGCCGGTGTCCTCCAATACCAGCGCGCCATCCTGTACATACACCCGAACTATGCCCTGCTGCGTGTATTTGACAGCGTTGGAGAGAAGCTGCTCAAACACGAACGCAAACCATTTGGCATCGGTGAGCACGGTAAGCGAAATACCTCCAACCTCCGCTGTAAGCCCTTTTGCAATAAACAGCGGGGCGTATTTGCGGATACTTTCGCGCACAAGGGACTCGAGTTCGCATCGGGCAAGCACAAGATCCGCCGCGATATCTGCCGAGCGCACATACTGCATGGCAAGCTCCGCGTACCGCTCCACCTCGAACAACTGGCGGTTAAAAAGCGCGCGGTCAAGTTCCGGGCTTTCCATCAGCAGGCGTAACGCTGCGATGGGCGTCTTAATTTGATGCATCCACAATGTGAAATAGGAAATGGTCGCCCGGTGGGACATGGAAAGCTCCTCTTTTTCCGTTTGCGCGCGGGAGAGATATCCATCCGCGATTTCGCAGTAAAGCCGTTCCACACGGTTGCCGCCCTCGGGAAGTTGCTGCTCGAATTCATTCAGGTGCGCTTTGATCTCCATGAGCGCCCGAAGCCGCCTCAGCACGGAGAACAAATCAAGCCCTATGACGAGTATCAGCGCAAGCGCGCCCAACAGCACGCTATAGCGAATATCCTCCCCTGGCGTGCCGTTGAGCGCCCAAAAATTGACGACCAGGACATTGCTCAAAAGATAAAACAAAAACAGCGCCCTGCGGTAGCCGATATAAGAAAGAACACCCCGCCAGAACGGCAGCGTCTTTTTTGCCTTCCCCTTCCGCTTGCGCATATGCTCCCCCTTACGCTTCCTCCGGTTCCTCAGTAAGCTGGTATCCCTCCCCCTTGCGGGTGACGATGCAGCCCGAGAGGCCCACGGGCTCCAGCTTGCGCCGCAGGCGGTTCATGTTGACGGTGAGGGTGTTGTCGTCTACATAGCTGTCGCTATCCCAAAGGCGAAGCATGATCTCCTCGCGGGAGACGACGCGGCCTTTGTGGGAAAGCAGCAGCTGCAAAATGCGAAGCTCGTTCTTGGTCAGCTCCAGTTTCCCCTCCCGGGTATACAAGCAGCCTTCCGCCAGGGAAAGCCGCGCGCCGCAGAGCTCCGGCTCCTGTATTGCCTGCCCCCCGCTTCTTCTTAATACGGCCTGCAGCTTTGCGATAAGCACCTCCATGGAAAAGGGCTTCACTAAATAATCGTCCCCGCCCATCTGCATGGCCATGACGATATCCATATCCTCCGTGCGGGAGGAAAGGAACACGATCGGCACATCGGAAACTTTCCGAATTTCTGTGCACCAGTAATAGCCGTTATAATAGGGAAGCGCAATATCCATCAGCACAAGCTGCGGGCTGCATTTATAAAACGCCTGCATGACGTCGGAGAAATCCTCCACCCTGCATGGTACGTATCCCCACCGCGCAAGCTCCTTTGCAACAAGCCCCGCGATAACGGTGTCATCCTCCACGATCAGGACGCTTACACCTGCGCCCGTATTCTGCTGCATGTTTCCACCTCCGGCCTGCCCTTACAATTGTTTCCTTCCAAGTAAACATTGATTAAAGGCATCATAGCACGCGGGCGGCAAATACTTCAAGGGATGTTCATTTCTTGTGACGGGATAGCACTTTGTTGTTACTTTCAAACATTTTTCATGAAAATATTTTACACCGCTCGTGTCCGTATGGTATGCTACTCTATATAGCAGACTCTTGCGTATAGGCGCATTATTGTTACCGGGAGGAAACTGAACATGCTGGATATGGGCAAATGGGAACAGCTCGCAGCAGGCCACGCGAAAGAACGTTTGAGCGTTCCGGGCAGGCTGGGCGGGAAAATCGCCATCGTCACGGGCAGCGCGCAGGGCTTTGGCCGCGGCATTGCGGAGGAATTATACCGCGAGGGCGCATGCGTCGTGCTGGCGGACCTGAATGAAGCTTTGGCCGCCGAGGTTGCCAAGGAGCTTGGCGAGCGCGCGTTCGCCATAAAAGTAGACGTCTCCAACGAGGAAAGCGTAGCAAATATGATCGGCGCTACCGTAGAGCGTTTCCACGGGCTGGACCTGTTCGTAAGCAACGCCGGGGTATTGAAGGCGGGGAGCCTGGACGAGCTGGAAAAGAAGGATTTTGAATTCGTCACTTCCATAAACTATACAGCGTTCTTCCTGTGCTGCAAGTACGCTTCCCGCGTGATGAAGGCGCAGTTTCAGGCAAACCCCGATTGGTCCGGCGATATCATACAGATCAACTCCAAAAGCGGCCTTACCGGCTCCAACAAGAACTTTGCCTACGCGGGCAGCAAGTTTGGCGGCATCGGCCTGGTGGAAAGCTTCGCGCTGGAGCTTTGCCCCTACCGCATCAAGGTAAACGCCATCTGCCCTGGCAACTTCCTGGACGGCCCCCTGTGGATGGACCCGGAGCGCGGCCTTTTTGTGCAATATCTCAACGCAGGCAAGGTCCCGGGCGCCAAGACCACTGCGGACGTCAAGCGGCATTATGAAAGCCTTGTCCCCATGCGCCGCGGCTGCTTCCCCAAGGATGTGGCGCGCGCGATCTTCTACGCCGTGGAGCAGGACTATGAGACCGGCCAGGCCATCCCCGTCACCGGCGGACAGAACATGCTGCATTGACGCCTGATTAAGAAGGGACGGGAAGGGTAAAGAAAAGATATGATGGATCAGCGGATACTTACTCAACTGAACCAGCCTGGAAAAGAAGCGCGCCTTGCTGCGTTAAAAGCCATCGCGTCGTCGGCCCAATTGCCGCCGGCCGATCCGCGCTATATTAACAACCATATTCATACGACATACTCCTTTTCCCCGTATTCGCCGACGGCGGCGGTCTATTTCGCCCGCGCGGCGGGCTTATGCACCGCGGGCATCATGGACCACGACAGCATCGGCGGCGCAAAGGAGTTTTTGGAGGCGGGCGAACTCTTAGGCGTGCCGACCACCATCGGCATGGAATGCCGGGTCAATATGGCAGGAACGCCGCTCTCTCACCGCACCACCAATAACCCGGACCAATCCGGAGTCAGCTATATGACCATGCACGCCGTGCCGCATGAAAACATCGACGTTCTGCAGGCCGCCTTTATTCCGCTTCGGGAAAAGCGAAATATCAGAAACCGGGCGATGACAGAAAAGATAGACGCAATGCTCGCCCCCCACGGCATCCGGCTGAATTTTGATGCGGATGTACTGCCCCTTTCCCAGTATGCCTTGGGTGGCAGCGTGACGGAACGCCACCTGATGTACGCGCTTGCGCACAAGATCGTATCCGCCGCGGGCCGCGGCGAGGGTACCATAGCCCTTTTAGAAAAATTGGGCGTGGCTCTTGCGGAAAAACAGAAAAAGTTGCTGCTGGATACCGACTACCTCTTTTATGAGTACGACCTGCTTGGTATACTAAAAAGTGCCTTTGTGCCCCTTGTGTTCATCCCCGCGACGGACGAGTGCCTGCCCTTACACGAAGCCGTCAGTCTCGCTTCGAAAGTGGGCGCGATATTCTGCTACGCGTACCTGGGCGACGTGGTGGACAGCGTAACGGGCGACAAAAAGGCGCAAAAGTTTGAAGACGCCTATCTTGACGAGCTGTTCGGCGTATTGAGGGACTATAACGTGCGGGCCGTCACCTATATGCCGCCGCGCAATACGCGGGCCCAGCTGGACCGGCTGCGCGCGCTGTGCAAGACCTACGGTATGTTTGAAATCTCCGGCGAGGACATCAACTCCCCCCGGCAGGATTTTGTATGCAAGGCTATGGAGGACCCGCAGTTTTCCAATTTGATCGACGCGACATGGGCATTGATTGCACATGAACGCGGGGAAAAGAAAATATTCTGAATTTACGGAGGGCATTGCCCGGAAAGGAAACGATTATGAAGACAAAGGCAGTACGGCTTTACGGAGCAAACGACCTCAGGCTGGAAGAATTTGAACTCGACGCCCTCAAGCCCGACGAGGTACGCGCAAAAGTCATTTCGGACAGCATCTGCATGAGTTCCTACAAGGCGGCCATACAGGGCGCGGCCCACAAGCGCGTTCCCAACGACGTCGCCACCAATCCCACCATCATCGGCCATGAGTTCTGCGGCGAAGTCCTGGAAGTGGGCGAAAAGTGGAAAAACAAGTTCAAGCCCGGCGACCATTTCGCCATACAGCCCGCGCACTTCTACAAGGGCGCTTTGGAAGCGCCCGGCTACTCCTACCGCAACTGCGGCGGCGACGCCACGGTAGTGAACATTCCCATGGAGATCATGGAGATGGATTGCCTTTTTCACTACGACTCCGACGTATACTTCTACGGCTCCCTGGCCGAGCCCGTGAGCTGCATCATTGGCACCTACCACGCCATGTACCACACCAAGCCCGGCAGCTATGTCCACCAGATGGGCATTGTGGAGGGCGGCAAGCTCGCCCTGCTCGCTTCCGTCGGCCCCATGGGCTTGGGCGCCATAGATTACGCGCTGCACTGCGACCGCAGGCCGGGCCTGATCGTGGTGACGGATATCGACGACGCGCGCCTTGCCCGTGCGCAGAGCATCTACACCGTGGAGCACGCCAAGGAGCTTGGCATTACGCTTGTTTATCTCAACACCGCCAAGGAAAGCGACCCCGTGGCGAAGCTCCTCGAACTCTCCGGCGGCACAGGCTATGACGACGTCATGGTGTTTGCGCCCGTAAAGCCCGTTGTGGAGCAGGGCAACGCCATACTGGGCTTCGACGGCTGCCTGAACTTCTTTGCGGGCCCCTCCAACACGGAGTTTAAGGCCGAGCTGAACTTCTACAACGTCCACTACGCCGCGCACCACATCGTGGGCACCTCGGGCGGCAACACGAGCGATATGCGCGAGGCGATCGAAATGATGGCGGCGGGCAAATTGAACCCCGCTTCCATGATCACGCATGTCGGCGGCCTGGACAGTGTCGTTGCCACCACGCTCGATCTCCCTCACATCCCCGGCGGCAAAAAGCTCATTTACACCCAGATCAGCATGCCGCTGACCGCCATTGCGGACTTTGAGGAAAAGGGTAAAAATGACCCGGTATTCAAGACCTTGCATGAGCTGGTAATGAAGCACAACAACCTCTGGAACCCTGAGGCAGAAAAATACCTGCTCGCAAACGCAAAGCCCATCGCGTAACGGTTGGTAAGGGAACGCGGACTTTGTTCCGCGTTCCCTCCCTTTTTTATTTATCCGTTTCTTTGCATGCTCCCTTCCGAATGATACATAAGCGCAATTATTCTATTTTATCAGGCTCAATCTACACATAAGCAGGAGAAAACGCCATGCCGAATTTAAACCTACTTGCCTTTGACCTTGGCGCAAGCAACGGACGGGCCATACTGGGCCGTTTTGACGGAAAGCGCATCAGACTTTCCGAACTGCACCGGTTTGAAAACAACTTCATCCATCTCAACGGCGTGCTGTATTGGAACGTGCTGGACTTTTACCAGCAGATGAAGGCCGGGTTTTCCGCGTTCGCGCAGCGCAAGGAAGGCGACCTTCACGCGTTCGCCGTGGATACCTGGGGCGTGGACTACGGCCTGCTGGATAAGAACGGCGCGCTGTTAGGCAACCCCCGCTGCTACCGGCAGGCGCTCGACGCCGATATGGAAGCAGCATGGCAGGTGGTGCCCAAAGAAACGCTGTTTGCCCGTACAGGCCTTGCCAGCATGAACTTCAACACCGTATACCAGCTTTACCGCCGCAAGCGCGAAGGGGACGGGGCGCTTGACGCCGCCTCCTGCATGCTTTTGATGCCGGACCTGTTGGGATATTTCTTTACCGGCGAGCGCGGCAGCGAATACACCAATGTCACTACCTCCATGCTCTACAACCCCGAGAAAAAGGATTGGGATTATGAGACCATCCGCACTTTGGGTCTGCCCGAGCGGATATTCACGCATATCGACCGCGCGGGAACGTTGCGCGGCACGCTGCTGCCCGATGTGGCTTCCGAGCTTTCCCTCAATCGCGCCGCATTCGCTGCGGTGGGCACGCACGATACCGCTTCGGCTGTGGCGGCGATCCCTGGCGAGGGCGATTTCGCCTTCTGCTCGTCCGGCACATGGTCCCTGTTCGGCGTGGAAACGAACGCGCCCATTTTGACCGACGAAGTCTACCGCTCTAGCTTCTCCAACGAGGGCACGGTGCAGGGCGGTTTCCGGCCATTAAAGAACATCATGGGCCTGTGGATCATACAGGAGTGCAGGCGGGATTGGATCAAAGAGGGCAAGAAATTAGGCTGGGACGATATTGTGGACGCCGCGCGTCAGGCCGTGCCCTTCCGCTCCATCATCGACCCGGATTATCAGGAGTTCTTCGGTTCCGGCTCCATGGTGAAGCGCATACAGGCCTATTGCAAAAAGACAGGCCAGCCTATCCCCGAGACCACCGGCGAAATCGCCCGGTGCGTGTATGAGAGCCTCGCGCTCAAATACCGCTGGGCGCTGGGGGTGCTGGAAACGCTCAAAGGCAGAAGATTGAACGCGCTCAACCTAGTGGGCGGCGGCATCCAGAATAAGCTGTTGAACCAGATGACTGCGGATTCCATCAACCGCCCGGTATTCACCGGCCCCACCGAGGGCGCGTGCATCGGCAACCTGTTGATGCAGGCCGTCGCTTTAGGCGAGCTAGGCGGCATCGAGGACGTCCGCGCCGTCGTGCGGGATTCCATTGAGGTAGAGACCTATACGCCCTCCCATGCCGATGCATGGGAGGAAGCCTACGCCCGACTGATGAAGCTGGCGGAAGCGGGCGCAGACGCGTGAGCGCCATCCCGCTGCCCGAACAGCTTAGCATCGAGACGGAGCGGCTCTTGATCCGTCCCATTTGCGAAGAAGACGCGCCGGGCTTCTTTGCCTTGCGGCAGGACGCCGCTGTGACGGCCATGATGGGGTTTTTCCCCTATACGCGGATGGAAGAGGCGGAGCGCTATGTTTTGACCCGCATGCAGATGATGGCGAAGGGCGATTGCCTGTTCTGGGCAGTCACATTAAAGGAGGACAGCACATTTCTCGGCAGCGTCTGCCTGTGGAATTTCCGGTTGGATGAAGGCAGCGCCGAAATCGGCTACGAGCTGCTTCCCGCGTTCCATGGGAAGGGTTATGCGAGCGAGACCATACGCGCGGTTGCCCGGTATGCGTTTATAACGCTCGGCTTTGCCTGGGTGGATGCGTTTGTGGACCCAGCCAATGCGCCATCTTTGCGGGTGTTGGAGCGCAACGGCTTTTCCCGCTTTGGCATAACAAAACGCTATGAGGATGCGGCAGAGCTGGT
>JAEYHP010000154.1 GCA_023409435.1 Bacillota bacterium | reverse complement strand
TTCACAATCGAGCGCGGCAAGCTCTTCATGCTCCAGACCCGCAACGGCAAGCGCACGGCGGCAGCCGCGCTGCAGATCGCTGTGGATCTCGTGAACGAAGGCATGATCACCAAGGAAGAAGCGATCTTAAAGATCGACCCGCGTTCTTTGGACTCGCTGCTCCACCCCACATTTGAGCCTTCCGCTATCAAGAAGGCCAAGGCCATCGCGCACGGCCTGCCCGCTTCCCCCGGCGCTGCCTGCGGCCGCGTGTATTTCAACGCTGCCGACACGATAGAGGCCGTAAAGCGCGGTGAAAAGGTCGTCCTGGTGCGTCTCGAGACCTCCCCCGAGGATATCGAGGGCATGTATGCGGCCGAGGGCATTTTGACCGCCCGCGGCGGCATGACCTCCCACGCCGCCGTCGTTGCGCGCGGCATGGGCACCTGCTGCGTGGCCGGCTGCTCCGAGATCATGGTCAAGGAAAAAGAGCACGTATTTACCACCACCGGCGGCCTTACCATAAAGGAAGGCGACTGGATTTCTCTGGACGGTTCCACCGGCAATGTCTATGGCGAAAAGATTCCCACCGTGGAAGCAGCCGTTTCCGGCAACTTTGCCACCATCATGGGCTGGGCGGACGAATCGCGCAAGCTGAAGGTCCGCACCAACGCGGATACCCCGCATGACGCCGAGCAGGCCGTCAAGTTTGGCGCGGAAGGCATCGGCCTGTGCCGCACCGAGCACATGTTCTTTGGCGAAGGCCGCATCCCCGCCATGCGCGAGATGATCGTCTCCAAGGACGAGGCGAGCCGCCGCAAGGCGCTTGCGAAGTTGCTGCCCATGCAGCGCTCGGACTTCAAGGGCATCTACAAGGCGATGAAGGGCTACCCCGTTACCATCCGCCTGCTGGATCCCCCGCTGCATGAGTTCCTGCCCACCGCGGACGCCGACATCAAGGCGCTGGCAGCGGAAATGGGCCTGACGTTTGAGGACCTCAAGCTCACGGTCGCAAACCTCCATGAGCTCAACCCCATGCTCGGCCACCGCGGCTGCCGCCTGGCCGTCACCTACCCCGAGATCGCGGAAATGCAGGCGCGCGCCATCATTGAGGCCGCCATCGAAGTCCGCGAGGAAACCGGCCTTGATATCGTGCCCGAGATCATGATCCCGCTCGTGGGCGACGTCAAGGAACTCCAGTATGTCAAGGAGTTCGTGGACAAGACCGCGCAGCAGGTCATGAAGGAGCGCAACGTCACCATCAGGTATATGGTCGGCACCATGATCGAAGTGCCGCGCGCCGCCCTTGTAGCGGATACCATCGCGAAGTCCGCGGAGTTCTTCTCCTTTGGCACCAACGACCTTTCCCAGATGACGTTCGGCTTCAGCCGCGACGACGCGGGCAAGTTCCTGGACGACTATTATAAGAAGAAGATATTCGAAAGCGATCCGTTCGCCAAGGTCGATCAGGAGGGCGTAGGCCGCCTGATGAAGCTCGCCACGACCGAAGGCCGCAGCGTACGCCCCGAACTCAAAGTGGGTATCTGCGGCGAACACGGCGGCGATCCTTCCACCATCGAGTTCTGCCACAAGCTGGGGCTCAATTATGTTTCCTGCTCGCCGTTCCGCGTGCCCATCGCAAGGCTCGCCGCGGCGCAAGCAGCGCTGAAAGACTAAGAGCCAATAGGCGCTTAAGGTAACAAGTACAATACAGGGTGTTGGCGGCTAAAATCGTGAATGATTTTAGTGTGCCAACACCCTGTTTTATTGAATTTATTTAAAAATCAATCTATATCCCCAACCTGTGCGCAAAGATGATAGAGTGCGGACACGCTCCTGATTTGCGCGCGGTTTAACACCGATAAATGCCCTTCAACGCTGGCGACTATGGCGGAAATCTTATTTATATCCATAAAATCAAATTGCGATAGTTCCTTACGGATCTGTTCAACGGCGTATTTCTCGCCGTGCGCCCGCATCACAAGCTTAAATGCCTGTATTATTAAAATTTCGTCAAGATGCCGCTCAGTAAATGCTCTATAGTTGTTGGATGCGCATCTGCCTGCGGAGATAAGGCCTATTTTATCCCAATATCGAATGGTAGAGGCGTTGATACCGGTGGCCTTAGCCACGAAATCAATCGGGAACTCTTTTGACACAGCAGCTTTCTTCTTCTGTAAAAAGCGCAGTTTGATCTGCCTGCAGACGTTTTTGTCATTTTGAAGCGTAGCCTGCGCCTTGTTTGCCATCCAAAGCGCCTCGTCTATCTTATTTACCATGACCAGTTTCAACATCTTTGTGATTTCTGACAAGGTGAATCCATGCATCATTTCCCGAATGCAGAGGAAATAAGCGATATGCTCGCCGGTATAGAGTCTATACCCGTTGGGCGTTCGCGTGACAGGGGGAATCATTCCGAACTCTTCATAATGCCTGAGCGTCGTTGTGCTTACTCCCAATTTCCTCGCAATATCAATGGGCCGTATCATGCGCTTTATCTCTCCCGCTATCGTTCTATACATTATAATGCTGATCTAAGGTTCTGGCAACAAAACGCTTGTAATCTGGTTGAAATCTCCGACTATTGCATCAATGTTGTATACTATAGTTAAGAGGAAACAAAGTAAGGGAAAAGGGCAATATTGAGCGGAGGTATGGCATGCAAACCATAAACATTATCGGAGCAAGCGAAGGCAATTTGAAAAATATTTCGCTGGAAATACCAAAAAACAAACTTGTTGTATTTACGGGGCTGTCCGGCTCCGGGAAATCGACTTTGCTCATTGACGTCCTGTTCAATGAGTGCCAGAGGAAATACCTGGAGGCCATCTCTTTTCAGGGAATTCATAAGCCAAAAGTAGAACGCATATTGGGAGCTTCCCCGGCGATTGCAATTTCTCAAAAAAATGCAAGCAGCAACCCCCGATCAACCGTAGGAACAATGACGGATATCTATACGGACCTGAGAATGGTATATGAAAAGCTGGGATTGCGGGGTTGCCCGTATTGCGGAGAAACGATTTCAGCCGGGGATTGTAAAGAGGAGACAGAAAAGATCGGCAATGATTTTTATGTCTATATGTATTGCAGTAAATGCGGCAAGAGGATGGATAAGGCCACACGCACGCACTTTTCCTTTAATACAAGGGAGGGAGCGTGTTCCGCTTGCGAGGGCCTGGGGAAAGTCCATTCAATCAGAAAAGAAAGGGTCGTTGATGAAAGCCTGTCCCTGGAAGATGGCGCGGTAAGCTATTGGGAAAACCCATACCGAAACTATCAGATTTCGATCCTGTATGCCGCATTCGGGCATTATGGCGTTTCCGTTCCGGCGAATATTCCCGTACAGCAGTTTAGCGATGTGCAGAAATCAATTCTATATGACGGCATTGAAAGTGATTTTGTGAAAAAGAATTTTCCTGATCAGAAACCGCCCAAGACCGCTGCATCAGGAAAGTTTGAAGGCGTGCTTCCGATCTTATGGCGGCGGCTGTCCGAAAAAGACGGAAACGCAGGGCAGATGGAAGAATACTTTGACATCGTGGAATGCCCGGGCTGCAAGGGGGAAAGGCTTTCTGAATTAAGCCGAGGCATTAGAGTGAATGGGACGCGCCTGCCGAAGTTATCACAATTTTCATTGGAGAAGCTCTGCCAGTGGGTAAATGAATTGGAGGCTTCCCTGCCCAAACAGCATTTGGAGCTGGTAAAAGCATATCTGCTTGACATGAGCACAAAGCTTACGCGCGTGATCAATGTGGGGCTTGGCTACCTCACCCTTGACCGGCAGATTGTCACTTTATCAGGGGGTGAATTGCAAAGGATAAGGCTTGCGGCAGTTCTCGACTCGGATTTGTCCGGCGTCATTTATATTCTGGACGAGCCGACGGCCGGGCTTCACCCCAAAGATACCGCAGGGCTTGTAGCCATACTTCGAAAACTGCGTGACCTCGGGAACTCCGTGCTGGTGATCGAACATGACGTGGATGTTATGGCCGGGGCGGACTATATCGTGGACATCGGTCCCGGCTCCGGAAAATACGGCGGTGAAGTTGTTGCAACCGGGACCCTTCAAGAAATCAAGCATCAGGAGGCCTCTGTTACCGGAAACTATCTTCGAAGCCCCTACCCCGGAAAAACCGATTTCAGATCTGCTGCGGGTGCAGTCCGCATCAAAGATGCAGACAAGTTTAATCTGAAAAAAATAAGCGTTGATATTCCTGCCGGTTGCTTAACTGCCGTTACAGGACCCTCGGGTTCGGGAAAATCAACCTTGATATTTGAAGTGCTTGCGAAAAACGAGCATTATTTGCAAAACAACCGTGTGACCGGGCTTGAACTATTTGATAAGGTGGTTGAAATAGAGCAATCGGCAATCACAAAAATGAAGCGATCCAATGTTGCAACCTATTCGGAGGCTTATTCGGATATCAGAACGGTCTATGCGAAAACGGATGGGGCAAAAAATGCGGGGCTTACGGCAAAGCACTTTTCATTCAACACCCCCGGCGGCAGATGTGAGAATTGCGAAGGCCTCGGATATATTGAAAGCAACATGCTGTTCTTTGCCAACACGGAGGTCGTGTGTCCTGTTTGCAACGGGAACCAATTCAATGATGGCGTACTGTCTATAAAATACGAAGGCCTTTCCATAAAGGACGTCCTCAGCCTTCCGGTAGATGAAGCGGTCGATTTTTTTGCGGACCAGCACAGGATTTTAAGGATATTGAAGCTTTTGCAGGATGTTGGGCTCGGGTATTTAGAGCTTGGCCAGACCCTGACAACGTTATCGGCCGGCGAAGGGCAGCGGCTAAAGCTCGCAAAGGAATTGATAGGCAGCACAGGCAAAAGAAATCTCTACCTGATGGATGAACCGACCACAGGCCTGCACCCAAAAGACATTGAGCATTTTATTGTATTGCTCAACCGGATGGTGGATTCGGGCAGCTCCGTTGTGGTAGTGGAACACAATCAGCAGCTTATCCGAAACAGCGACTGGATCATTGACCTTGGCCCGGAAGGCGGCGATAAAGGGGGCGAGGTTATCTTTGAAGGAACGCCGGAGGAAATGATAAAAACAAGTAAGGGTGTAACGGCGAAATATCTGTAACGGATCCAGAAAAGAGCAGGGTATTGCGTTTTATTGCGATACCCTGCTTCTATTATTCCGGCTGTTCTTTGCTTGGAACCTTTTAATATTACAATATTAAAGATTTCATTAACTATTGACTTTAATAATATTGAGCGATATATTTAATATTATTAAAGGGGGGGTGATCATGCCGATCGAAGTCGTCCCTGAATGGATGACAAATCTTGATGATGAAGATATTTCATTCATTAAGAAATTCATTATGGCGTCAGGCTCATTAAAGGAGATTGCCAATCAGTATGGCGTAACATATCCGACCGTGAGATTAAGGCTTGACAAGCTGATACAAAAAATCCGAATAGGCGAGGATACGGCAAACGAACCTTACATCGCATTCATTAAGCGCCTTGCGGTCAACGAAAAGGTTGATTTTGATACTGCAAAAATTCTGATTTCCGAATATAAAAAGCTGAAGAAGGAGGATCAATAATGATTAACGTACTGCTCGTTTTAGTATTTTATCTTGCAATGATGGGCGGGGCAATATGGCTTCAAATCTTTTTATCTAAGAAGACAAACAAATGGTTCGGGCTGATCTTGCCGATCATAACCCTTGCCTTCTCCTTGATTTTTGTAATAAATATCAGAGATACGGGCAGTGCCTGGCAGAATACGATCACCATAGCATCAACACTTCTGCTAGCGAACATCCCCACCGCCATCCTGCTTGCGATATACTTTGCCTGCCGGGAAAAGCTGAAAAGAAAGTCGCAGATTGACAAGATGAGCATTCAGGATTTGGAATGACAATTCCCCAAAAGTGTGTGAAAACGGCGATTGATCTTTCTATCTCAGGCCAGGATCAGAGAAAAAGGGCGAGTAATGACTCTTTTGCAATAAGCGCTCTATTCAGGGAAGAATTCTCTTTACGGGGATTCTTCCCGCGTTTTTCGGGCTCCTCTTTTGAGTGTTTTGAGAGCACGGATGCGGATATGGGTGCATATGAAAGAGCATGAGCTTCCCGTATCAAAAGGGAAGCGGCGAAATTATGGCTTTGTTTCGAACAATTTTCGCTTTAGTTGCATTCAATGCGCGTTTGTGCTAAGATTATTCGGATAATGGCTAAGTGTGCGGATTTTAAGCACGATAAGAGTAACATGGAGGGCTAGGATGACGACCGTTGAAATACTTGAGAATAAAAAGGTAAAGCTTACGGTGGAAGTAAGCAGGGAAGCGTTCGCGGAGGCGTTGCAGCAGGCGTATGAAAAGTCCAGAGGGCGCTATAATGTGCCGGGTTTCCGTAAGGGCAAGGCTCCGCGCAAAGTGATTGAGACCATGTACGGCGAAGGCGCGTTCTATGAGGACGCTTTTGAACTCGTATACGCCGACGCTTACGATAAAGCCGTTGAAGAGCACAGCATCGAGCCTGTGGAACGCCCGGATATCTCCATTGAGAAAATCGGCAAGGACGAAGGCGTTGTGTTCACCGCCGAAGTTGCTGTCCGGCCCGAGGTTTTACTGGGCGCTTACAAGGGTATAGAAATAACAGACAGAGCGTATACTGTGAAAGACTCTGAACTTGATGCAATTCTTGACCAGGAACGCGAAAAGGTAGCCCGCTATGTGGAAATGGAGCGCCCCGTGGAAAATGGGGACCGCGTCCTGCTTGATTATTCCGGCAGCGTAAACGGCGTGAAGTTTGACGGCGGCA
Source organism: Bacillota bacterium (assembly GCA_023409435.1). Lineage (GTDB taxonomy): Bacteria > Bacillota > Clostridia > Christensenellales > CAG-138 > JAEYLA01. Next base: position 1,408 of record JAEYHP010000154.1, on the reverse strand, counting down.
CCGCCGAAAACCAGACGCTTGAAATCGGCTCTAACACGTTCATCCCCGGTTTTGAAGAGCAGCTTGTAGGCTTAGCGAAGGATGAGGAAAAGGATATTACCGTTACCTTCCCCGAGGAATACCATGCGGAAGAGCTCAAGGGCAAAGAGGCGGTATTTGCCGTAAAGATCAGGGGTATCCAGAAAAAGGAGCTTCCGGAGCTGGATGACGAGTTCGCAAAGGATATTTCCGAGTTTGATACGCTTGAAGAGTTCCGCGCGGACAAGCGCAAGCAGCTCGAAGAGCGCAACGCCCAGCGCGCCAAATCGGAAATGGAGGACGAGGCCGTAAAGGTCGCCGCCGAAAACGCGACGTTTGACGTGCCCGCTGCCATGACCGAGCGCCAGATGGACTACATGCTGCAGGATATTGCCTACCGGCTGTCCATGTCCGGGCTCAAGCTCGAGCAGTATTGCCAGTACATGGGTACGGACCCGAGGACTTTACGCGAAGGCTACCGTGCGGAGGCCGAGCAGCGCGTGCGCGCGCAACTGGTGCTTGAGGCGATCGGCAAGGCCGAGAAAATCGAGGCCACCGAAGAGGAGCTTGCGCATGAGATCGAGCATTACGCCGGGCATGCGGGCAAAGAGACCGAAGAATTTAAGGCCACCCTCAAGGATCAGGATATCGAATATTTCAAGGAGCGCATCGTAGTGCAGAAGACGGTTGATCTTCTCATTGCGAACGCCAAGCTTGTAAAAAAGGCAGAAGACAAAGAGGAAGCCGGGGCGTAAGCCCGGGAGCCTGTTGGAACAGGCGGCATCGTTTTCGCCTTGACGGAAATAGATAATAATTAAGGAGGAAAACGGGTATGAGTTTAATCCCAATGGTCGTAGAACAAACCAACCGCGGCGAGCGTTCTTACGATATTTATTCGCGTCTTCTCAAAGACCGCATCGTGTTCTTGGGAGGCGAGGTGACGGACGATGAGGCGAACCTTATCGTGGCGCAGTTTTTATTCCTGGAGGCGGAGGACCCTGACAAGGACATCAGCCTCTACATCAACAGTCCGGGCGGTTCCGTTACCGCGGGCATGGCAATTTACGATACGATGCAGTACATCAAGTGCGACGTATCCACCATCTGCATCGGCATGGCCGCGTCCATGGGCGCTTTCCTGCTGGCTGCGGGCGCAAAGGGCAAGCGTAAGGCGCTGCCTAACGCAGAGATCATGATCCATCAGCCGTCCGGCGGCGTACGCGGCCAGACCACTGATATCCAGATCCAGGCGGAGCGTATGATTGCCATCAAAAAGTCGCTCAACCAGATACTGGCGAATCGCACCGGCCAGCCGCTGGAAAAGGTGACGATCGATACCGAGCGCGACAATTTCATGACCGCCGAGCAGGCTCGCGCCTATGGCTTGGTG
>JAEYHP010000109.1 GCA_023409435.1 Bacillota bacterium | reverse complement strand
CGGCACCCGGGTCCTGATCATGGATGGCGGGCAGGTGCAGCAGTTGGATACGCCCGAAGCCATAAGAAAAAATCCCGCCAACGCGTTTGTGGAAAAGCTCCTTCACTCCGCGCTGGAGCAGCGCTGGGAGGCGGTATACTATGTTTAAGTTCCTGCTCAAATATCCGCACAAGCTCTACGAGCCGCTGCTGGAGCATCTTGAGATCACCGCAATCACGCTGTTGATCTCGATCCTCCTTGCGTCCCTGCTTTCCGCGCTCATTATGCGCTCAAAATTTCTTTCTCAGGCGACGGTGGGATTCTTTTCCGTGATGTACTCCATCCCCAGCCTGGCGCTGTTCGCGCTTTTGATCCCCATATTCGGGCTGGGGAAGGATACGGCCATATTCGTGCTGGTGCTCTACAACCAGTTTTTGCTCATCCGCAACATACTCGCCGGCTTTCGCGCCATCAACCCGCACGTATTGGAGGCGGCAAAGGGCATGGGCATGAGCGAGACGCAGCTGTTCTTTAAAATCCGCCTGCCGCTTGCCATGCCCGAAATACTCGCGGGCGTACGGATCGCCATCGTCTCCACAATCGGCATCGCCACCATCGCCGCAACGATCAACGCGGGCGGCCTGGGCGTGCTGCTTTTTGACGGGCTGCGTACGCGCAACACCGTAAAAATCCTGTGGGGCGCCATACTCTCGTCCGTATTGGTTATAGCGGCAAACCAGCTGCTTGCGTTCCTTGCAAAGCGGCTAAAGAAAAATATCGGTTAATAAGGGGAGTTTTATGAGCTACGAGGCATTCAACGATAAAACGCTTGGATTTACCACGCTGCAGCTGCATGGCGGGTACGACCCCTCCAAACACCACCGCTCCAAAGCCGTACCCATCTACCAGACAGCCGCCTTTGAACTGGGGGATTTCGACCGGTGCAGCCGCCTGTTTGCCTATGAGGAGGAAGGGCATTCGTATGTCCGCTTCAGCAACCCCACCAATGACGTGCTGGAAAAGCGCATGGCGCTTTTGGAAGGCGGCGTCGCTGCGCTTGCCATGAGCTCGGGCATGAGCGGCATTTCCAATACGTTTTTAAACCTCGCCCAGGCGGGCGACGAGATCGCCGCCGTAAAGACCCTCTACGGCGGCAGCACGACGCTGCTGTCTAAAGTCCTCCCCCCTTACGGCATCACCGCGAACTGGGTGGAGGACACCAATTCGCTCTCCGATTACCGCAAGGCCATCACGCCCAAAACAAAGGCGCTCTATGTCGAATCGCTCGGCAACCCGGGCATGAACATCATAGACATGGAGGAAGTTGCAAAAATCGCCCACGAGGCGGGAATCCCAGTGGTGGTGGACAACACGTTCGCCACGCCGTACCTGTTCCGCCCATTCGAGTTCGGCGCGGATATCGTCTGCCACTCCGCCACCAAGTACATCGGCGGCCACGGCACGACAATCAGCGGGCTGGTGGTGGAAAAAGGCGGGTTTGACTGGTTCAACGGCAAATTCCCACAGATGGAGGAGTTCTATCGGGAATATACGGGCAAGATCGAGGAGACCAATTTAAGGCAAGCGCTGTTCACGCGGCGGCTCCGCATCCGCTATCTTACAGAGCTTGGCGGGCACTTAGGCCCCATGAGCGCGTTCTACCTGCTCCAGGGCCTTGAAACGCTTTCGCTGCGCATGGAGCGCCATGTGCAAAACGCGAAACAAGTCGCCGAATATCTGAGCGCGCATCCCGCCGTGCTGGAGGTTTCCTACCCTTCGCTCCCCTCTAGCCCCTACTACGTGCTTGCGCAGAAGTATTTCCCCAAGGGTGCGGGCGCGATACTGGCCGTGCGCCTCAAGGGCGGGCTTGACGCCGCAAAACAGGTGCTTTCGCGCGTGCGGATATTTGACTACATGGTAAACGTGGGGGACGCAAAATCGCTCATCGTCCACCCCGCCACCTCCACGCATTACGGCCTGCCCGAGGACGCGAAGAACAACGCCGGTGTGTTTGACGATACGCTGCGCCTTTCTGTGGGTATCGAGGACGCAGAGGATCTGATTAACGACCTTGAGCAGGCACTTGCTTAATGTCCAATTGGGTTCTTAGGGGCTTTCCGAAGGAAAGCGGGTTCGGCGCTCATAGGGCAGAAACCGATCCAGTGAATCGGTTTCAGAACCCTGGGTACCATTATTTACGGCCCTAAGCGGAGGTTTGGAGGCAGAGCCTCCAACGTACCACTTTTTACGCTCTGAATAGAAAGCATTACAAAAGGGCTGAGACAATCGTCTCAGCCCTTTATTTGCCGCGCACCATCCTTTGACCAATCGCCTCCGGGCGGAACCCCGGCAGGTAACTCCTGCCAGGCATACCCGCGGCACACCGAGTGATACCGCTTAATGCTGCTTCCGTCAGGACCTGACATGTTTCACAGCCATCGGTTGCACAGGGCCCGGCGCTCAACGCCCCTTACCGGTACCAGTACCCCACAGGCTCTGGCCGGGGGATGGAATTTAGCCCTGCTGTAGCGGATTGCAGGTACAGGGCACCGCTATCTCCCCGCCTAGCGCGGCATACAGCTATTGTACAATGCAACCGCCCGCCGCGCAATGGCAAATTATCTTAGCGCATTTGGGAAAGACGGCTTCCATTTTCCAACAAAGTGTCCATAAAAAACTTTCCGAGGGCGCGCAAAATTTCCACAAATCCCGCAGGGGAGATCGTGCCGGATCCGTGTAACCCTCTGCCGTTTCTACGCGAATGGGGGGATAACGCCGTTCCTTTTGCCGGATGATTTGCCTGAAATATGCGCACCGGTGCGACAATGTTCACAATTTAAAGACGGTATGCTCAATTGACATTCCTATCTGGGAGGTGTCTCCTGTGGAAAGTCAGCGCATACTCGCCCCCTTCCTCAACAGCGTGCTTCCCTATATCCGCCGCCGCGCATTTTTAATAGAAGCGGCAACGTTCGTGCTTGCGCTGCTGCTGGGGCGCGTGGAGCTGTTCCGGCTGCTCCTCCCCTTCGGCGTGGCGTTTGTGGCGGCCATGGATATCGCCGGACAGAACGTATACTATCCGTTTGCCGGGGCGATGATCGGTTCCCTGCTGGCGGGGGAAGTCAGGTACCCGGCGCTTGTGGGAACGGCGCTCTATCTTGGATTTAGCACGCTCTACCGCCTGTGGAAAAAGCATGCAAGGCGGCAGGACAAGCTGTTTTTGCTCGCCACAACCGAAATTTTGCTGCTGCCGCTATTCTATATGGGCAGCGGGGCGGACGCCCTGAGGGGCTTAGCAAACCTTGCGCTCACGCTGCTTTTATGCGTTGCGTTCCAGAACGGCATACGGGCTCTTCGGTCAATTTCCATACGCAACACGTTGCGTGAGGAGGAACAGATTTCCCTTTGCATGCTGTTGGGCGCTTTGTCGCTTTCCGTATCGGACGCCGCGCTCTATGCGTTTTCGCTGGGGGTGGTTGTGGCCGCATGGTCTGCGATGTTTATTGCATACGCCAAGGGTCTGCCCGCCGTGGCCGCCGCCGTGGTCTTAGGCGGGATGCTGGTTTTGGGCGGCAAAGCGCAGCCTTTGCTTTTGGCGAACCTCGCGGTGTGTACGCTTGCGGGGGTATTTTGCCGCAGCATGGGCATGTGGGGCATCGTCGCGGGGTTCGGCGTCGCCTGCGCGGTGACGGACGTATATGGCAGCGTTTCAGGCATGCAGGTGGGCATGGTGAATTTTGTGCCCGCCGCAGTCCTGCTGCTCATGCTCCCCAAGCCCATGCTGCTGACACTTCGCGCCGTGGTGGATGCCGGGGCGCGCGAAGAACGGACGGCGCGCGCGGCGCTATTATCCCTGCAATCCCGCACAGCGGAGGATATTACGCGCACCGCCTCCACTGTGGACCAGATTTCTTCCCTGTTTCCTGAGGAGCCCGTGTGGACCTATACGCTCATGCAGGAGCAAGCCGAAATGACACGCGCCGCCATGCATGTGTGCGCGGATTGCAACTGCCGCGGCGCGTGCTGGAAGGATAAGGACGCCGCCATGGAGGCGCTTACCGCCATGCTGCCCGCCGCGGCGCAGGGCCTGCGCCCGCGCGCGGTAAAACCCTTTCCGCCCGAATGCCCGCGCACCGCGCCGCTTGCGGCGGCGGCGCTTCAGGCGCAGGAAAGTTACCGCACGCGCTGCATGGAGCTGCACCGCGCGGCCTCCCGCCACGCCTTCGCCCACAGGCAGTTGAAAGGGGTTTCCCGCGTCATGCAGCGAATCGCCGCCGACGTTTCCCAAACAGAGTGGCCCGCGGAGGGCGCCGCACAGACGTTGATGCGCCGCATGGGGCGGGACGGTTACGCGCTCCGCGGCGCGTTGGTGCAGAAGCGCCACGGCGCTCTGTTCGCGCAGATTAAACCCATAGAAATCATGCCGCATCAGGCCGTGCAGTGGGAGGACGCCGTTTCCCGCGCATTGGACGCGCCCATGCGCCTTTTAACCGAGCGCAGGGAACGGCGCGGGACGGTGCTGGAATTTGAGCAGGCGCGGAAGCTCAAGGCCAGCATGGCGGCGGCAACACTGCCCATGCGCCAGAGCCCCGTCAGCGGGGACAGCACGGCGGAAGCGCGGCTGCCCAGCGGCCGGGCGCTGTTCGCGCTTTCGGACGGCATGGGGAGCGGCACTGCCGCGCGGGAGGAAAGCGCGCACACGCTCTCGCTCCTGCTGCGCCTGTACCAGGCGGGCTTTGAGCGGGACGCAGCGCTCGAATGCGTCAACCGCATGCTGATGCAGCAGAACGAGGCGGAAATGTACGCCACCGTGGATGCGCTGCACATCGACCTTGGGACAGGGGAAACGGAGTTTATCAAATTCGGCGCGCAGCCGAGCTTTGTGCTGCGCGAAGGGCGGGTGCACACCGTATACGCCGAGGCCCTGCCCGCAGGCATATTAGACGAGGCCGCCCCCGCCGTGCACACAGCGACGCTGCGCCGGAATGACGCAGTGATACTTTTAACCGACGGCGCGCTCGACGCCCTGGCCGAGGATACGGAAGCGGAGATACTCTCCTGCGTAGGCGGGGCAAATACCTGCGAGGATGCGGCCCGCGCGCTTTTGTTCGCCGCGCGGGACCACGGCGCGGAAGACGATATGACGGTAATGGTGGTCCGCCTGGCGTGAATAATTGTAGCGGTGCGTGAATAGGGAATAGGAAGCAGTATTCCATTCTCACGCCGCCGTTTATCGGCGGGATTGGGGGACGCATGTTCAAGGGCGCCGTCATCGCGCTGCGCGTCATTGTGGCCGCGGTGCTTATTGCTTTTTTGGTTCTTTCCCCGCCGCGGCTGCTGCAGGCGCTGGGCCATGATTATTATAAGGAATGGCTGGCTGGCGAGCGGGAGGATTGGAGCGGAGTCGTCACGCTCTGGCATGTGGTGGGCTTCAAGCCCGCGCAGGGCAGCGTCACCGCCTATATTGAAAGCATCGCCGCCAAGTACGAGCGGGAACACAAGGGTATTTATATCGAGGTGCTCGGCCTTTCCCCCGAGGCCGTTACGGAGCGCCTCTCGCGCGGGGAACGGCCGCATCTATGGTCCTTCCCCGCAGGGGGGCTGGATTTAAACGAATTAAAGCCGCTTTTTGTTTCCGCGCCCGCTTTTGCGGGCGACCTTGCGCCGCTGAAAACCGAAGAAGAAACGCACGCGCTGCCGTTTTTATACAGCGGCTATTTCCTGTTGGGCAATACCGTATTGATACAGGAATTGGGGCTCGCTTGGCCGGAATCGAACGACCCGGACGTGCTGCGTGAAACGCTGCAGGCGGCGATGAACGCGCGCTCCACCGGACGCTACGGCGCAGTCTGCGCGCCTCAGCATATCGCAAAGCATTTGTGGCTCAAAGGCACGCTCGCGCAGGACGGCGATTTTAAGGCGGGCCAGGTACCGTTTTTGATCGGCGACGCGCGGGCGTTCGGGGACCTCACGCGCAAAATGGCTACCGGTGGCTTTACGTTTGACGCCATGCCGCTGGGCGGATATACCGACCTTGTGCAGTACCTGGGCGTGGACAAAAACGCTTCGGGCGAGTATTTTGACCACGGGCAGGCCTTTTTGCAGCTGTTGCTGGAGCCGGGTTCGCAGGCGAAGCTCACCTCGCTTGGCGCGTTGCCAGCCGTAGCCCATACCGAGAAGCTTCTGTACGCGGACGGGCAACTGCAGAGCTTTTACGACGCGTACCGCGAGCCGATCACCGATTTGTCCGAGCCGGAAGGCGATACCCCGTAGAATGAGACCGGCAACATAACACCCATAAGCGGCGCCAATATCGGCGCCGCCTGATTGTATGTTTTGCGGTACAGGTACCTTCCAAACTGCTCCCCGGCATGGTATAGTGAATGCACCAATTTTGATCCCGACAGGAGCAGCATGAGCAAGGTATACATATTTGGCCACAGGAACCCGGACAGCGATACCATCTGCGCCTCCCTCGCCTATGCGAGGCTCAAGCAGGCGCAGGGCGTGGACGCCGTGCCCGTAAAGCTTGGGCCTCTGAACAATGAAACAAAATTTATATTGCAATATTTTCATGTGGACGAGCCCGGAACGCTCGATACCATCCGCACGCAGGTGAGCGACCTGTCGATCGACGAGGCCGTGTGCGTTGCGCCCTCGGCTTCCGTGCGGACCGCCTGGGAACTGATGCAAAAGTATAAGCGCAAGACGCTTGCCGTTGTGGATGATGGACAGCGTTTACTGGGCCTCGCCACACTTTCGGACATTACGCGCAACTTCATGGAGACCGTCAACGACACGCTGCTTTCGGTAAGCGGCGCAACGTACGAAAACATTGTGGAAGCGCTGGAAGCCACGCTGCTTTTAGGGGAGCCCTCCACGCGCCTTTCCACCGGCCGCCTCATCATCGCCGCTCAGGAGCATAAAAAGGTGCGTTCCTACCTGTGCCCCTGGGACATTGTAATCGCCAATATTCCGGAAAACATCCGCGAGGCTGCGGCAAACAAGGCGCAGCTTATCATATGCACCTGCGGGCTTTTACCGGCGGACGCGGACATTGCCTACTGCAGGGAACACGGATGCGATATTATGGTGACCGCACACGATACGTTTATCGCTGCCATGCGATTAAAGCAGAGCATACCCGTTTCATTCGTCATGTCCAAAGACCACCTTGTGACGGTGCGGCAGGACGAATTTAAGGACGATGTAAAAGAGCGCATGACCAAGACCCGTTACCGCAACTACCCTGTGCTGGACGGAGAGGGCCTTGTTGTCGGCATGATTTCCCGCTACCACCTGCTTTCCAGAAGCCGCAAACAGGCCATATTGGTGGACCATAACGAGCGCAGCCAGACCGCCCCGGGCATTGAGGAAGCGGAAATATTGGAGATTATAGACCACCACCGCCTGGGGGATATAGAGACAAACAACCCGATTTTAATGAAAAACGAGCCCGTAGGCAGCACCGCGACAATTATCGCCTCCCTGTATGAGGCGAACGGGGTACCCATTCCACAGGATACGGCGGGGCTGCTGCTTTCGGCTATCCTTTCGGATACGCTCAACTTCAATTCCCCCACCTGCACCCCGCAGGATATAAAAACTGCGCAGATGCTTGCGCCCATCGCGGACGTGGTAATCGATGATCTCGCGACCAAAATCATCAATGCCGGGTCCAATCTCCGGGGCAAGACGCCGGACGAGATCATCACAGGAGACTTGAAGGAATTTAAAGTCGGGAAGTACCGCATCGGCATCGCGCAGGTGTATTCCATAGAATCCGAAAGCCTCAACGACTTGATGCCGGAACTATGGGAGCGCATGGATTACCACTGCAGCAAGAACGGGCTGAATCTTTTGATACTGCTGGTGACCAACCTTCACCTCGGCGGTTCGCTTGCGCTGCTTGCGGGCGAACGCAGGGACATTTTCTTTAAGGCGTATTCGCTGGAGCAGACGGAGGAAGCGGTGTTTCTGCCGGGCGTATTGTCCCGCAAAAAGCAGGTGGTGCCGCTCATTATGTCAATGGAAGAGGAATTGTAAAATACCGTCGACAGTCCTATGGACTTTTCAGCGGATTGAAAGATATGTTATGTTTCGACAAAAAAAGTATGCCGGGGGCTGCAACCACCGGCATACTTTTTTCATCTATATAGAAATACTGGTTTGCGTTTCCTGTGTACCTTAATCGAAAATACTAAAACCCTTCGAGCGTCTTGCCCTCGCGCAGGCGCGCCGCCATCTCACGGCCGGTAGGCGTGGCCGCAAGCCCGCCCAATGCGGTTTCCCTCAGCTCCGGCCGCATCACGGCGCCCACCGCGCGCATGGCTTCCACCACCTCGTCAAACGGGATGTGTGAAACGACACCGCAGAGCGCAAGATCCGCGCTTAACATCGCGTTGACAGCGCCTATGGCGTTGCGCTTGATGCAGGGGCACTCCACCAATCCTCCCACGGGGTCGCACACAAGGCCCAGCACGTTTTTCAATGAAATCGCCGCCGCGTGGAGCGCCATTTCCGGCGTACCGCCATTGAGTTCCACCAGTGCCGCGGCAGCCATCGCCGCCCCGGAGCCGGTTTCCGCCTGACAGCCGCCATCTGCTCCCGCGATGGTGGCGTGGCTCGCGATCAGCATGCCGACCGCCCCCGCAGTAAACAACGCGTCGATGAGCGCTTCCGCCCCCCACCCGCGTTTTTCACTAAGCGCCACAAGCACGCCCGGCAATATGCCGGAAGCGCCCGCCGTAGGCGCAGCGACGATGCGGCCCATGGAAGCGTTCACCTCCACGACCGCCATTGCGGCGGCGGCGGCATGCGCGGCGTCCGCCCCCAAGAGGGCATTCGGCGCGTACTGAAGCAACCGTGCCGCGTCCCCGCCCGAAAGCCCGCTCAACGAACGGACATCCCCGCGAAGCCCGCGCGCGACGCCTTCCTGCATGACCGCAAGATTCTTTTTCATTTCCTTGCGAATGTGGGTGCGGTTAAGCTCGCTTCTATGCTCTTCCCTTAACTGCATTGCCTCCGCAATGGTAATGCCCCGCTCTTTACAAACGGAAAGAAGTTCTACACCGGAGCGAAAGTCCACCATGCTTTCTCCCTCCTTATACAGCATAGACGGCTGTAATGCCATCCGAAAGGCCCATAATGAGATTGTGCGTGGAGTAGTCGACCGCCTGATCGGTCTCAATAATCATGTACGCGTCCGCGCCCTTCCCGTGACGGAATACGCGCATAAACGCAATGTTGATATGGTGCTGGGCTAAGACATGCGTTACCACGGCCACAACGCCCGGCACATCCTGGTATTGGATGATGAGCGTGGGATAATCGCCCGTAAGCTCCACGTCCAGCCCGTTAATCTCTACAATGCGGATATTGCCGCCGCCGATGGATTCGCCCACCACCTCGGTTGTAATACCATTTTTACCCGCGATACGGATCCGCACGGTGTTCGGATGGTGCGGCGTATCTTCGCTGTAAGAAAAAGAAACGCCCACGCCTGCCTGTTCCGCCGCCTCATATGCGTTTATGATGCCCGGATCGTCGGGCTGCATGCCCAATATCCCGGCGATGAGCGCCTTATCAGTTCCGTGACCCGCGCCTGTCTTTGCAAAAGAGCCATAGAGCGTAAACGCTACGGCTAAAATATCTTCCCCCGCAATGCGCCGGGCGGTGTTAGACAGGCGGCACGCGCCCGCCGTGTGGGAACTAGATGGCCCCGTCATCCTGGGGCCGATAATATCAAATACGCTATATTCCGCCATGACTTCCTCCTGAAATTCCTTTTCCCACTATACCGCAAATGTCGTGCCCGGACAAGCCTGCCGGTTAGGGAAACCCGCTGTGTTTTATAAAAGTTCTTCGCCTTTGCGCCCCGTTTTCATACAGTGATTTTTTTGCAAAAATGATGCATTGCCATGCTTGTATCATTTTAACAAAAAAGGGTATTATGGTTGTAGAACAAGTTTCCACAAAAGCCAAATTTACTCTAAGGAGTGGAGCACGTGAAAAAGACTGCCTGCCTGATCCTCATCCTGCTGCTTTTGTTTGCGGCCTTTGCCTGTAAGCCCGCCGCCTCTGTGGACAAAGCCACGCCAAAGCCCGCGCCCAGCGCTACGCCTGCATCCCCGTCCTCGGCGGCCGTCGCAGCTCCGGCCTATACGCCGGTACCCGCGCCCACACCCGTTACATTCCCCGCCAAGGGCTACTGCAACGGCGAAGGCGTGAACCTGCGCGCGGAACCCGCTACCTCAGCGGATGTGCTCGACATCCTGGGGGAGAATGTGGCGTTTGACGTGATGTCCCTCAAGGACGGCTGGTACATGGTACATTATGAAGGCTTAACCGCCTATATCAAGGAAGACCTTGTCACGCTGGGCGAACCGCCCCGGCCGCACAATATGCGGTGGGCCAAGGTAAGCGTACCCGAGGCGCAGTTGTATAAATCCCTCTCCGAGACCGACCTTTCCGAGGTCAAACTCAAGGAGGGCGATTTGGTGAAGGTCCTGCGCGCGCTCAATGGATACCTGCATGTCGTTTACAACGGCTCGCTGCAGCGCTACATGAAGGAAACTGACGTCACCTTCATTACCGCAGAGGAAGCCGCGGCGCTGATAACGCCCGCACCCGAAAGAGAGGGTACGTTCCCCACGCCGGAGGATACGCCCAAACCCACGGCGACACCATAACTTGAAACAGGAGAAGACTATAATGCCCCCGCAGGATTTCCTGCGGGGGCATATATTTTTATGTCAGGGCGAGTTCAGTTACTACAGGTCTGTTTATGAGCCACTTCCTGCGGATGGCGCGGGTTGCTGCGCACGGCGGCGATGGCCTTGAGTACGGCGGCTGTGATATCCGCCTGGAACTGCGTACTCATTGCATGAAAGCGCGTGAATATATCCCCGCTCAGGCTGCTGGTATATTTAGCGGGCAGGTTGTTGAGCGCCAAAGCCATGACGTCCATGCGACACTGTTCACAGCAACACATTTCCTCCTGATGCATCAATTCCTCAAGCTTGCTTTCCACCAGGGATTCCATAAGGTTGACGGGTATCGCTTTTGTTTCCAAGACAGACCACCCTTTCGTAGATCGCGTCGTTTCTGCCACTCATCTTGTGTTTATTATATCACACTTGATATAGCATAACATACCATTGTATGCAATAAAAACCGAATTTATTTAAAGAATTTCCCTCATTTGTAAATTTCCCCGGTTCTCAAATGAATACTCTACCCGCTGTAGCTTGTTACAGTTTTAGCATATCACATCGCTCCATACATGCGCAAACCGAATATTGCCGAATTTTGTAAAAAATCGTTGATTAACAGCATTTCTCCCGTATTTTTTGCGCTTTCGTTCGGCATCTGGTATACTATAGGAACGATTTTTAGAGTGTGAGGTCATCCAAAATGGAGTTTCCCCAAAAGCTCTCGGCAGCTTTAGCCGCCTGCAGCGGCATGGACGCACAACAGCTGGAGAGCATGATTGAAATCCCCCCCGACAGCAGCATGGGGGACTTTGCCTTCCCCTGTTTTAAACTTTCCAAGGCCCTGCGCAAGGCGCCGCCTGCCATCGCCTCCGACTTTTGCGAAAAGCTTACGCTTCCCCCCTTTGTGGTCCGTACGGAAGCCGTGGGCGGGTATATCAATTTTTTTATCAAGCCTGAAGCCTACGCCGAGGCGGTGCTTGAAGCCGTGCGCGAGCAGCATGAGAATTACGGCGGCAGCACGGAGGGTGCGGAGCGCAACATCTGCATCGACTATTCCTCCATCAATATTGCAAAGCCGTTCCATATCGGACATTTAAGCTCCACCGTGATCGGCCATTCGCTTTACCGCATTTACCAGCATTTGGGCTACAACTGCGTGGGCATCAACCACCTGGGCGATTGGGGCACGCAGTTTGGCAAGCTGATTGTCGCCTACAAGCGTTGGGGCAACCGCGCGCAGGTGGAGCAGGAATCCATCCGGGCGCTGCTGGACCTCTACGTAAAATTCCATGACGAAGCGGAGAAGGACGACCGCCTCAACGACGAAGCGCGCGCCTGGTTTAAGCGCATTGAGGACAGCGACGAGGAAGCACTCTCCCTCTTCGAGTGGTTCAAGGCGCTTACGCTCAAAGAAGTGGGCCGCGTATACGACCTGCTGGGCATCGCGTTTGACAGCTATGCAGGCGAAAGCTTTTATAACGATAAAATGAGCCGCGTCATCGAGGAGCTGGAGGAGCGGAATCTCCTGAAGCTCGATCAGGGCGCGTACCTGGTGGACCTTTCGGATTACAGCATGCCGCCCTGCATCGTGCTGCGCTCGGACGGCGCGACGCTTTATGCCACCCGTGACATCGCCGCAGCGCTCTACCGCAAGGACACCTATGATTTTGCAAAATGCCTGTACGTGGTGGCCTATCAGCAGGATTTACATTTTAGGCAATGGTTCAAGGTGGTGGAACTGATGGGCTACCCCTGGGCAAAGGACCTTGTGCACGTTTCCTTCGGCATGGTCAGCCTGGTGGACGGCACGCTTTCCACCCGCCGCGGCAAGGTGCTCTTTTTGGAGGACGTTTTAAACGCCGCCATTGAAAAGACGTTGGAGATCATCACAGAAAAGACGCCCGATTTACAGGACAAGCCCGCCGTTGCCCGCCAGGTGGGCGTGGGCGCCGTGGTCTGGAACGCGCTTTACAACAACCGCATCAAGGATGTGGTATTCAGCTGGGACAAGGCGCTCAACTTTGAAGGCGAAACCGGCCCCTATGTGCAGTACACCCATGCGCGCTGCTGCGCGGTTCTGCGCAAGGCGAATGTTTTCGATATCCCCGAAGAATTGGATTACAGCCTGCTTTCCGACGAAGACGCCATGCGCGTGATCCGCGCCATGGGGGACTTCCCCCGCGCCGTGCGCGAGGCCGCGCAAAAGAACGAGCCGTATCTTGTTTCCCGCGCCGTCGTCGCCGTGTGCCAGGCCTACAACAAGTTCTATTACGAGCAGCGCATCATAGGCGAAGAGGCACAGGTGCAAAAAGCGCGGCTCGCTTTGACCGCCGCCGCGAAAAGCGTGATTTCCACCGGCCTGTTCCTGGTAGGGCTCGCAGCGCCCGAGCGGATGTAAAGAGGAGCAAAATCTTCTTTTCACAAAAGAAAACGATGCGGGAATATATTTCCGCTTTCTTTTGTTATTTTTCTTTCTCGTGAAAGAAAAGTAACGTACCCCGCCATACTCTTCACATACAATCTGCTTAGCATAAAGGAGGCACCCCTTCCATGCTGGACATCAAACGAATCCGTGAAAACCCCGAAGCGCTTTTGACCGCCATGAAGAACCGCCGGAATAAGGGCGCGGACGTGTCCGCCTTTTTGGAGACGGATGCCGCCAGAAGGAAGTTGATGGCGGAGGCGGAAGCCCTAAAGGCGCGCCGTAACGCCGTGAGCGCGCAGATCCCGCAATTAAAGCGCGCGAGGGAAAGCACGGACGCGTTGATGGAGGAAATGAAAGAGGCCGCAGCCAGAATCAAGGAGCTGGACGCCGAGATCGCGGCGCTTGATGAAAAGATGGAAGCGTTTCTCTATTCCATCCCCAACATCCCGCATGAAAGCGTGCCGGTGGGTGCGGATAACAAAGAAAATGTGGAGGTGCGCAAGTACGGCGACCCCCCGAAGTTTTCGTTCGAGCCTAAGCCGCATTGGGAATTGGGCGAGCAGTTGAAAATACTGGACCCGGCCACAGCGGGGAAGGTGACGGGCGCACGCTTTACGTTTTATAAAGGGCTGGGGGCACGCCTGGAGCGCGCAGTCATCAACTTTTATCTGGATACGCACACCTGCGAAAGCGGGTATACCGAGGTGTTCCCGCCGTTCATGGTCAACCGGGCGAGCATGACGGGAACGGGTCAGCTCCCAAAGTTTGAGGAGGACGCGTTCAAGGTGGAGGGTACGGAATATTTCCTCATCCCCACCGCGGAGGTGCCCGTGACCAACATGTTCCGTGACAGCATACTCGACGCTGCGGAGCTTCCCATCAAATACTGCGCGTACAGCGCGTGCTTCCGCGCGGAGGCAGGCAGCGCCGGGCGGGATACGCGGGGATTAATCCGCCAGCACCAGTTCAACAAGGTGGAGCTTGTGAAGTTCACAAAGCCGGAGGAGTCCTACGAAGAGCTTGAAAAGCTAACTCTGGACGCGGAGCTTGTTCTGCAGCGGCTCGGCATCCCCTACCGCGTGGTGGCGCTTTCTACCGGCGACCTGGGCTTTTCTTCCGCCAAGACGTACGATATAGAGGTATGGATGCCCAGCTACGGGCGGTATGTGGAGATCAGCTCCTGCTCCAATTTTGAGGATTTCCAGGCCCGCCGCGCCAACATCCGCTTCCGCAGGGACTTAAAGAGCAAGCCCGAACTCTTACATACGCTCAACGGCTCCGGCGTGGCGGTGGGGCGCACCGTGGCGGCCATATTGGAAAACTACCAGCAGCCGGACGGCAGCATAAAAATCCCCAAGGTGCTCGTACCGTACATGGGCGCGAACGTGATCGAATGACACGGCGTCCGGAGGTCATACCTTTCAGGCTCCGCATTCCATTCAATTGGAACGGAGCCTTTCCGATATTCAAACGAGGAGGAGCGGACATGTTTTTTGACACCAAGTTCCTGCGCAACGACGAGATTATCCTTCGCCTGCATAAAACAGCCCCCGCGGACCATGAAAAAGGGTATGTCCCCGCCTACTATTTTGATATCTGTTCGGCGCGCACCGGCAGGGTCATGGGCCGGTGCGACCTGCGCATCGGCCATACGGAAAATCTATACTACGGCGGCAACATCGGCTATTCCGTGCAGGAGGAATACCGGGGCCGCCATTACGCGGGCAAAGCCTGCCTGCTGCTTTTTGCGCTGGCAAAGCTGCATGGTCTGGAGTACCTCTACATCACCTGCAACCCGGAAAACATCGCTTCCCGCAAGACCTGCGAATATGTGGGCGGCGTGCTGGAAGCCATAGTAGATCTTCCCTCCGATAACGAAATGTACAAAAAAGGCGACCGCAGGAAATGCATTTATAAAGTGCTGCTTTCATAGCAATGCCTCTAAGGAATGAATAATTTAGTTTTCTTATGAAAGGGATGAGGATATGGGGAACATCGTTTTATTGGTGGTGGACGTGCAGAACGCGCTGGTCAGCGAGCACCCGTTTCAGGAGCGGCGCGTTATAGAAAACATCCAAAAGCTCCTTGACACCGCAAGGAGTCATCGAAAAGAAGTCGTCTATGTCCGCCACGACGACGGGCCGGGCACGGAATTTGAATACGGTACGGACGGCTGGCAGATATACGGGGCCATCGCGCCCAAAGAAGGCGAATTCATTGTAGACAAGCGTTACAACAGCGCGTTCCATAAGACCGATCTGAAAAGCTATCTCGACAGCAAACAGGTGGATACCATACTTCTCACAGGCATGCAGACGGAGTATTGCATCGACGCCACACTGCGAAGCGCGTTTGACCTGGAGTACAGTGTTATCGTTCCGGAAGGAACGAACACCACGTTCGATAATGAATATTTATCTGGTGAAAAGCTGTACGAATACTACAACTTTAAAATTTGGAACAACCGGTACGCCAAAGTCGTGGCGCTGGAGGAAGCGGTACGGCTTTTAGAAAGCTAAGCACTCTGAAACGGCGGGCATATGCCCGCCGTCTTTTTTCGTATCTGGCGTTCTAAACCTGCTTATTTCTTTTGCGTTTTGATAAGAGATAAGTACTTGCTAAAATGAACAATGATATGATTGTTATCATGCCGGAAACAACCCCAGAATTTTCGATGAAATACCTTATCCCGTACCATTGGCTTAAAAATGGAATTATAAACAGTGTCGCCCCATCGGCATTTATACCTGTAACCTTAATCATAATGGTAACAAGCGCAAGAATACATGTTATGCGCCAGAACACGGAATACACCTTTATCACTCCAAAATATTCGTTTTTTATGGCAGTTCTAAAAATGATTATCCAAACAGCAACATATATCAGTGTAACAATCACATTTTTAAAAGTGACCGGCCAATAATCATTCATGAATCCACGGAGATTAAAAATGATACCTCCGACAATATTCATAATAGAAATCATGATTAAAGCTGTTCTGGTTTTCACTACATATCCTTTCCGAATTACCTTATTAAACAATCTCAAACTATGGCGAAAGCGATATTCCTTATCCTACCATGAAATCATAATCTTTCAACCCACCTTCTTCTTAATATCCATGTTGTTGCATGATCAAGCTCCTGAAAAAAACCGTATATATACCAAAGGCGGGCTTGTGCCCGCCTTTGCTTTGTTCCCTGTTTTTAAGAAATTACCGTTTTCCCGCCCATATACATCCGAAGCGGAGTGGGGATGCTTACCGTGCCGTCTTCATTCAAATTGTTTTCGAGAAACGCGATCAGCATGCGAGGCGGGGCGACGACGGTGTTGTTGAGCGTATGCGCGAAGTAGTTGCCTTCCTCCTTGTTCTTGACGCGGATGCCCAGGCGCCGAGCCTGCGCGTCGCCAAGGTTGGAGCAGCTGCCCACCTCGAAATACTTTTTCTGGCGGGGGGACCAGGCTTCCACGTCCACACTTTTTACCTTGAGGTCCGCAAGGTCGCCGGAGCAGCATTCCAGCGTGCGCACGGGGATATCCAGCATACGGAAAAATTCGACCGTATATTCATACATTTTTTCGAACCATGTAGCGCTGTCCTGCGGCTTGCAGATGACGACCATCTCCTGTTTTTCAAACTGGTGGATGCGGTAGACGCCGCGCTCCTCGATGCCGTGGGCGCCGACCTCCTTGCGGAAGCAGGGAGAATAGCTGGTGAGCGTCTGCGGAAGCTCGGCTTCTTCAAGCGTGGTATCGATGAACTTGCCGATCATGGAATGCTCGCTGGTTCCGATCAAATAAAGGTCTTCGCCTTCGATTTTGTACATCATGTTTTCCATTTCGGAAAAGCTCATTACGCCCGTCACCACATTGCTGCGGATCATAAAGGGCGGGATGCAGTAAGTAAAGCCTTTCTCAATCATGAAATCCCGCGCATAGGTCAGTATGGCGGAATGCAGCCGCGCGATATCGCCCTTGAAGTAATAAAAGCCGTTGCCGCTGGTCTTTCTCGCGCTGTCGAGATCCACGCCGTTCAGGCGCTCCATAATATCGATATGGTAAGGGATTTCAAAATCCGGGACTTTCGGCTCGCCAAAGCGCTCCAATTCCACGTTTTCGCTGTCGTCTTTCCCTATGGGCACGGTCGGGTCGATGATGTTGGGCAGCGTAAGCATCCGCTCTCGGATAGCCAACTCAAGTTCCCCTTCCCGCACGCCCAGGTCCGTCAACTCCTGGCCGATTGCGGAAACGTCGGCCTTGACGCGTTCGGCCTCCTGCCGTTCGCCCTTGGCCATAAGCGAGCCTATCTGCTTGCTCAATACGTTGCGCTGGTTGCGCAAGCTGTCACACCGTACTTTGACGTCCCGGTATTCCCGGTCCAGCTCCAGCACCTCATCCAACAGGGGGAGCTTGTGGTCCTGAAACTTCTTTTTGATGTTTTCCCGGACGGTTTCCGGGCTTGTCCGCACGAACTTGATATCAAGCATTTGTCTTCTCCTTTTACTGCTCGTTTTTCATAAAAAAGCGCCCCGATCCAATGCAAAACAAAGGATTGGGACGAAAATTTTCCGCGTTGCCACCCAAATTGCCGGAACTTTATCCGGCCACTCGATTATGCGATAAAGGGCATACCCTTTGGCATTTGACGCCAACGGCTCAAAAAGTGGACAGACATTGTACCTTACCGGTTTTCACCCGCCACCGGCTCTCTGAAAAAGGAAGCAATGCCATTGCTCTTGTCAACGCCTTATATTACCGCAGAAAGCCCTGCGAACTGCTAACAAAGGGGGTTACGTTGAGGGCTCTGCCTGACGGACCCACGGTTTGCAATGGTCGTGCAATCCTTAACGGGCTTGCACTCCCTTGCGCACTGAGCTTTCGCTTCGCTTTCTCCGCCACTGGCGGCGCTCAGCTTGGCTCCCAAACTCCCGCTTAGGGCCACAGGAAGAGGAACCCGGGGTTCTGAAACCGATTCGCAGGATCGGTTTCTGCCCTACGGCGACGGCCCGCAGGCCTAGTGCCGAGGCGTATCCCGCCGAAGGCCATCGAACCCGCTTTCCTTCGGAAAGCCCCTAAGAACCCATCCCTGGAAAAAGATTTGCTAGATGAGCAGACCGCAGGAGCCCTGTGACTTTACCAGCAAATTTATTTTGCCGCCGCCTGATAGGTCGGCGCGTTCTTGGGCGCTTTCCCCTTGACGACTTTATGGTAATAGTCGTACGTCATGACGGGCAGCCCTTTTTCCGCGCACCCTTCATCCATGCAGCCGTCGTATACATTGGCAAAGAACACGGTGTGCGTTTCCACATCGTGGCTGCCCACGATGTCACAGAACAGGTATCCCGCGCATTCCGCCTTGAGCATGGGGAGCCCATCATAGAGGGTATACTCCAAGCCGTCAAACTTATTGACGTTCGCGCCGGAAGAATATCCGAACCTGCCGATGGTCTTAGGCGGCGTGGCTTCCGTGAGTATAGAAACGGAAAACCGGCCCGTATCCCGCATCAGCTTGTGCGTATGGTTGTTCTTGCTCATGCTCACGGCGATCATGCCTTCCGCCGTGACCTGGAACACCGTATTCGCGATGCATCCCTGCGGCGTATCGCCATCCATTACGCCGATCACATACAATCCGTAAGAAAGCTTGAACAGTACAACAGGATCCAATTTGTCCTCCCCCCGCGGCGTTACTTCCGCCGCCATGTGCCTGCCATAAGCCTTTTCTTATGCGCAGGCGTATGCTAGACTTATTATAACCCATACCCATTAAAAAGCAAACGCTGCAGGAGGCAACATGTATTACAAGGAATACGGAGCGACCGGATGCCGCGTGTCCGCCATAGGCTTTGGCGGCATGCGTTTTTTGGATGAAGATGTGAAAAATAACAACCTGGAAGCGTGCGCCGAGGTCGTCCGCTATGCGCACAAAAAGGGAATTAATTATTTCGATACCGCGCCCGGCTATTGCGACGACAAAAGCGAAACCATCATGGGGCTGGCGTTAAGCACGCTTCCCAGGGACAGCTATTTTATCAGCACCAAGACGAACTTTTACCAGATCGACAACCCGGCGACGGAAGCGGGCTTTTTCAGAAGGTTGGAAACGAGCCTGAAGCGGCTGCGGTTGGATACGATCGATTTCTACCATCTGTGGTGTATGCTCTCCCTCACGCAATACCGGAAACAGTGCGACGCGCTTTATGGGTATTTTCTGAAAGCCAAGGAGCAGGGCATGATCCGCCATATCGTATTCTCCTCCCATATGCCGGGGAACGATTTGGCGCAGGTGATCGGCGAAGGCCTGTTTGAAGGCATGCTGATCGGCTACAACGCGCTCAATTACCGCTACCGCATGAGTGGACTTACGGCTGCGCATGCACACAACACGGGCGTGGTGGTCATGAACCCGCTGGGCGGCGGCGTGATCCCGGCAAGCCCGCAGCTGTTTTCCCACCTCACCGAGGGTACGCCGTATAACGCTGCGCAGGGAGCTTTGCGTTTTGTGGCGGGGCACCGGGAGGTTTCCGTAACCCTTAACGGGATCAGTACCAAGCAGCAGGTGAACGAGGCGATTTTCGCGGCGGAAGGGCTCGAAGAACGCCCTGCCGATGTGCAGACCGCGCTGCTGCCCGCGTCCGGCGGCGGCGAAAATGCGCTGTGTACGGGCTGCGGCTACTGCGACAGCTGCCCGGTTAACATCCCCATCCCCAAGTTCATGGACGCGTACAACCAGAAAATCCTGATCAGCCGGAACCCAACCTCCCGTTTGCAGAACCACTGGGCGCTTAAGCCGGACACAGCGGCTGACTGCATCGCGTGCGGACAGTGCGAGGGGCTATGCACACAGCATCTGCCCATTATCGAGCGGCTTCGCGAGATTCAGGCATACGCCTCCGCCAAATAATCTGGAAATACTTATCTAGCGATAAAAAATATTGAAAATGAGGCTGAGATGGGACCGGTCTGAGGATGAATTGAAGCAGTGCGGTGCTATGCTGAGTACAAACGAAAGGTAAGCGAGGCGACGCGCAATGAAGCAATTCACCAAATTGATCTCCCTGTTTGGCGGGATTGTTTTGCTGTTCGGCATCGCCCTGTTCGCCACTAAAGGTATTTTCAATAATGCCGCCGCGCAAGGCGTACAAACCGCATTGGCGGGCCCGCAGGCGGAAAATGTATCTAAAGCTGTACCCGCGCCGGCGGACGATGAGATCGTCACCATAGAAGAGGACTCGGTGATTACCGAAGAATACAAGCCCGTAGAGCGGGAAACGATCCCCATAGGGCCCGGGGCGCAGCCCACCGCCGCCGAGACCGGTACCGCTGCCGCAGCGAAAACCCTATATCAGGCGGGAACGGCGTTCTTGCAAGAGGAGGAGAACGTGCGCATTGCGCACGAAACGCTGTCTGCGCTTCAAACAAACACGCTCACCATAGGCAACGACTCAAAAGTCCCGGGGAGCGAGGAGCTCTCCGAGGCTTTTTTTGACTTTTTGGGGACCACGGACGACCCCGCTTATTCCGACTGTGGCGTGACGTTTTCCAATTCTGAAGGGATGGTCTACACGTCCTCCTCTTACAGCCGGATGGACAACGTCCTGGCGGAACATTCCATCACA
The DNA here is from genome assembly GCA_023409435.1 of Bacillota bacterium. Taxonomy (GTDB): domain Bacteria; phylum Bacillota; class Clostridia; order Christensenellales; family CAG-138; genus JAEYLA01. The sequence continues at coordinate 1,088 of JAEYHP010000109.1, read as the reverse complement.
ATGGAATTGAGCGCGGACGTCATGGTAAAAACGGAATGCACCGCCGTTACGACATACTCTGAGCGGGAGGACGTAACGGTTTCTTCCTTTGTCATAACCCGCCAGGGTGAAGCGGGCACAACCACCGAAACCTACAGCACCACGAGATCCGAACCCAAATAGCGTCACAGCCGACTTCACAAAGCATAAAGAAAAAACCGCTGGCAGTCCGAAAGACCAGCGGCTTGATTTTTTCGACGGCGCCCGCCTGCAACGTACGCGCTTTGTAATCAAGCGGCGTGCGCGTAACAAAGAGCCTGCAGGCCGGCGCCTGTTTTTAGTATACGCCCGCTTTGGCTTGCCTATAACGCAAACCCGAAGAATCGCTAAGCGACCTTATGACCGCGTTGAAACCGCAATATCGCGGCGCGCCACTTTTCGACAAGGAAAGACACCGCTTAAAACGCGCTTTCGCGCTTTGTTTTCTTCCAATGCGTTTCGTGCCCAGAAAGCCGCATAATGGCTTGACAAATGGGTACCCGCAGATTAAAATAATAACGCTATCCTCATGCGCGGGTGTAGCTCAATGGCAGAGCTCCAGCTTCCCAAGCTGGTCACGTGGGTTCGATTCCCATCACCCGCTCCAGCAAGGATAGCTTTTGAAAGAAGCCCGGCGCCGTTACAAATATTTCGCGGCGGGTAAAGTCTAGGCACAGCGCGACAAATTGCGCGCATGTGCGGCACAACAAAAGAGGAGGAATATTTGTAATGGCAAAGGCAAAATTCGAGCGTACGAAACCGCACGTAAACATCGGCACCATCGGCCACGTTGACCACGGCAAGACGACCCTGACGGCGGCCATCACGATGGCGCTTGCGCAGTCCGGCAACGCGGCTGCAATGCGTTATGACGAAATCGACAAGGCGCCCGAAGAGAAGGCGCGCGGCATCACGATCAACACCGCGCACGTAGAGTATCAGACGGCTGCCCGCCACTATGCGCACGTGGACTGCCCGGGTCACGCGGACTATGTTAAGAACATGATCACCGGCGCCGCACAGATGGACGGCGCGATCCTGGTGGTTTCCGCGGCCGACGGCCCCATGCC
>JAEYHP010000122.1 GCA_023409435.1 Bacillota bacterium | reverse complement strand
CAGCAAGCACAACGCGAGTACCGCCGGCGCATAGCGTTTTTTGTGTAACATAAGATTCCCCCCGTTGCGCGTTTTTACAATACTTATTCGCACACAGGGGGAAGTATGTTGAAGTCCCAAAAAGGTTGTCATACTAATCCGCATCTCATTCATTCCGCTAAAGCGGATTAGTAGATACTATTTTCCTTAGCCGTGGACAAATATTTGTCCGCGTTTTAATTTGAGAAAAGTATCATTGGATGGGTTTTGCGTTGTAAATTTGCTGATAACGGACCATAAACGCGGTCAAATGCGCGTCCAGCTCTTCATCGGTCATGCCCGAGCCGGGCTCGTAAGTTTCGAGCACTTCAAAGGTCAGGCCGCCGCATTCGGTATACGCCCGCTGCAGCGCGGTATACGGGCAGGCGTTAAGCCTGCATTCAAACAGCAGCCGTTTCTTTATTCCTTCAAGGTTGCGGCTAAATCCCACAAAGCTTTGGCCGGATATTGTATCATACAGCCGGTATACGCCGGTTTGCAGCTGTCGCATAAGATTCTCAGCCGGTTACGGGGTGGGGGTAGCGGTGCCTAAGGTGCGGATACGGCCGATGTAACTGACGATATCCGATTCCTCCGTCCAGCGCTCCACTTCTTTTTCGTATGCTTCCTGCTGGAGTATTTGCAGCGCGCGGGCCATATAGTCGGCTTTTATGGTTTCAAACGCGAGGTCTCCGCTTTGGAGCTTTTCCACAAGCTTGATGATGTGGTAGCCAAACTGGCTTTTGACGGGCGCGGAATGGTCGCCCACGTTTGCAAGCGCAAGGCCCGCGGCCTTAAACTCCGGCACAAAGCTGGTGTTTGCGCCCAGCAGGTAGCCTAAAGACTTATTGGGCTCGGCCTGCATGCCGGGGTCGGTGCCGTATTCCGCCATCAGCGCGTCAAAGTCCTCGCCCGCGTCAATACGCTTGACCAAATCGTTCGCTGTGGCCTCGTCCGTAACTAAGATGTGCTTGACGCGCACAAATCCTTCGGGCACATACAAAGGCATCGCCCCTGTGCCCGCCTCATAGGCGCTTTGTGCGGTTTCGAACGCGGAGGAATTTTCCGTATAAGCCGCCCGCTGATCATTGAGCTCCGTTTCATAGCGGGCTTTGGCATCTTCCTCCGAGAGCGTCACAGTGGATTTTACCTTTTCCTCCAGCTTGACGGCAAGAGCGGACTTTTCCATATCCTGTTCCAGCCCGCTTCGAAACGATTGCGTCGTAAAGCCTTCTGCCTTGAGCGCGGCCACGAAATTCTGGTTGCCCAAAGCATCTGCGTTGTCCGATCCCTCCGCCTGGGCCTGCTGCACATAGGAGGAAAGTAAGGCGTCGTATTGAGCCTGCGCGTCATTGGCGACATTGGTCTTTTCCTCATCGGTCAGCGTAAATCCCTGCGCACCCGCCTGCTGGTAGATCACCTCGGTACGGACGAGCGCATTGAATACGCTGTCCTGCAGCGCCTTCAGGTTTTCGGCGTTCGACATATCGTACCCCGCCTGGCTGTACTGGGCAAAATACATATTGAAGGGCGCTTCAAAATCCTGCTGCAGGATGTCTTTTTTGTTGACGGTGGCGATTACCGTATTGCCGGGGTCCTTTGCGCAGGCTACCACGCCTAAAACGAGCAGTAGGCACAGGGCCAATATTGTAATTCGTTTCATCGATGTTTCCTCACCTTTCCGCCTTTTTAAAGGGCGGTTCTTCGCTGATTGTACTATCATTCCCGTGGATATGTCAAATCAGGCAGGGCTGGTTTCACGGATATTTTATATTCTTCCTATATGGAAGAATGTTGTATAATGGACTTTGAACAAGACGCATTAGGAGGGACTCGCTATGCCCGCAAGAGAAGCGCATATCCTCACACTTACGGTGGACAACGAGTTTGGCGTGCTCACCAGAATCACCGCCCAGATCCGCAGGGAAGGCTGGAACATCAAAAGTCTCTCTGCGGAGGAGACCGCGGACCCTTCCATATCCAGAATAACGCTTGCGCTGCAATGCTTTGATGCCACGCTTCCGAGCGTCGTGAACCGGCTTTCCCGCCTGGCCTGCGTGCGGCATGTGAGCGCGTATGATGAAAAACGCTGCATCTGCCGGGAGCTTGCCGTGGCCCGCGCGGGGGATACGCCCGAAGTTCGGGCGGTTGCGGAGCGGTTCATGGCGCAGATCATCACAAATGAAAACGGCGTACTGCTGTTGCAGCTTGCGGAAGGGCCTAAGACGCTCGACGCGTTTTTAGAAGCGCTAAGAGGTGCGGGCGAAGTGGAATCCGCCCGTACGGGCGCGATTACGCTGGAAAAAGAATGATAGTACCTGACGCGAATGAAAAGGAGAACGTCTATGAGCGAAGAGAAGCTTTACCGCCTGCTTGTGATCAATCCCGGCTCCACCTCTACCAAAATTGGCATATTTGAAAACGAGACCATGCGGCACGAGGAGATCGCGCGGCATACGAAGGGGGAGCTGGAAAAATTCCCGTCCATTGTGGATCAAAAGGACATGCGCCTTCAATTTATCGAGCGTACGCTTCATGAAATGGGATACGGGCTTTCCATGTTCGACGCCATCGTGGGCCGCGGCGGGCTGGTGGAGCCGATTGACAGCGGCGTATATCTTGTAAACAAGCGGATGCTTGACGATCTTATCCGTTCTTCTGCCGCCACCCATGCGTCCTCTTTGGGCGGCATTATGGCGGCGGAGCTTGCGGCCAAGGTGGGAAAAAGCGCGTATGTCGTGGACCCTGTGGTGGTGGACGAAATGGACCCTTACGCCAAGCTGACCGGCATGCCGGGAATCGAGCGGCGCAGCGTGTTCCATGCGCTCAACCAGAAGGCGGTGGCGCGGCGCTGCGCAAAGGAAATGGGCCGCCAGTATGAGGATTGCAGGCTGATCGTCGCCCACATGGGCGGCGGCATCACGGTGGGCGCGCACCGGTACGGGCGCGTGGTCGACGTCAACGACGGCCTTGCGGGCGAAGGCCCGTTTAGCCCGGAACGTACCGGCGGCATTCCCGCGGAGCCGCTGATCCGCATGTGCTTCTCCGGCGCTTATACGGAGAAGGAACTCATAGACCGTGTCACGCGCGGCGGCGGCATGGGCGCGTACCTTGGCACCAACGATCTGCGCGCCTGCGAGCGCCTGATCAAGGAAGGGGACGACTACGCGGCGCTTGTGCTCGAGTCCATGGCCTACCAGGTTTCCAAGGAGATCGGCGCAATGGTCGCCGTGCTCGAAGGCAGGGTGGACGCCATCGTATTGACGGGCGGGCTTGCCTACAGCAACCGGTTTACCGGGGCCATCAAAAACCGCGTGAGCCTGATTGCGCCCGTGCGCGTCTATCCGGGGGAAGACGAACTGCGCGCCTTGGCGGAAGGCGTGCTGCGCGTTCTGCGCAAAGAGGAGCGCGCAAAGGAATACGATGGCTGAACAGGTTGCAGAAGGCGGGCAAGTACGGGCGCTGCGCGGCGTGGCGTTCCATAAGCTGACCGACGCCTTTCATCTCTATATTGCAAGCTGCCTGAGCGAACAGCTTTTAGGCAACGCGGTATTGGGCGCAGCACTCTACCTTGCCGGGCAGGTATTGGTGGTATTCGCCCGAATGTTCAGTAAAAGCAACAGCGCCCGGCTGCCTGCGGCCATACACGCCCGGGGCGCCGCGCTGTTTGTGCTTGCGGCGCTTCTATGCGTTAGCCTGTTCTTGGTCTACCCTGCGGTAACCGGCCATGCGCAGTTTTACGCGCTGCTTATATGCATCATACTGCTGCTGATCCGCCAGGGCGTTACCGCATTTCTTTCGCGAAGGTTACAAAGCCGGGGGGCGCTGCGCGCCGTATTGCTGCTGCTTGCGCATGTGCTGTTGAGCGCAGCGGTGGCGCTAGCGGCGGCGGATAATATTCCGGCGGACGCGTTCCTTGAAATCATGGCCATGGTCGCGGCGACGGGCGTCGCCCTGTTTGCATACCAGGTGGCGGAGCCTCAGCAGAAGGCTGCGCAGTTTTCTGCTGGAGCGGATAAACTGTTTGGCGTTTCTTCCTACCGCATCTACAACCGCATGACGTCAAACGCGGTGGTCTCTTTAAACCTCGCCCTTCTAACCTATATCTGTTCCACGCGCATCCGCCCGGGCAGCGCCATGACCGGGCTGTTTTGGGACCTTGCGGTATGGCTCATCCTGGTTGGCGGCATGACGGTCATGATACTGAAGCTAATCCGCCGCAGGGATTTTGCACAGTTCAACAAGCCCTCGGTGTTTGCCGCCGGGGCGGCACTGCTGCTGCTTGCGATTATCGGAGGGTATTTTAACTGGTTCCCCGGCGTTCTTAGCATCGTGTCCTACTTGCTCTGGGGGACGGGCTTAGCTTGCATGCTCTCTATCATACTTTCCATGGGGTACGATATGCGGGCCGTGCTGGAGCTGAACATGAAGCCGGAGGAGCTATCAGGCTACCGCGAAAACACGCAGGCGGTTGTGGAATGGAGTCTCACGCTTTCCACACTGCTCTTTGTATTCCTGCTTACCGTTGTAACGTTTGTCTCGGAAGGCAGGGCGGACCCATGGCAGGAGCTTCCTTTCGTACAGTTTCTGCTGGGTTCCATGCGATTCTGGCCCATCGCGGGGATATTGGCGGCGCTCCTCTATGCGCTGATGCAGCCGCTTAACAAAGACTACGCGCAGAAGCTTGCCCACTACCGGGCGCAGCAGCGCGCGGGCAATGTGAACGACGCACTCAAAACCCGCCTGCAGATGAAGCTCATTCAGCAATCACGCCGTATCGCGCCCGATATTGTGCGCGCCATCATCCGGCCGCTGATGCCCTGCCGCGTAATCGGAAAGGAACATGTGGACACGGAACACGGCCCGGTGGTGTTTGTGGGCAACCATCTGGAAATTTACGGACCCCTCATTACCAACCTGTACCTGCCGTTCTATTTCCGCTCCTGGATCATTTCCGGTATGCTGGATCGTGATATCATCGCCGCGCAGCTGAAAAACGGGGTCAACAATGTGTTTCGGATAATGCCTGAGAAGCTGCGCGCGCGGCTGCCGCACATGTTCGCGCCCTTCATACTGTTCGTGCTGCAATCGCTCGATCCCATTCCCGTATATCGGGGCACGGCGCGGGAAGTCGTCAACACCATGCGCCTGACGGTGGACGCCATGGAATATGAAGATAACATCCTGCTGTTCCCGGAAAATCCGGGCGAGGAAAACTACAAACAGCAGGGCGTATCGGATTTTTATTCCGGCTTTGCGTCCATCGGTGCGGAGTACTATAAGCGCACGGGCCACTGCACCACGTTTTACCCGGTATACGCGAACAAAGGCAAGCGCACGCTCACCATCGGCCCCGGTATCCGCTTTCATGCCGAAAACGGCCGGAGGGAAGAGCGGGACCGTATCGTGGCGGAGCTCACTGCCTGGATGAATATGCAGGCATGATGTGATATGATACAATAGAGAGGTACATAAGGAAAGGGTTGCGATAACGGGTTAATGAAAAAGATACCAAGTTTTACGGTGGACCATTTGCGGCTGGCGCCCGGCGTGTATGTCTCCCGGCGGGATACTTTAAATGGCGGCGTACTCACCACGTTTGATCTTCGGTTCACTCACCCCAACGAGGAGCCGGTGCTGGATACCGCGCCTATACATGTTATCGAGCATCTGGCGGCGACGTATTTAAGAAACCATGCGGACTGGGGCGAGAATATCATTTACTTCGGGCCCATGGGCTGCCGCACGGGGTTTTATCTGATTTTAAAAGGCGAACTGGAGCCGGAGGACATTCTGGAGCTGTTGAAAGACATGCTGGAATTTATCATAGGCTTCACGGATGAGATTCCCGGCGCAAGCGCGCGCGACTGCGGCAATTACCTGGATATGAACCTCTCCATGGCGAAATACCACGCAAGAAAGTATCTTGAAGTCTTATCGAATATTACTTCGGAGCGCATGCGCTACCCGGAGTAATAGAAGTCATAAGGAGCGGCTAAGGATGGGTCAGGATTTGATTGGCATTATCGGCGCCATGACGGTGGAGATCGACGATCTCAGGCAGGCGCTTACGGATTATAAAGAGGAAATCGTCAGCGGCATGGCGTTTTACAGTGGGCTGCTCGGCGGGCAAAGCGTGGTGCTTGCAAAAAGCGGGGTGGGGAAGGTCAACGCCGCCATGTGCACGCAGACCATGATATTAAAATTTCACCCTGCCGCCGTTATCAACACCGGCGTCGCGGGCGGGCTAGTTAAGGGCGTCGGCATCGGCGATATCGTCATTGCGGACGCCGTAGTGCAGTACGATGTGGATACCTCCGCCGTGGGCGACCCCATCGGTTTTGTTTCCGGCGTGAACCGCGTCGAGTTCCCGAGCGAACGCTCCCTTGCGGATGCGCTGTACCGCGCGGCGCAGCAGCTTTCAGATACCAACGTCCACCGCGGCGTCATCGCCACCGGGGACCGCTTTATCGGCAGCCGCGCCGAGGCTGCGGTGATCCGCGAGCGGTTTTCCGCGCTTGCGAACGAAATGGAGGGCGGCAGCATCGGGCAGGTGTGCTTTATCAACGACGTTCCGTTCTGCGTGGTGCGCGCTATTTCGGACGGCGAGGACGACGACTCGCATATGGAATACGCGCAGTTTGTATCGCTCGCGGCGCAAAAATCCAAGGCGATCGTTTTGGGGTATTTGGCGGGGTTGGGCGGCAGCGGGAAATAAGAGTTTCGAGTATAGAAAGTGGCGGCCATTCGGCCGCCATTTTTATATGCCTAGAAGTTCTTTTGAAATCTGAACCCGTCCCTTTGCCCCGTAGCCGAGCATCGGCTTTTCGAACTCATACACCAGCAGGCATTCTTCATTGAGAGGGGCCTCTTTTATAACGCAGCCGTTTTCATCGAACACAGCGGTGGGCGCAGTCTGGAAATGGGAGCAGCTGTTGACGGATACGATGGGAAACGCATTCTCCACCGCGCGGGTGATGAGATGCGCCTTTATGGTATCGTACCGCTCTTGCGACAGAGCGTCTGAAACATCGCAGAAGCTCACGAAGCAGAGAACGCATTGCCGTATCAACAGCTCGCGGAAGTATTCCGGAAAGCGTACCTCAAAGCAGATGCGGAAGCCGACTTTGACGCCCTCTATTTCAAATACGCCCAAAGAGGCGCCTTTTTGAAAGTTCTCAATATCCCAGCCCCACAGCGCGCGTTTGCTGTAGCTGCCGATAGCGGTTCCTTTCGGGGAAAGCAGCAGTATGGAATTGTACCGGTTGTCCGCTTCTTTTTGGATGGTTCCCAGCGCTATATACAGCCCCAGCGCTGCTGTCTGCGCCTTGATTTCATCGAGGCAAGTTTCAAGAGCAGCGTAATCGATGGCTTCGATATCCGTTTCGACCGGCGGGTAACCGCACAGGGCGCACTCCTGAAAAACCAGAAGCCGCACCCCCGCATCGGCGGCAAGCCGCATGCCGCGGATGACAGCCCGGCAATTTGCTTGTATATCCCCGCTGCCCGCGAACTGAAAAACGCCGATTTTCATTTTGTCTGCTTCCGTTTTACAGCATAGATAATTAGCCCGGCAATCAGCAAAACAAGCGCCGCGCCAAGCAGGATATCCCTAATAGCAGGGCCGGAAACAAATATGGCGGTCGGCCCGTCTGCCCCGCCGATGATACCGAAGTCCATATCAATACTCCTTGCTCACACAAAGGAAGGCTTGGGCGGGCTCTGCAAAAATGCGTCTTTTTCGGGGGAAAGCAGTTGCAAAAACGCCGCCATGCCGCCCGTCTGCCCCCGGTCCCGCCGGTGGGAATACAGCCGCTCCGGGTCCTCGTAGGTGCAGGCGTCCATCAGGGAAATGTTTTCGGGAAGTATTCCTGCCTCAATGAACTGCGCTGCCGCGGCAAGCGGAAGGTCGATCTGCGCTTTCCCGGGTTTCCCGGGCAATACGCAGGAAATATCAGGGAACCCCGCCTGAAACCGGGCGCCCAGCTCTTCGTCCACTTCAAAACAAGTTGCGCATATCCCCGGTCCCACGCCAGCGAGTATGTCTTTTGGATTCGCGCCATACTTTTGCTGCATCAACTGCGCCATAATAAGCCCAATCTTCCCCAGCGTGCCCTTCCAGCCCGCGTGCGCAAGGCCGATGCATCCGCGCACGGGGTCAAGCAAATAAAGCGGCAGGCAATCCGCGTGGCCGGTGATAAGCGCAACGCGCGGGTCATCCGTCACAAGGCCGTCGCAGGGGGGAAGAGGATCGTACAGATACCCTGCGCCAGTGCAGTCGGCGTCCACGGCGAGCACCGTCGTGCCGTGTTCAAAGCTGTCCATCACCATGCTGTCCCAGGCGATGCCCGCTGCTTTTGCAAACAGGCGGTAATTTTCCATAACGGTCTCCCGCCGTTCGTTGGGGCGGGTAAAGCTCAAATTCAGCGTATCGTAAGGCGACATGCTTATGCCGCCCGTACGCGCGGTGCAGCCGTGGTTGACAAGCCCGGTGTCGGTAAACGCGGGCAACGTAAAAAAACCTATTCCGTTTTGCTCGTGGTATGTATGGCCTCTTTTGATGCGAAGAAGGGCGGCGGCGATATCGTTCAACTCTATTTCTCCCTGAGCAGCAGCTCCAGTTCCTGCATGAACGTATTGATGTCCTTAAACTGTCGGTATACGGACGCAAAGCGCACATAGGCGACTTCGTCGAGTTCCTTTAAACGCTGCATCACAAACTCACCGATGCGGGCGGTGGGGATTTCCTGCTCCAGAGTATTAAATACCTCGCGCACCACGTCCTCCACCAGCTTGTCCTGCGCGGCGGCGGATATGGGCCGTTTCTGGCATGCGCGGCGTATGCCGGTCAATATCTTTGTACTGTCGAAAGGTTCTCTCCGGCCATCCTTTTTGATGACCATAATGGGAAGTTCCTCAATTTTTTCATACGTGGTGAACCGTTTGCCGCAGGCCATACATTCCCGGCGGCGGCGGATGGCGGAGCCATCGTCGGTGGGGCGGCTGTCTATTACTTTACTCTCCAGGCAGGCGCAGTACCGGCATTTCATACGGGTTCCTCCGTGTGCGTATTTTCAAGTTGAGTATAGCACAGGTTCCCCGCTGCCGTATACTGATTTTGCTATTCCTTAAGCGGCAGATCTACCAGTATCACGTCTTCCCCGATTTTTGTAATGCACCTGCAGGAGATCACCAGTTCCTCCTCGCTGCGGATAATGCCAAAAAACCGGCACGGGCCCGGCAATACGATGGCGATCAGGCGCAGGTCGCTACAATCGCAGATTTCCAGCTCGATATCGCATATGTGTCCCAGCTTCGCGCCGTCGCAGATGTTGATGACTTCCTTGCATTTGAGGTCGGAAAATGACACGCAGTCTTCCTTGTCATGGCCCACATGGCGCACCCCCTTTCCTGAACTATATGTGCAAGCAAGGCCAAAAAACACCAGGCAGGAGAAGGGACGAGAACTTTTAAAAACTTAAGAAAAGTAGCATGGCGGGATGCTCCGCCATCCCGCCAACCATAAAAACTGAGAGCATCCATCTAAATCCGTCCCATCTGACGACATGTGCGTCAGATGGGACACCTTGCGTGCCAGGATGCTCCGTCATCCTGGCACAGTAAACTTCGCAAAAGCGGCGTACGCCGCCTTTGCGAAAAACCCGTTGACAAAGTCCGCAGACTTTGTCAGCGGCATAAAAAAACACCCGGCCAAGACCGGGTGCTATCTGCGTGGATCGTGTTTACAACTGCGCTGTACGGCAATAGGGGAAGTTCAAATAACAGCTGAAAGAAAAACTCAATATTTACGCTTCCTTGCAGCTTCCGCTTTCTTTTTCCGCTTCACGCTGGGCTTTTCATAATGCTCGCGCCTGCGAACCTCTGCTAAAACGCCGGAGCGGGCGCACTTGCGTTTAAACCGTTTGAGAGCACTCTCAAGAGACTCGTTTTCTCCAACACGGATTTCCATTTCATTTATCCCTCCCCTCTGATGCAACGTTACAGCCGTACAGTTGCAGTGCGTGCAGCGTAGCCGCGCAACACAAACATATTATAAGGGAGCGCATTCATGAAGTCAACCGAAATATCAGGTGGTCAAGTACGATAAAACTTTTCAAAATACGGCATTGCTACCTGAGCAGGGAAGCGCTTCGCCAAAAGGAAATTTTTGGGGATCGCCGGATTTGAAACAAAAAGTGCCCTCCGGCGGGGAAGTCCGGAGGGCGGCACTGGCGGTTGCTTCCAGTGTGTTGGGGGGTGTCATCAGTGAACTTTTTGGTGACAGGTACAGTGTACTTGGTTTTCATGAACCCCCCATGAACCGAACGTGAACTTTTCGTGTTTCCTTTTTCAACCTGTTGTGACGCCCGGAACAGGCCGAAACGGGACACTTTTTTGAATGACCTGGAATGCTCAGGATAAAAACATCCGGTCAAGATACCGCAGGCCCGCGGCGGTGCGAAAAAGTTTTTCCCGTACGGAACGGACGGTTGAAATATCGCATTCGCCCTCGTGGAGATTCACCAGAAAATCCGCCTCAACTAAAATCTGATAGTCGAGTCCGTCTATTCCCGTGTATGTATGGTGTCTGCTGATCAGGTAACAGACTCGGTCGATGGCCGTTTCCTCAATTCCCAGCCCTTCGAGCAGTTCGCGCGCTGCGGGCGGGCCTTCCTGCTCCTGATAAGGGCCTGCGGCGCTTCCATACTTTTCTTCGCTCGGCTTGATGCCGATGTCGTGCGTGACGGCGGCGATTTCGAGCACCCGCTGCACATCTTCCGGCAATCCTTCGCACTCGCCTATGCCTTTTGCAAGAGCATAGACCTTCAGAAAATGGTTGATGCGTAAGATATCCCCCGCGTAATAGCCGATCATGGCGTCGATCACTTTGCCCGTCATGCCGATCCTCCCTGTTGCCGTATTGCAGCATTTTCGTTCATCATACCCCCGAAGATCCGCAAAGCGCAAGCCGTGGCGCATTTTGCGCTTTACAAGCGCAGGCATATCGCATATACTTGCCAGAAACCAATAAAGGGGAGCGGTTGACATGCGCAAGCGAAGCGCGTTGATCTCACAGGGGTTGCGGTTCGGGATGCTTTTGCAACTGAGCATCGGGCCAGTATTTGTCCTCATCCTTCAGACTGCCGTTGGCGGAGGCTTTTTCGCGGCGGAAGGCGCTGTGCTGGGCGCAGTGCTTGTCGACGCCGTCTATATCCTGGCTGCCATATTCGGGCTGGGAACGCTCATCAACCGCAGCGAGCGCGTGCGCCGCGCGCTGCAGTTCATTGGGGCGGGAGTATTGATAATATTTGGGCTTGTTACGGTATTGGGCGCGTTCGGGGTATCCGTCCTACCCAGGCTGACGCTGTCCGAAAACGCGGGCAGCGCGTTTCTGAAAGGACTGCTGCTCACGCTGTCGAGCCCCCTTACCATCGTGTTCTGGGCGGGCGTGTTCGCGGCAAAAATGGGGGAGGAGCAAATGGGGCAAAGGCAGGCGCTTTTGTTCGGCCTGGGCGCCGTGCTTTCTACACTATTGCTTTTGACGGTAATCGCAATGCTGGGGGGAACGCTCGGCGGGCTTGTAAGCAAAATGCTGATGGACGCGCTCAATGCCCTTGTTGGGTTGATGCTGATTGGCTTTGGCGTCCGCACGGCATTGAAAAAGCCCGCGGATGAGGTGGAAACAAATTGTTAATGCATAGCAGGGCGCTCCGCCGCCCTGCTAACGCAAGAAACTGAGAAGCGTCCATATAAATCCGTCCCATTTGACGATTGGATGTGCAGCCTTCCTGGCACATAAGTCCTTGAAGAATACCCGAATGTGCCATTCGGGTGCATGTGCGTCAAATGGGACACCTTGCGTACAGGGTTGCTCCGTCAACCCTGTACGGAAAGCTCGCAAAAGTGGCTATGCCACTTTTGCGAAATTATAAAAATGTCGACCAGTTGAACCCCTCGATGCACTTCAGATGCTTTGCGGTGGTGATGATAAACTCCAGTTCCATCAGCGTCTGCGCTTCATCCTGGGAATGGATGAGCTGCAGCGCCGCGCGAAGGTCCGCGTCCAGTTGCTCAACGGACTGGTGGTGCAAAAACAGCTGCAATATGTCTTTACTTTCGCGGAAGCGGGCGTTCATCCGCTGCATGTTGTCCTGCGCAATGCCCCAGTCCCCGCGGTGGACGGCATCCACGGTATTTTCCGAAACATCGACGAGCTCATCGGAAAGCTCGCAAAGATAACGGCTCGGGAACACAAACAGCGCGATCAATATGACGATGCTCAGTACGTTTGCAATGCGTTTAGCCATCCGTGCTCTCCAGTTTTACGCCCGTCCTGCGGGAAGAAACCCTGCCGCCCAGTTTCTCATAGCCCTGGGCGTGCAGCGTGCCGTCCGGCGAGAGGCTTGCGAAAAACACCTCGTTCGGGGAAGCGTAGTCCATGGCCCTAAGCTGCTCAATCAGCCAGCTGTCCGTGCAGTTGCAGTGCTTGAGCGCTTTGTGGTGGATCTTGCCGTCCAGCACCAGCATTTCGGGTAGCCGGTCGGCGTGCGGCTTCAGGTTCAGGTCTCTGAGGGTGGGCGTATGCTGGTCTCCTTTTAATAGCACGCTTAAGCTCCCATCCGTTTCGATAATCGCGTACGCGACGTCGCTGATATCAAACACATCCTTATTGCGCAATTGCTCCATCAGGTCGCTCAACGAATAGCAGGAGCTTCGCATGATCTCTTCCTGCACCTTGCCTTTGGAAATCAAAATCTGCGGCTTGCCCGCGAGCAGCTTTCTGACGCGCTCGCTTTTTAAAGACCCCCAGGCCGCAAGCTGCTGTAATAAAAACAGCGCCAGTATGGGGATTATGCCGTAGACGAGAGGGATGCTCGTATCTGCGATCGGGTCGGAGGCAAGGTCCGCAATGAGCAGGGTGAATACAAGATCAAACGGCTGAAGTTCGCTGATTTGGCGCTTTCCCATCAGCCGGATCACCATGAATATCAATACATACAATATGATCGCGCGCAAAAACAGGATGAGCATGGCATACCTCCTATTAACTCTACTTTCCCCAATCAAAAAAAGAAGTATGCGAAGTATCCATGCCACTTTTTCGCTTCAACCTCTGCGCAACATGCGCAACTCCTGCATATAGTGAAAGAGGCGGAAAGGCCGATATGCCATTCGCCGCAATTCCAACGGGAGGTGAGCGTTTTGCCGAATATCTATCTGAGTCCCTCCACACAAGAATCAAACGAATATGTTACAGGCGGCAGCGAGGAATATCATATGAACATACTCGCGGATGCGCTGGAGCCGTATCTGCGTGCGAGCGGTATCCGTTTTACGCGCAATACGCCGGAAATGACGGCGAGGACATCCATCCGCGCATCCAACGCCGGGGATTACGACCTGCACCTTGCGCTGCATTCCAACGCCGCGCCGGAGGGGCGTGCTGGAACCGTGCGCGGTTCGGACATCTACTACGCGCCCAACAGCCAGCGTGGGCAGACGGCGGCGAATATCATCGCGGAGAACATCCGGGAAATCTATCCCGATCCCGATCTTGTGCGGGCAATTCCCACCACGAGCATCGGTGAGGTGGTGCAGACCAGGGCGCCCTCTGCGTTTATTGAGCTTGCCTACCACGACAACGAAGAGGACGCCGAATGGATTACCGACAACACGGATCAGATCGCCCGTTCCATCGCGCTTGCGCTTACGGAGTATTTTAACACGCCATTTGTCTGGCCGATTACGCCGCGCACGGGCACCGTAACGCTTACAAGCGGGACGCTCAACCTCCGCAGCGGACCCAACATGGATGCGCCTGTTGTTGGAAGCATACCCAACCGCGCGCAGGTTAGAATTCTCGGCCAGCTTGGGGACTGGTACTCCGTAGAGTACGGGGATAACCTGGGCTTTGTGAACAGGAACTTTGTGCGGTAGCGGCAAAGCGCAGGGAGGTGTCCCATGGAACGTGAGCTTCACCGCGCAAATGGAGCTGTGCCTGCGGAGTTGCAGGCCTCCCCTTTGCCTTTTGCGCATCCCGCGTGCGGCGGCATGAACATCGATACCACTACCCAGGAAATGCTTCTCAATATGGTCGGCCGCTACGTTATCTGCGAGCTGCTGATCGCGCTCAACACATTCTATATCCGGGAAGGTATCCTTCTGCAGGTGGCGAAAAATTTCTTCCTGCTCTTTGACGAAAGCACCAACACCCGCGTGGCGTGCGACCTGCACGCGCTCAAATTCCTCACAGTGTTCCCCCCGGGCGAGAGACCGGGTAGTATGACGCAGGAAGAAAAACGCAATTATCTTGGACAGTTAAAAGCCAATCAGGACTGCCGCATGCAGGCGCTTCCGGCGCCCCAGGAGGAAAACGGCATGCAGGGCGTCCCCGTATTCCCCCACAGCCCGTCTCAGGCGGCAAACACTCCCGCCATGCTGTATGAACCATACGGCTGAACGGTGCCGCAGGGCATTCCATAAGCACAAAAAACCCGCCGACCTTCGTTATGGAGCAGGCGGGTTTTTGTATGCAATGGGCAAATCTATGGTTTGCTTGCGTTCATTCCTGCGGCGGGGAATTTCTAGAACGAATTGTTCCACACCCGCATCAGCATGTTCCATGTTGCAGGCCCCACAATGCCGTCCGGCGTGAGCTCAAACATCCGCTGGAATGCGATGACCGCGTCGCGCGTCATGGGACCGAACGCGCCGTCGGCGTTCACGGGCAGCAGCGTACCGTATACCGTGGAAAGATCGTTGAGGTAGCGCTGCAGCGTGCGCACGGCGTCCCCGCGCGAACCCTGCCGCAGCAGGTAACCGGGATAGGGTACGACCGCGCCGGGCAGCGGAAGCCCTTCGCCTTCCATTTCGGCAAGGCCCGTTACGCTTACATAGATGCGGGCAATCGCATACCACGTCGCGGGGCCCACAAGGCCGTCCGGCGTCAGGTTGAATATGCGCTGGAACGCGAGGACCGCGGCCTCGGTTTCGGGACCAAAATAGCCTGTCGCGCTGGATATGGCGGGGATGGCGGGGTAATCCTGCCGGATGCGGATGAGTTGCCGCTGCAGGATGCGCACATAATCGTTGCGCATGCCGCGCCTTAACAGATAGCCGGGGTAAGAGGCTTCTATGCCGCGGATATCGTTTGTGGCTACCAGTTCCACGTCGTCACCGTAATAATACTGGAGCATCTCGATCGGCGTATAGCCGCGCTCCGCAAGCGTTACGGTGCCCCATTGGGAAAGGCCGGCGCAGGTGGTGGTGCTGCCGTTGCAGTAGGAGGCGAACAGGGGCTCCAAATGCCCTTCCCGGCGCGGATATACGTTGAATATATCGTCCACCAGGCGGCTGATGTTGGAGTAGATGTTGCGGCCTTCCACAAACGCCTGGTCATATGCGGTGGTGTTGGTGATCTGGAAGTTATAGCCGCGGGCCCTGTACCATTCCGTAAACACGCGGTTCAATGCGAAGCCGACCTGCGCGTGGATGTTAGCACGCAGGGAGTCTTCGGGCCAGGTGGGGAATATTTCGCTGCTGGCGACATTCTTGATATAATCCGTAAAGGATACGGTCACATTGCGGGCGTTGGAGCCGGGCGCGCCTAAGTGTACGGTGATGGCTTCCGGGATATATACGGTAGGAAGCACCCGGGTTTGCTGCTGCATAACGGCTATGCTGTCCTCAAGCGGGGCGAACACGGGGATATCCGGCGAAAGATAGGGCTGGAGCGGGGAAGAAACGGGCTGCTGCGGCGAAAGGTCGGGCGGGCCGATGGGGTTCCTCGGGCCCGGTTCGAGCACTGCAGGCGCCGGAATCTCAATCACCGTTCCCGGCTGCGTCTGGGGTTGCGCAAATACGGCCTGCGCAAATACGGGGGCAGCTTCCCCGGAGGCCTCCGCAAGCTGCACCGGCAGTACCGAATCGATGCCGGGGAACACCTGCACGCCCACAATGTGGGCCGGCGTAAAGCCCGGCGCCGTTACTTCCACCGTATAGCGGGAAAACGCCTGGGCTGCGGTCGCCGGGTCAAAGCTCGCCGCTAAGTCGGGCGTGGGCAATACAAAGCGCCCTGTTCGCCCGGTTGCATCCGTCGTAAGTTCGTAGACGGAGCCGGTTTCTTCCGAGGTAACCATCACGTTTGCGTTGGCGACCGGCCGCCGCCGCGTGGTCCTGACGTCTACGACAAGCGTTCCCTGAGCCATTTCCCGCACCATCCTTTTCGTATGACACTGATGCACTATTCTATGCGGCGGAAAAAGGAACATGCGTAAAGGGGAGGTTGATCGCACTCGCTTTACGCGATATATCTTAGTATGACTAGATTTTATGCATGGGGATTTACCGCGTCAATGCATCCGTGCAAAATCGACCGTTTTTTGGCCCTGTACTGGCGGAATATGGAGGGATTATGATATACTTTCCTTATCACACGCGTCATATGTTCTTTCATTCATCTACAATATATTAGAGGGGGCCGGAATATGGGGAGCTTCCGTTTGCCGGAGAATATGCGGCTTGGCGTTGCCGCCGCTGCCACGCAGATCGAGGGCGGGGATACGAATAACAGCTGGTACGCGTGGTTCAGGGCGGGGTATATCAAGGACGGGTCCGATCCTTCCCGCGCGGCGGGCCATTATGGCCGGTGGGAAGAAGACGCGGCGCTGATGAAGGAACTTAACATTCAAATCTACCGCATGGGCGTCGAGTGGAGCCGGATCGAACCCCAGGAGGGACAATTCGACGAGTCCGTTCTCGCGCGGTACCGCGCGGAAATCGAGAGACTACGCTTATACGGCGTGGACGTATTGCTCACGCTGCACCATTTTACAAACCCGCTCTGGTTTGAAGAAAAGGGCGCGTTTTTGGCGGCAGACGCCAAGGCGGTGTTCCTGCGCTTTATAGAACGCGTCGTCACATATTTGGGCGACTTGGCGGAAGATTACGTCACAATCAACGAGCCCAACGTATACGCCACGCTCGGTTACTTCTACGGGGAGTGGCCGCCGGGACGGCGTTCGTTTTCGGAGGCCATGCGGGTGATGCGGACGCTTGCTGAATGCCACATCGGGGCGTACGAACTGATCCACCGCATCCGAAAGGGTATGGGGAAAACCAATACCCGCGTGGGCTTTGCGCACCACATGCGCGTGTTCGCGCCGCAGCAGAGAAACAATTTGATCCACCGCATGGGCGCGTCCCTTTCCGAGCGATTTTTCCAGACGGCGCTCGAACACCTGTTTTACGAGGGACGCGGCGCGTTCCCAATCGGTACGCCGCGGGGCGTCAAGAAAGGGTTGTATTGCGATTTTCACGGGCTCAATTACTACACGCGCTCCACGGTGGCGGGCATCGGCGACGGGGTGAGAAAAAACGCGCCCGTCAACGACCTGGGCTGGGAGATCTACCCGCAGGGCATCGTGGAATGCGCAGCACATCTTTACAAGTCCCACAAACTGCCTGTCTACATCACCGAAAACGGTACCTGCGACAATACGGACGCGTTCCGCAGCCGCTACATCGCGGAGCATCTGGAGGCGCTTGTGAGGAGCGGCCTTCCGGTGGAGAGGTATTACCACTGGTGCTTTACAGATAACTTCGAGTGGCTCGAAGGCGAAAGCTCACGTTTCGGCATCGTACATACGGATTATCAGACGCTTCACCGCACCGTCAAGGAGAGCGGGCGGTTCTTCGCCGCCGTCATCGCGGGGCGCGGGGTAAGCGAAGAACTTTATGAGAGGTATTGCAACGTTTCTTATCGCACCAACGGGGAGGGATAACATGACGGAGCCAAAATGGTGGAAGGAACGGGTGGTGTACCAGATCTACCCACGCAGCTTTTACGACAGCAACGGCGACGGGATAGGCGACATCCCCGGTATCATTGAGAAGCTCGACGTCTTAAAGGACCTCGGCGTGGGCGTCCTGTGGCTTTCGCCGGTCTATTGCTCCCCCAATGAGGACAACGGCTACGATATCAGCGATTACCGCAACATCAACCCGGAATTTGGCACCATGGCGGATATGGATCGCCTGATCGCGGAGGCAAACGGGCGGGATATCCGCATCGTGATGGACCTTGTCGTCAACCACACCTCAAAAGAGCACGAATGGTTCCAGAAGAGTCGGGACAAAGATGGTCCCTATCGGGACTATTACATCTGGCGGCCGGGCAAAGGGGAAGGGAAGCCCCCCAACAACTGGACCAGCTTTTTTGCCGAGGACTGCTGGGAGTATGACGAACAGAGCGGAGAATATTACCTGCACCTGTTCGCGCGCGGCATGCCGGACCTCAACTACCACAACCCCCGCGTGGTGGAAGAGGTCAAGGATATTTTGCGTTTCTGGCTCGATAAAGGCGTTTCCGGCTTCCGATGCGACGTCATCAACGTGATCTACAAAACAACTCTTGCGGATGGGAAAAAGAAATTTATATTAACCGGCAGCGAGCATTACATTTCCCAGCCCGGCTGCCACAAGCTGCTCCAACAGTTCCGGCGCGAGGTGCTGGACGGGTATGATTGCTTTACCGTGGGGGAAACGGTGTTTGTGACCCCCCAAATGGGCAAAGACCTGTGCGACCCTGAGCGCAAAGAACTCGATATGATATTTACGTTCGAGCATATGGAGACGGACCAGTTCCTTGTGAAGTGGTTCAAGACGCGCTTTCAGCTAAAGAAATTCGCAAATGTTATTGCAACATGGCAGAAGGCTCTCGACTGGAACGCGAACTATCTCGAAAACCACGACCAGCCCCGCAGCGTTTCCCGCTTTGGGGACGACAAAGACTACTGGAAGGAAAGCGCCAAGCTTCTCCTGACCATGCTTTTCACATTGCGTGGCACGCCGTTCTTGTACCAGGGGCAGGAAATCGGCATGACGAATTTCGATTTTACTTCCATGGACGATATTAAAGATGTGGAAAGCCACAATGTCAACAGGTTAGCTGCGAAGCTTCTTTTGCCGCGCGGCTACCGCTGGCGCATGATGCAGCGAACAAGCCGGGACAACGCCCGCACCCCGGTCCAGTGGGACGAAACAGAGAACGTCGGGTTCACCGCAGGCACGCCCTGGATCAAAATCAACGGCAATTACCCCAAAGTGAACATGGCGCAGCAGATGGCGGATGATACCTCCATCCGGAGCTACTGCAAACAACTCATCGCACTGCGGGCAAACGACAAAGCGCTGCTCTACGGCGAGTTTTCCGTGCTGACTATAACAAACGAACTGTTTGCCTACCGCCGTACTTTAAACGGCAGGGCATATACGGTGCTGCTGAATTTCTCAAAAAAGACGATACCTGCGGACTACCGCGGCAAACTTACACTTTCCAATTACAGCGGGGATGCGTATTCCGGCATCCTTAAACCCTATGAGGCGGCGCTTTTGTACAATGAGGTAAATTTATGAGCGGCTTCATCTCGGAAGAAAACGGCGTATTTCGCCTGAACACAAAAAACACAAGCTATTGGTTCCGCGTTACAGGCTTTGGGCATATTGAGCACATCCATTATGGGGAACGGCTGCAAGTCGGCGAAATAGAGCCGCTTTTATTAAAGCGCACGGCTTATACCGGCGGCAGCGTACTGTATGACCAGAGTGACCCGACGTATTCGCTCGATGCTTTGTTGCTTGAGTGGAGCGGCATCGGCAAAGGGGATTTCAGACACGCTCCCGCGGAACTATTGATGCCGGACGGTACGTTCACCGCGGATTTCACATACAAAGGTTACGCGATATTCGCGGGCGCAGTCGCACCCGAGGGCCTGCCCGGCGCATATGGCGGGGAAGAAGACTGTGAGACCCTGCGTGTCACATTGGAGGACGCGCATGCGAACGTTACGCTGGACCTTTATTATGCCGTGTTCCCGGAAACAGACGTTATTGCCCGCCGCTGCGTGCTGAAAAACAACAACAAAAACCCGCTCACCATACGCCGCCTGATGAGCATGATGCTGGATTTACCCAACCGGAACTATGTCTTCACGACGTTTGACGGCGGGTGGATCAAGGAGGCGCACCGGCACGACAGGCCGCTCCAGTACGGCATGTATGTCAACGAAAGCACCACGGGGGCTTCGAGCAACCGACATAACCCCGGCTTTTTGCTCTATGAAGAGGGTGCTGCCGAAGACTGGGGGCGCGTGTACGGTTGCAACCTCGTATACAGCGGCAACCATTATTCCGCGGTAGAACTGAGCGCCGGGGATACCGTGCGGGTGATGACGGGGATCAGCCCTCACTGCTTTTTGTGGACGCTCAAACAGGGCGAACAATTCTATACCCCCGAGGCCGTGCTGACGTTCTCGAACAACGGCTTCAATGGCATGAGCCAAAAGTTCCACGCGTTTATCGGAAACCATATCGTGCGCGGGCCATGGAAGGACAGGGAGCGCCCGGTGCTCCTAAACAACTGGGAAGCGCATTTTTTTAAATTCAACCAAAGAAAGCTCCTCGGCCTTGCGCGGCGCGCAAAAAAGCTGGGCGTGGAGCTGTTCGTACTCGACGACGGCTGGTTCGGCAAGCGGGACAGCGATACGACGGGCCTTGGGGATTATTCCGTCAACCGCAAAAAGCTGCCGCAGGGTGTCGGCGCGTTCGCAAAGCGCATCCGCCGCATGGGGCTGCAGTTTGGGCTGTGGTTTGAGCCGGAATGCGTCAACGAGGATAGCGATTGCTTCAGAACGCATCCGGGCTGGGCGGTGCGCATACCGGGACGGGAACCCGCGCGGGGGCGCAATCAACTGCATCTTGATCTCTGCAACCCCGAGGTACGGGATTATATCGTCTCAAACCTCCGCGGCATATTGGAGGAAGGCCAGATCTCCTATGTGAAGTGGGACATGAACCGCCATATGACGGATTGCTATTCCCCGCATGTTTCGCATCAGGGCGAGTTTTTCCACCGGTACATGCTGGGCCTTTATGAGGTGCTGCATCGGATATTCGGCGACAAGCCGGAAATTTTATTGGAAATGTGCTCCTCCGGCGGCAACCGGTTCGACCTTGGCATGCTCTGTTTTGCGCCGCAGATCTGGGCTTCAGACGATACCGACCCGGTGGAGCGCCTGAAAATACAGGGCGGGCTTTCCTACCTGTACCCGCCTTCCAGCATGGGCGCGCACGTTTCAAGCGCCCCGCACCAGCAAACCCTGCGGGATACGCCGCTACCCACGCGCTTTCACGCCGCCTGCTTCGGCTGTTTGGGGTATGAGCTGGATTTAAAGTATTTGACCCCCGCGCAAATGCGGGAGGTCAAAGCCCAGATTGTCTTCTATAAGCGGCACAGGCGCACGTTCCAGTATGGGCGCTTTTACCGGCTGGAAACGGGAAAGCGGAACAAGGCCGTATGGGAAAGCCTTGGGGAAGACGGCGAAGAGGCGCTTGTTGGCTTCTTCCAGACCAAGGCGCATGCTGCCGAAGGGTTTGACCGCCTGCCCGTGGCAGGCTTGGAGAAAGACGCGCGCTATACGGTTGAGACGCGGCCGCAGGGCTTGCGGATAAAAGGTTTTGGCGCGCTCATCCACCACATCCTGCCGTTCCGCGTACACCCCGAGGGCATTCTTGTGAGAACGGCGGACGCAAACTATATGCTGCCCGACTGCGTGGAGCGCTATGAAGGCTACGGGGATGCGCTCACGGCCGGGATATTGCTCAACAACCAGTTCATTGGCAGCTATTACAATAAAAACATTCGCCTGCTGGGCGATTTTGGTTCCAATCTCTATGTGGTTACCAAACAAAAGGGGGAAACTGTATGAAGACGTCCGCGCGCAACCGCTATACATTCGGCCTTGGCACCATAGGGCGGGATATGGTGTATTCCATGTTCAGCCTGTACCTGATGGTGTATCTCACCGAAGTTCTCGAGCTTTCCAATAAGGTAATGTGGTGGGTCACCGGCGTATTGCTGATATTCCGAATATTCGACGCCGTAAACGATCCCATCATGGGCGCGGTGGTGGACAACACCCGTTCAAAGTTCGGCAAATTCAAGCCGTGGATCGCGCTGGGCGCGCTCGTTACGGGCATATTCACGGTATTCATGTTCTGGGATATCGGTCTTACCGGCACGGCGTTCATCGTGGTATTCGCACTGACCTACCTGCTGTGGGAGGTGGGCTTTACCGCCAACGACATCGCCTACTGGTCCATGCTGCCGGCGCTTTCCGTGGACCAGAAGGAGCGCGAGAAGATCGGTTCATTTGCGCGCATCTGCGCGAACATCGGCATGTTTGCGGTGGTGGTGGGCATCGTGCCAATCACAAAAGCGCTTGGGGAATATTTCGGCAGCATGACAACGGCGTATACGGTGTTTGCAGCCGCCACAGTGCTTCTGATGTGGGCGGGGCAGTGCATTACGCTGTTCGGCGTAAAGGAACCGCGCGGGCTGTTCATACAGGAAGAGCAGACGAGCTTAAAGGATATGGCGAAGGCGATCTTCCAGAACGATCAGCTGCTCGTTACCGCCATTGCCATGTCTCTGTTTTTGATCGGCTATATGACGACCACGAGCTTTGGCCTGTATTATTTCAAGTATGTGTACGGGAACGAGGACATGTACTGGATATTCGCCGCGGTATTGGGCGTATCGCAAATAAGCGCCTTAGCTGTGTTTCCGCTGTTTCGCAAGAAGTACTCCCGCCGCACGCTCTATACTTTCGCAACTGCGCTGTTGCTGCTGGGATACGTCATATTCTTCCTTTCCCCCGCGAACATGCTGTATATCGGCATATCGGGCGTGATGATATTCGTGGGCGAGGCGTTCATACAGCTATTGATACTCGTATTCCTGACGGATACCATCGAATACGGCCAGTGGAAGCTTCATAAACGCAACGAAAGCGTGACGTTCTCCATACAGCCCTTTATCAACAAGCTGGGGAATGCCGTCGCCTCCGGCTTTGTGGGCGCGACATTGATACTTTCCGGCATCAACGAGGCGAAAAGCCCGGCGGATCTTACGGCGGACGGGATTGCCATATTCAAGTTCGCCATGTTCCTGCTGCCGATGCTGTTTATCATCGCGGGATATCTTGTATACCGGTTCAAGTTCAAGATCGATAAAGACTTCTATGATAAAATCGTTGCGGATCTGCATGCGCGCGGCCAGCTTGGCGAAGAAAAGAAATAACGCGCGTTTTACGCCGTAATCCCGCGCTTTGTTTGACGTTGGGGCCTAAAACTGCTAAAATCTGCGTATGTTGATGGTGGACGCTTTTGTTGTGTCAGGCGGTCCGCAGCATATGTGTGGGGGAAAAAGCATGAAGCATGGGGTCCGACAGGCTTTGTACTATGCGGCCGCGGTGCTGATCACCGCGATCGTAAGCGTCGCCGTCACCATCACCATCATGAACAGGCAGAAGGGCGAGCGCGTGGTGCTCAACAGCGTGGAGTACCAGGCCTACCAAAGCATGGCGCCGCTGCTTGAACTCAAGGATACCATAGAGGCCGAGCATTACGGCAACCAGGTCAAAGAAGAGGATCTGGTAAAAGGCGCCATCAACGGAATGATAGCGGAGCTAAAAGACCCGTATGCCCGCTACTATACCGAGGAAGAATATGTCGCCTACCTGCAGCAGCTTGGCGGTTCTTACCACGGCATCGGCGCGCTGGTGGGGCAGCCGGAAGGGGAAGGCGTGCCCGTCTTAAAGGTATACGAGGACAGTCCCGCGGAAGAGGCAGGGCTGCTCGCGGGGGATATCATCTCCGCGGTGGATGGGAACGATTTAACCGGCCTTACGCTCGAAGAAGTGGAAGCGCTCTTCAGCGGCGAGGACGGAACGCCGGTGGAAATCGCATACCTTCGCGGCGGGGAAGCCAAGACGCTTTCCATTGTGCGCGGGCAGGGCGTGACCCAGCGCGTGATGCATAAGCTGTTGAACCAACGCACCGGCTATATCCGGCTCGACAAGTTTACGGGTACCGCGGCTGATGAATTTGTGGGAGCGCTGCGGGATCTCACGGACCGGGGCATGCGCAGCCTGGTGATCGATATCCGGGATAACCCGGGCGGCGAACTCGGCCAGGTGGTGACCGTGGCGGACGCGCTGATGGAGGAGGGCGTCATCGTCTCCGTACGGGGGACGGATGGGCAGGAGGAAGTATTCCGTTCGGATGCCAAAGGCATCAACGTGCCGCTGGCGGTGCTGGTCAACGAAAACTCCGCTTCCGCAAGCGAAATACTTGCCGCTGCTGTGCAGGACAGCGGAACCGGCACGATTGTGGGCATCAAGACATATGGCAAGGGCGTGGTGCAGACCACCATGCAGCTAGAGAGCAGCAAGGGCTGGGTGAAGCTGACCACCGCCGCTTACTACACGCCCAGCGGCGAGTATGTGGATGGTATCGGCGTGCAGCCCGATATCGATATCGACCTGGCGGATAATATCAAAGGGCTGCCCGTCGTTCGAATCGATGAGGAAGACGACGCGCAGCTTTGGGCCGCGCTCGACGAGGTCCGGGAACAGGCGGACGCCCTTGCGGCGTCCTAGACACAAGGGGCAAGGAGGAACATATGCAAGACGAAACGTACAAGGCACTGCTGAAAGAAGCGTGCGGGCAGTTGCAGCACGGCGGCGCTTTTTTGATGACGGGCAAAGAGGAACAAAACCCCATGACGATCGGCTGGGGACAGTGGGGCGTGGTTTGGGGCATTCCCGTCTGCACGGTACTGGTCCGGCATACCCGGCATTCGCACTCGTTTTTAGAAAGAGACCGGGTATTCACCGTTTCCGTTCCCGCGGCGGGCGCCATGAAGAAGGAGCTTGGCTTCTGCGGCTCGCGCTCCGGGCGGGATGTGGACAAAAAGCAGGCGCTGGGGCTTACTACATTGGAACCCAAGGCGGGCGGCATTGCGCCGCTTTCCGGCTGCGCCCTCCATTTCGAGTGCGAGGTGGTCTACTCTACGGAAATGAAGGGCAACATGGACGCGCTGCATGAAACCCAGCGCACGCAGTATTATAACCCCACCCAGCAGGAAGGCGACAACGGAAACCCGCATACCATCTACTTTGGCCGCATCCTCGCCGCATACCGCACGGAGCAATAACGGGGACGGCCCAAAACAGAATACTGGACAACAAAGAGGATGCGATAATGCATCCTCTTTCTAACTTGCTGACCAACTTATATCCAGGGGGTGTGGGGGATCGCAATCCACCACGCTATAATCAAATCTGACGACATGCGCGTCAGATTTGTGGAAAAAATGCCGCCTTAGCCGCATTTTAACCTTCAGAAAATCCGCGGACAAAACAGTATGCTTTGTTCGCGGCTATAAAAAAAAGGATGCGCCATTGCATCCTTTTTGTATGCGCCCGCCCAATCGGGCAGGCGCGCGCGCATAGCGCCCGCGGAGCGCTTAGTGCTTGTGCTCCCCTTCGCGCACCTCGTGGTCGCCGCGGCGGAAGAGCATCGTAATGCCCCACAGGCCCGCAAGGCCGACCAGCGTATAGATGATGCGGGAAACGATACCACTCATGCCGCCGAACAGCGCGGCCACAAGGTCGAACTGGAACAGGCCGATCAATCCCCAGTTCAGCGCGCCGATGATGATCAAGATCAACGAAAGGGTATCCATGCTAACTCTCCTTTGATTTTTGCCTTAAGGCTTATTCATCCCTAGCTTTGTGGGGATGTGGAATAGTATGCACAAAATAAAACGCCCGCATGCATGCGCGGCGCAGCAGGCGGGCAAAAAAATCCAGATTCATACAATTTAAAACATTGGCCTTTCCCGAAACTACCGGCGTTCCTTCTGCTTTTCCGGAAAAATCTCAATCTCCATCCTGTCAAACGCCACGCTCTCCATGAAATCCTGCGGCAAAAAGGCCGTACGGGAGAACCGGATTAACTGGTCCGCGTGCTTGTTGAGTATGACGGGGCGGCTTTCATGAAGCGCCCGGCACAACTCTCCTATGATATCCTGCCAACCGTCTATGTCCTCCGGACGCTCCACGGGGAATTCCATTACCACGTCACGGACAATTTTCTGCTTTTCGCGCAACAGCGCCCATAGTTTCATATTGTGCTCTCCTGTAGCTAGAGTGATATCCGGATAAATAAGTATGGCGCGGCACAGCCGCGCCATACGTTAGCTTTGCTCTAAGAATCAGTCGCTCTTCGTAATAAACCAGCAGTAGATTTTCGGCAAGCCTGTGGCTTCGTCCACGCCCGCGTAATCGCCGAATATGTTGTAGGTCTTGCCATCGGCTGGATCCACGGTCGCCGCGGTGTTGTGGTATTCAAACAGAAGATCGCCGCTGTCCGTAGTCAGCCGGGCTATGACATACGGCTCCGTTTGCACTACTTCCGCAACCTTCCCCACGCACTTGTAGGAGGCCTTATGCAGCGTTTCATTCTTCATGCGGTCGTAGGCCATTTTGTGGACAGAGGCGGTATATTCCGCGTAATCAGGCGCACGTTCCACATTGATTGTACCGGTGGTGGCGCGTCCGTCCTTGGTGACGGTGACCTCCAGGCTGTAATGGCCGATCTCCGCCATCTGCGCGGTGAAGGAGAATACGCCCGTCGCCTCGTTCACGTTGGGCGTTCCCACCGTAACGCCGGAAGGACCGGTGACGGCAAGGGTAGCTCCCGCGGCGGTGGTGCCCTGGACGGTCGCGGTATCCTTTCCCGCGGGGGCGCGCAGCGTGGAAGCGTCCACGTCGATGTTCGCTTCCGCCTGCGTGTAATCCACGTTGAACGTCTGCCGCGCGATCTGGTAGCCATTCCTGCGCGCTTCGAGCGTAAGCGTATACACGCCAAGATCGGGGAGCGTATATTCGCCGGAGAACGTGCCGTCCGCATTGACTGTAAGCGGCTGGCCTTCCACAAACACGCCGGCCGAGCCGTCGTTTACGGTTCCCGCAAACGCGACAGCGGCCTTGCCTACCGCCGTAGACGCGGCGGAGGGCTGCGTCACGGTAAGGGAAAGCACGGGGACTTGTACGGGGATGGGATTGATTTCAACGGGGAAGACCTCGCCGTCCTTGGTGGTGACGGAAATATCCGGCACCAGTTCCGCGGTCGTTCCTTCCACGGGTTCAGACGGCAGGAATTTGTCCTTGGGGATACGAATTTCTATTTTGTTGCTGGGGTTGATGACTCCGGAAACATCCTCTCCGTTGAGCCGGATGGTAGCGGTATTGCCCGCGCGGGCATACACGGTTACGATATAGCACTCCACGCCCTTATCGTTTGTGCCTTCGGTAACCACAGCGTCCTTAAGTATGGGCGATCCGCCGAATACGCTGCGGAAAAAGCCGCCTACGCCGCCGTAGTTTCTGGTGATGAGTATGCCGCCCAATACAAGGAGCGCCACAACAAGCACGGCGCCGATCGCATAGAACATCGTATTTTTATTCTTTTTGCTGCGGTAGGCCGTGCGCGAACGCATGGCGGATTTTGTTCCCTTGGCGGGCGGATAGTGCGCCGCCTGCGGCCTGCGCGGGGCGGGGGCCTTTTCCTCGTCTCCCTGTGCTTCGCCCTGCGCTTGATACCCCGGCGCGCGCTGCGGCGCGCGCCCAAAGCCGCGCTGGTAGGGCTGCGGCGTGTCGTCGTACCCGCCTACGCTGCCTATGGGCGCAGCGGAACCGTAGGTTTGAGGGCTTTGATTCTGCGCCGGCTGCGGGTCAAACCTGCGGGTTGTTTCCACATTGCGAAAACCGCGCACCGGCGGTTCATAATGAGCCTCGGAGGGCTGTGCCTGCCTGGGCTGTTCAACCGGCGCGTTGGGATCGTGGGGGCGGACGTACTCCTCTTCTTCGGGAAGCTCGTCCACCGAATTGATATCAAAGGAAGGCTTGGGCCAACGCGGCGAACGCACAAAACCCCAGTTGGGGCGTTCGGTTTCCGCGGTTTCGGGTTCTTCTGGGGCATGCGCCGCGACTTCCGGCTGGAGTGGCGTGCCGCATACCGTGCAGGCTGTTGCTTGCGGGTCGTTGTATGCGCCGCAGTGATTGCAAACCATGGGTTACTCCTCCTATCCCGCCGCTTTCGGTACGCGGCAATAGTGCGCATGGCTATGCTTTGACAAACTCCATTATAGCCCATGCGCATTCCCAGTGCAAAGAGAAAATGCCTAAAGTAGGCCATATGCGCGTATATTTACAATTTCACAACAGAATCCGGCCTGCCGTTTGCAAAAAACGCGTTTACCTGTTCAGCCGCGGTCGTGGCCATGCGGATGGACGCTTCTTTTGTCAGCGCCGCGGCATGCGGGGACAGCAGGGCGTTGGGGAGGCGTCTAAGCGGGCTTTCTGCCGCGGGGGGTTCCGTAACGAATACGTCAAGGCCCGCCGCGGCAAGCGTGCCATCCTCAAGAGCGCTTGCGAGGTCGGCTTCCACCACGATATCCCCGCGCGCGCAGTTGATGAGAATCATGCCTTTTTTGGCCGTACGCAATAAAGACGCGTTAACCATGCCGCGGGTTGCAGCATTGCTGGGACAATGCAAGCATACAAAGTCGGAATTTTGAAATACCTCCGCCATGTCCTGTGTGACCATATAGGTGGGGTAGTCCTGCTGCCGGATATGCGGGCTATAGGCAATGATGGGCATCTTAAATCCGTTGTGCAAAATATCCGCTACCAGCTTGCCGATGCGCCCCATACCGATGATACCCGCCGTCTTGCCGTAAACCTCCACGGGGAGGTCAAGAAGCCGCATGTCCCACCCGCCTGTGCGCACGGCTTTGTCATACTGGGGAATGTATTTCGCAAGCGCAAGAAGCATCGCCACAGTATGCTCCGCGACGGACACGCTGTTGGCGTTGGGCGTATAGGTCAGGACAATGCCGCGCTCTTTTAGAGCCTGCAGCGGCACATTGTCCAGGCCCACTCCCAGGCGCGCGATCATTTTCAGATTTGCCGCACTTTTTAAAGCTTCTTCCCTCAGGCGGACATTGGTGCGCAATATCAGCGCGTCAGCCTGCGGCAGCAGGCGCTCAAACGCCTCCTGGCCGGGGACTTCGGGCAGAAGTATGCGGTAGCGCCCGGTAAGCAGTTCCATTGCCTTGGGGTGAATCGCCTGGGAAAGCAATAACGTTTTCACGGGCACTGCCTTTCTTATGCGTGTCCTGCCCAGAAGGCGGAAACCCCAGCATAAAAATCCATTTGAGTTATCATAAATCCATTTTCGTATTCCTGCAAGTGCGTATCAAAAGATATGGGAGGGCGTTCAAAGCAAAACGAATAGGCGAAAATCTTAAAAGTCCAACCCTTGGGGGTGTGGGGGATCGCAAATAAGGTACTCGGGGTTCTAAAATCGATTCACAGGATCGATTTTCGGCACTTCGACGACGGCCCGCAGGCCTAGTGCCGAGGCGTGCCCCGCCGAAGGCTCGAACCCGTTTCACTACGTGAAGCTCCATGCTATAATCAAATCTGACGATTGGTTGTGCAGCGTTAAGCTGCACATCATTCCTTGTAGAATACCCGAATGTGCCATTCGGGTGCATGTGCGTCAGATTTGTGGAAAAAAGTGCGTAGACGCACTTTTAACCTGCGGAAAAAAACCGCTGACAAAGCCCGAAGGACTTTGTCAGCGGCCCAAAAAGCACTTGCATCCACAGGAAGAGCGTGGTATAATTTCGTTTGTTCGGGCAAAAGCTCTATTTTTGCAGGACAACCAATTAGCAACGGCACGACAGGGGGTGAATCATTTGGCAAACATCAAATCCGCCAAGAAACGGGTCGGCATTACTGCAAAGCAGAATCTCCGTAACCGTATGGTGAATTCCGCGGTCAAGACCTCCATCAAGAGGTATGATCAGGCGTTGGCAGCAGGGGATGCGGCAGCCGCAGAAGCAGCGTTTTTGAAGGCTGTGAGCACCGTGGATAAAGCGGCAGGCAAAGGCGTCATCCATAAAAATGCCGCCAACCGCAAGAAGGCACAGCTCGCCCTCAAGCGCGCCGCCGCCAACTGATCGCCCAGCTTTGATACAGTAAAGAACAAGCCCGCATCCAAGCAGGCTTGTTTTTCTTTTTGCCGGTTATTTTACAAACTGCTCGGCGTGCTTCTTTATGCAATCGAAGCTTTCCTGGCTGATGACATGCTCGATCCGGCATGCGTCCGCGCGGGCGATGTCTTCCGCCACGCCAAGGGCCATCAGGTAAGTGGAAAGCACCTTATGCCGGTTGTAGACGCGTTCGGCAATTCCGCGCCCCTCATCGGTCAGCGTAATGTGCCCCACGCTGTCCATGAGTATATACCCGTTTTCCCGCAGGCGCTTCATGGCGTAGCTGATGCTGGGCTTTGTAAAATGCAGCTCGTTTACGATATCGATCGAGCGCACCTGCCCTTTTTGCAGGGAAAGCTTTAATATGGATTCCAGGTAATTCTCTGCGGATTCCTGAATTTTCAAAGAAAAGGCCCCCAATCCACAAGATCATCTATTGATAATTATCATAACACGCATTGTTGCGTATATCAAACCCAATAGCCAAAATCTACAAGCCCGTAACAAAAGACACCGTTCATTCACAAAGCCAAAGCTAACAACCTGAGGGTGGATAATCCCCGATACCCGGAGTATGATGTTTATAGGAAAAATGTGGGGGTATCAGCATGAAAATACTCGTACTGGGCGCGGGCGCGCTTGGGAGCCTGATGGCGGACGAATTGCTGCGCGCCGGGCACGAGGTCACGCTTCTCGCCCGCGGCGGGCGCTATCGGGAGTTAAAGGAACAGGGGCTCATTGTCCGCCATTATTTGCAGTTTCACACCTCCCGCACAAAGCCGGTGGTGGTGGACCAGGCGCCCGAGGGCGCCGTATACGACACCGCATTTTGCGTGCTCCAGTACACACAGCTTGCCGCTGCCACAGAAACGCTTGCAAAAGCGAACGCTGGGCTTTACGTCCTGGTGGGCAACAACCCTGACCCGGAGGAAACGTTAAGACAGTTTGCGGCATGCGGCGGGGAAGCCGGACGGCTGCTGTTTGCGTTCCTTGGCGCGGGCGGCAGGCGGGAAAAGGGGAAGGCCATAAGCGTCCACAGAAAGCGCGTCTCGTTGACGGCGGGGGCGCTAAACGGCGGGGACGGGTTGAAAGAAAGTCTTCAAAATGTGCTGGCGGGAAGCGATATCCGCCTATATTGGGAAACGGATATGGCGGCCTGGCTTCTTTACCACCTTGCGATCGTGGTGTCGGCTGCAAGGGGCATCTACGCCAAAGACGGCAATCTCCATGCCCTTGCGGGGGACAAGGCGCTGCTAAAAACGCTGATCCTTGCGGTACGGGAGGCAATGGAGGCGCTCAAACGTCTTGGCATACGCCATGAGGCAACGGAGCGGGCATTGGATACGTCGGATCAGAAGCTGATGCGCCTGCTATGGATATTGTTCCATACGCCGCTCGGGCGGCTGGTAGCCGGGGACCACGCGATGTCTGCAAAGGGAGAAATGGCTGCGCTTGGCGCGGCGCTGGATGCGCGGGTTGACAGCGCGCCGGAAGGAACGCCGTTCGTCAGCTATCTCGCGCTCAAACGGTTCCAGCCCGAAGCGTAAGCGTACAGTTTTGCGTAACTAACGTCGGCGGATTGCTCCGCCGACGTTTGATAATGAATGAAAATAGCTCAGAGCACAAGCGAGGGTGCGGTATAAACGCGCTGGGCGAGTTCGGCGTCGTACATGTACAGGCCTTTTGCGTCCGAACCAAACAGGTCGTAATGGCCGATAAGATCGTTGGCGTTCTGCTCCTCTTCGCCCTGCTCTTTGATGAACCAGTCCAGGAACTGCATGGCGCGGAAATCCCGTACCTCGTAAGCCGCTTCGTAAATTGTGTTGATGGAGGCGGTGACATACTGCTCATGTTCGAGCGCGGCGGCAAGCGGCTCGCGGAAATTGCCGTAGATCTTATCCGGTGCCGCGATCGTGCCAAGCTTTACCGGGATGTTGTTGTTGAGCAAGTACTGCATGAACAGCAGCGCGTGGTCGCGTTCTTCCTGGGCCTGCACCTTGAACCAGTTGCCAAACCCATCCAGATTATGGTCAAAATAATAGTTGGACATATCCAGATACAAATATGCCGAATAGAATTCCTTGACGATCTGCTCCATCAAAAGCTGTTTGACTTTTTCGTTCATTGTATTATTCCTTCCTATTTATTTGTGTCACACGTTTTGCGGTGGTTCTGTTTTAACATACCCCGGAACCGCGCGCCACAAACGGATGGGAAGGACAGTATCATTCTTTTGCGCCTGTTTTCAGGCTTTTTAAACTCCTGGGGATCTCTGCGTCGATATCGGCGACGGTCACGGTTTTAAGGTGTTCCATGCAGCGGGCGTTGAGCGAAGCGCGCAAATGCTCCATGGCGTCCGCCATGCCGGAAGCGACCGCGCATTTCACATCCGTATCCGCGCTGCCGCAGCTGCATGAAATGGGCTCCAGATTAAGGGCGGACAACACTTGGTCCAGCGTGATATCCTCCGGGGGAAGCACCATAAAATAGCCGCCCTCCGGCCCCTCCTTCGCGCCGACCAGTTTTGCCGCTTTCAGCTTCGCAAGCACCTTGCGCACGCGCGCGGGGTTGGTACAGACGCTCTTCGCTAAGAGATCGCTGCAAATGATGGCTTGCTTGCGGTTTAAAAACACCAGCGCATGGATAGCAATGCCGAATTCGCCCGTCATGACGCGCCCCTTTCTCCACAGGAGTTTTTTGCGGTTCGTTCCAGCGTGGAATGGATGGCGCCCGTGGGGCAGACGCGGCGGCATGTGCCGCAGCGGATGCACTCCGGGCTGTTGGGCGTTTGATACGTGGCGACCGCCATGGGGCAGGATTTTTCACATGCCCTGCAGCGGGTGCAGGCGGAAGCGTCCACACGGTAGCGGTAGAGCGCTACGGGGTTAAACAGCCCGTAGATTGCGCCAAGCGGGCAGAGATACCTGCAGAACGGACGATAGACCGGGATGCACAGCAGCAGAATGAACAGCATCAGCCCGACCTTCCAGGCGAACAACCCGCTTACGGCGTCTTGCAGACTCTGGTTTGTTAGCACCAGCGGGAGCCCGGCAAACAGCGTGCCGGACGGACAGATGTACTTGCAGAACCACGGCTGCCCCTGGCCGATGACGTCAAGCGCAAGCATGGGCAGCAACACGACGAATGCCGCGAGTATGACGTATTTTAAATACCGCAGCGCCTTATCCCCCGGCAGTACCCGCAGCTTTTTATAAAATGGTATTTTATAGAGAAGGTCCTGTACAAAGCCGAAGGGGCACAAAAACCCGCACACCACCCGGCCCAATATGGCTCCGAACGCGAGCAGGAACCCCACCACGTAATAAGAGAAGCTGTAATCGCGGCTTCCTAGCACTGCCTGCAGGGAGCCTATGGGGCAGGAACCGAACGCCCCCGGGCAGGAGTAGCAGTTCAAGCCCGGCACGCAGACATACTTTAAATTCCCCTGATAAATGGTGCCGTTCAAATACCCCGCCGCGTAGCCATTCGTCACTGCCGCATAGGCAAGCTGGAACCAGTGCCGCTTATTCTGCTTTTGTTTCTTTTTCGCCGCGCTACCCAATGCCGATACACTCCAAACAAATCAGGGTCGCTTTCCGAATCACAGTCTCCGCCTCGCCGCGGTATACACCCAGCAACAGGAATGCCGCGGCGGTTAATAAGAGCAAGACGGGAACGATGATACGCCTGCGCATATTACTGTACCAGCGCAAGGTAACCGTCTATGGTCTGCTGCCACTCTTCCTTGCTTTTACTGCCGATGATGGATTTGCCCACGATATCGCCGTTTTTGTCCACAAATATCGTCTCGGGGATGGACTGCACCTGGTTGAGTTTAATGCTGATCAGATCCGCAGAGGGCAAAAGATGCGTGTAAATGGCGCCAGTTTCAGTCACGATATCCTCCGCTGCGGAAACGATGCCTTTGTCATAGCCGCCAAGCCGGCTCGTTGCATCCACCACAATGCCGACGATCTGAAACCCTTTATCCGCATACTCAGCCGAAAGTTCGCCCAAGTGGGGCATCTCCTTGATGCAGGGGCCGCAGAACGTGCCCCAGATGTTGACCATCGTGAGGTCCGCGTTCGCAAAAATCTCTTGCGTGTAGTCTTCACCGTCCAAACCCGGTGCCTTGAATTCGCCGAAGGAAGGGCGGTCGACGGAGGAGGAGCCCGCGGACTCTGAGGTGGCGGGTTGTGTCTCGGTGGGCGCTGCTGGCGCTGCGGGAGCCGGAGCGGCGCAGGCCGAAACGAACAACATGGACAACATCAGCAGGGCAAGCAGGGAACGGACGGATTTCATAAGTACCTCCTAAATGGTAGTCGGGAACGGCGCGTATATGCCTTATGCGCCGGCGACAATTTCATATGGCCAGCCGTTGATGCCGCCGAAGTCGTATACAAACTCATACCCCAGTTCCAGCAGCTTGATTGAGGCCTGGTAACTGCGGTTGCCGCTGCGGCAGTAAATCAGGATTTTCGCTGATGTATCCGGGAGTTCTTTTGGCGGCTCTCCCTCTATCATTTCATTGGGTATGAGGATTGCGCCCGGGATATGCCCGGCTTCATACTCTTCCTTGGTGCGCACGTCCACGACGACGATAGCTTCGTCTTCATCCATCCAGGCTTTGGCTTCCTCGTAGCTGAGCTGGCGATATATGCCCGGCTCGTCGGGAGAAGCTGTCTCCGCCTCCCCTTCCCCCAAGGGTGGGCAAAGGTCGTCACGGTCAATCTCTTCCGGGATTTCCGCTGTGCCGTCCGGATCGGTCAGGCTGTAGCCTTCGGGCAGCGGCTCAATTTCCGGAAGCTCACAAGTAGCGCAGGTTTCTTCCGGTATGGGAGAGGCTGCAGCGGCAGGGGAGGCGAGCGCGGGAACCGTCGTGAGAGCAATATTGCTTTGCGGTGCCGCGGTGCAGCCCGCGGATACAAGTACTACGGAGAATATTATAAAGAAAAAGAAGCGAACTTTGCTCCGCATGGGCAGCCTCCAATCTGTTACAACCTAGATTACAGATAGTATACCGGGAACGCGAAAGCAGTGTCAAGCGCGGGACAAAAAGACCTTATG
This sequence comes from Bacillota bacterium, assembly GCA_023409435.1. Lineage (GTDB taxonomy): Bacteria > Bacillota > Clostridia > Christensenellales > CAG-138 > JAEYLA01. Next base: position 27,828 of record JAEYHP010000122.1, on the reverse strand, counting down.
AAAACTTCTTTTATTACGATATAAAGAATATGGCCAATGCGAATGCTGTTTTATGGCCGGATATGCTCTTTACACAGGCTTGACCGTCCGGAAACATGGTGGAGGTATTGTAATAACAAGGACCTTGTTGCATAGAGTCTTCTATACAACAGGTACCCATCAACAACCCGCGTGCGGAACGGGTGCAGGAGGAACGTGTGAAAAAGTATTATGTGCTGGACACCAATGTGCTGTTGCAATCGCCCTATGCCATTTATGCGTTCGGAGACAATGAGGTGATTATCCCGGAGGTGGTACTGGAGGAGCTGGACCGGTTTAAGAAGGAACCTACCGAAAACGGCGCGAACGCGCGCCACGTCGCCCGCCTGATGGATCAGATGCGCGCGAACGGGAATTTAGTGGAGGGCGTTGCGCTGCCGAATGGCGGCGTTTTGCGTATAGAGCTAAATTTTCACGATGTCGAACTTCCAGAGGGCTGGGAGCCGCGTAAGGCCGATAACCGCATTTTGAAAGTCTGCAAAGGCCTGGGCGAGCAGGGCAAGCAGACGATATTGGTTACGAAGGATATTTTCGAGCGCATCAAAGGGGATATCATAGGCGTTACCGCGCAGGATTTTCAAAACGAGCAGGTAGCCCTGCCGGATAACCAGTACAGCGGCCGTGCGGAAGCGTTTACCACCGCAAAGCGGCTGCAGGAGTTCTTTGAGAAGGGCGCGCTAAGCGCCAACCACACATTCCGCATCAATGAGGAGACCTATGAAAAACAGCCATGCACGTTTTTGATGCATGAGTTCGTGGTGCTAAGGAGCGCTGAGAGCAATAAGCAAACCGCGCTTGCGCGCTTTGACGGCGAGCGTCTGGTGGCCTTAAAGCATCTTGACGAGCGGCCGTTCGGCGTGACCACCCGCAACGTGGGCCAGCGCTTTATGCAGGAGGCGCTGATGATGAGCAGCGACGAAGCGCCGCTTGTCATCGTTAAAGGCGCCGCCGGCACGGCAAAGACGTTCTTTTCCCTGGCGGTGGGGCTGCATAAGATACTCGAGCTTCGCCACAAGGAGTATACAAAAATACTCGTCTGCCGCCCCAACGTGAAGTTCGACGAGGACATCGGCTTTTTACCCGGCAGCGAAAAAGAAAAGCTCGCTCCCTTTATGCGTTCCGTCATAGACAACCTCGAAATCCTAGTGGACAGCGACGAAAAGGAACGCTACCGCGACCAGAACGAATTGAACGGCAAGGTGGATGAGTTGTTTGCAAGGAACATCATTACCACCGAGGCCATCGCCTACATCCGCGGCCGCTCCATCCAGCGCAACTGGGTCATTATAGACGAGGCGCAGAATTTAAGCCCCAAGCAGGTCAAGGGCATCGTGACCCGGGCGGGGAAGGGGACGAAGCTCATTTTATTGGGCGACCCGGCGCAGATCGACCACCCGTATCTCGACAGCCGCACCAATGGCCTGTGCTACGCGTCGGAGCGCATGAAGGGCAGTCCCTACTGCTGCCAGCTGACCATGAGCGATGACGAGTGCGAGAGAAGCCCCCTGGCCTACGACAGCGCCACGCGCATGCTCTAGCGCATCACAGTCCGGCTTGGCAAAACCGGCCGCAAAAATCGCATAGCGCTATAAAAAGCAACCACCCTTTGGGTGGTTGCTTTTTTATGTATAGTGCAACGGACTTGGATATCTTTCTGGTTTGGGGGGATTCGAACTATCACTTCGTAATTTAACCATAATGCAAAGTTTGGGAAGAACAAATTATGCTCATTTTAAGCAGAGGCTGTCAATATTCAATCTAATTTTCACAGCCACATCTTGGAGATCGTCCACAAGGAAGTTCTGAGGCACAAATTGCCGAGAAAACATATTTGGAAACAATCCCTGCTATCGTTTCCACCGTATCGTCAGTCTTGATTTTACAGCAATCATCATTGAGAGCCCATAGCGCCTTCTTTTATCCGTTTATCCTGCCGAAGGCATAAAAGTTTTTTGTCCAGTAGGGCGTGCTGATGGACGAATACTCTACGCCGCCGCTCGCGCAATGGAGCATCATGCCGTTACCCACATAGATGCCGACATGGGTGACGGGGTAGCCGATCTCCGCGGCCCGGTCGCCAGTGAAGAAGATCAGGTCGCCGGGTTGCGCCTCTTCGAAGGATATTTTCGTGGACATGCCGTACAGCCCATGCGCGTTTGTTCTTCCCACGTTGGCCGTGCCGGATTTGTTCAGCACCCAGCATACAAAGCCCGAACAGTCAAATGATTCAGATGGATTGGAGCCTCCCCAAACATAGGGGTAACCCAGATACTTTTCGGCCTCCTCAATCAAGGTCGCAAAGTCTGCGTCCGCAAGGGCCTCCGGTGGAATCTCATAATCGGTATACTCTCCTGGGTGAGCAGAGATATTCCCTTCGAACGGATCGGATTCGTTACTTTGGGTCTGCATGTAGACGCCGTACGATTCCAGCCTTTCGGTGTCTACGTTCGCCGACGCAGTCCGCGGGAGAGCATCGGCCGCGTAGGCGGCAGACGAAAAAGCCGCCATACCGAGCATGACGGCCAGCAAGGTGATGAGAAAACGGAATTTCTTCAACATTACAAATGATACCTATCTCAAAGTCTTGGAAGCGTATAGTTTGCGCAACTAAGCTTTCTTTTTCAGCTGCCACATACAAATTGGAACGATACTTGCGATCAAGCATATGGCAGCACAGAGAGCCAGGACGCTGAATGGAATTCTCAATGAGAAAATCGTCGTGCTTTGGACTTCCGGCGATATAAATAGGGGAACAAAAATGCCTGTGATCGTTCCAACCGCGATACCCGATAATACAATAAGTATGGCTTGCGTGGTGAATATCCGGGCCATCTCTTTTTCTTTCATTCCAGCCCACCGTAGGACAGCGAGCGCTTCTTCCTGCTCAAATTGGGATATCCTGATCCGCCCAATCATGATTGCCGACGAACTGATTAGACAAACAGCGCCTATCAAAATGAGATATGTCATTTCCTTCAATTCTACATCCCATTTCATTTGTACATCCTTGTTCGAACCGGATACGCTCAGCTTTAACTTAGCAATCTCCCTTGATACATGCTCCGAGTATCCGATGTTCTCAATCCGCACATTTGCTCCGACATACTCCGTGCTCTGCCCGGCCGCCTGCAGCAGCGCTTTTGCAGAGGTTATGCTGATGTATGCGGCTGGTTCCTGCTCTTCATCATCCTCGGCCAATATGCCGACGATCTTAGAAACTACGGGTTTTTCACCCGTCTGTACGGAAATGGCGGCATTAAGCCAATCGATTGTCGGTTCTTCTTCTGCGTCAGCGTCAGCTTCACCGGATGTTTCGTCTGCAAATTGTCTGCAGGCAGCTTTATTCAATACAATGTATGGCATTACGCTGTTGTTTGGGAAAATCCCGCCTTGCGCAAACGCATCATTCAAATAAGTCGCGTCTATTCCGGTTAATGTCAACTGGACAGTATATTTGCCCATCTGAACACTTACGGGAACTTGGAGCACGGGCGTAGCCGCCGTCACATTCGGGATGCCGGACAGTTCGGCTATCGCGTTATCCGAAACCTTTAGGGTGCCGGACAGAACATTAAGCTCGTACGGGAAAGACTTTTCTTCCTGCACAGTTGTGAGGATAGTTCCCGCAAAACAAAGGCAAAACGCGCTGATTGCTGCCGCCGCAATGGGCAGCATGATCCACTTGCTTTTTAGGCTTTTCATTGCCAGAAAAAGCAGATCAGAAATCCTCATGTTTTTTCTCTTTCTTTGCACGGGCAACCAGGAAGTACGCCAGCCCTGCAATCACTGCTGTGCCGATGGTGATGGATATCCACCACTGCCCGGCCTTCTCGGGCTCATCCTCCGGTTCGGAGGAAGTCTCGGGCAGCACCGGCTCATTGATCCTAGTCGCAAATTCGGTTTCCTGGGTATATTCCTGGCCGTTTTCGTCCTCGTAAACGAGTGTGATCTTACCGTTGGTAAGCCCATATTTATCGGTGCCTGTATAGCCTTCGCTCATATCCTTGGTGCCGACAAAGACATTTATATCTCCCGTCATGGCGGTACCGGCCTCCATGTTTCCAATAAACGCGGTTGAGGATGGCAGAAGGCCGGGGGCTGAGAGTTCACAGCGCACATTGAGGGCCTTGCTGCGCCCCATATTCATCACTTGGATGGCGAGCGGAAAGGTATCCCCGGCGTTAACGGCTTGAGGCATCAGCGGCGCTTCCATCTCCACACGCAACGGCTGGCAGATCATAAAGGGGATTGTTCCTGAAGAAGATAAGACCGTGGCTTTGCTGTTGTCATATTGGATCGCCAGCATGATATTGTAAAGCTGCGGCACGGTTTCAAGGCTGGATTTGTAATGCAATTCGATGCTCGTTTCCGCTCCCTTGCCAAGCTTACTGATGTAGAACGTGTTGCTGTCGTTTTTCAGCAAAAGGCTTGGAGAATCGCACGACGCCGTTACCGTCATGTTCTGAACCGACTTTGTTTCGCTCGTGTTTCTCAGCGTAATTTTTGCAGTGAACTCTCCTCCGGCCAATATGGGGGAAGGATCGATCTCGTAATTGCTGACGATCACTTTGGGCTCAGACGTCGGCTTCTCCGGCCCCGGTACGGGGGCTGTGGCATTCGGATCTTTCCCGTCGGTGATTGTAATATATATGGTAAACGTCTGCTGAACCGGGCTTCCGTCTGCAGCCTGTGCCTGAACGTCAATCGTAACGGGGTAGACCCCGTTGTTCCGCCCGGAAGCGAGCGGGAAATCAAACCGGATCAAATACGACGGCACCGTGCCTTCGCCCGCCACCGGGTTCTGCTGGCGGGCCACCGTTGTCTGGTAGTTGTTGTAAACAAAGGGCGAGGACGAAGGATCCCCCAGGCCGGGCGTTACCTTGATCACATTGCCCAGTATTCTGCCGTTTGAGAGCAGCGGCAAAACCACGGTTGCTTTCCCGTCTTTCACAGTTGGCTTATAGCCGTTCTGATAGGCCCTATCCATCCCGTCAAAAATATGGATGTTATCGATCTCGAAGTTTGTTATGCCTGTGGCCGGAGTCGGTGTTGGGTCCGGATCCGCCGGGGGCGTTATTACCGGCGGGGTTGTTACCGGGGGAGTTGTTGCCGGCGAAGTTGTTGTCGGCGGCGTTGCTGCAGGCGGCGTTGCCGTTGGCTGCGATTCTGCGGGCGGCGTCGCTGTTGGCTGCGCCGTTTCTTCGGCCAGCGCTGCGGCGGGCAATAGGATGATCAATAGTAAGGCTAAAAGCATCATGCTGAGTTTTTTCATAATCTATCCTCGGAGATCTTTCCATTTTTAAGCTGAATTGTTTTGCTCATCTGTAACGTATTGTTTATGTCATCGGCGAAGCATAGCATCGTACAATCATCGGCTTGAGGGATCGCACTGATTGTTTCGATGATCTTTTCCGCCTCCCTTTTGGACAACAGGGCGGTTATTTCATTTAACATCAATATCCGGGGCTTTGTAATCAGCGCCCGCGCAATGCAGGCGAGCCGCGCTTCATAAGTTGAAAGCTGCGCCGGATATGCATGCGCCACATGCCGGATTTTAAGCAGCTCCATCAGGTCCTCAACCGCCTTCCCACGACGATCCCGCTTCACGCCCCGCGTGATGAGGGGCAGCGAAATATTCTCGGCAATGTCCAATCCCTCCATGAAGCCGGGTTCCGCTTGTACAATTCCGATGTGCCGGTTCCGGAAGCTTGCGGCTTCGTCACGGCTCATCGCATGCACCGCTTTATTTAGCACAAACACGGAGCCTGCGCTTGGCTGATCCATACCCGCTATCAGGCGCATCAGTTCGCCCTTGCCGCTGCCGAAGCCGCCGCAGATCATGACGCGTTCTCTTTCCTGAACACAAAGGCTTACGCCGTTTACCGCCCGCAAGTTGTTCCGCGTTACCCGGATTACGTTCTCCAGTTTAATGATTTCGCTCATTCTCTCACCACCGACAGGACGCCCGCATCCATCTCGCACACCGTATCGCACAGCTCATCAATGTCTACCTGGTTATGGCTGGCGAGCAGCACAGTCTTGCCCTGCTCCTGAAGGCTTTTGATCAGCTCGCGCATATGCGCGGCGCCGTGTTTGTCAAGGCCGTTGAACGGTTCGTCGAGTATCAGTATCGACGGGTCTTCCATGATGGCCTGAGCGATGCCCAGGCGCTGCCGCATGCCGAGAGAATATTTGCTTACGGGCTTCTTCAGGGAAGGATCAAGCCCCACGCGCTCAATGGTATCCCTGATGACCTCATTGGAAATTTTTCTTTTGAGCGACGCGAGTATCTGGAGGTTTTTTATCCCGGTGAGACCCGGCAGGAAACCCGGCGTTTCGATTATGATACCGATATCTTCGGGGAAATCGCAGTCCTTTCCCACCTGTTTGTAATTTACGAGTATTTTCCCTTTTGTGGGCAAAAGAAACCCGCAGATGCATTTCATCAGAACCGTCTTGCCGCTGCCGTTATTGCCCACAATGCCGTGGATGCGGCCTTCCTCAAAATCGCGGGAAACACTTTTTAGGACGGTCTCCTCTCCGAATTTCTTGATCACGCTCTGTACGCTGATTGCGACATTCATTATCCGTTCTCCGTCCCTGTGAAGTTGAAGTTGTAGCGGCGAACCGACCGCAATGCCGCCACGAAGCATGCCAGAATTAAAATGCCGAATATTACATATGTCTGCCAAAGCCTGGGCAGCAGGTCGTAACCGAAGTTATGCATATGGTAGGTCGCCTGGTTCAGCGGCGATAGCCACCCAAACGCCACGTTGGCTTTATACAGCAATCGCTCCGGCAGCTGAAGCACCGAGTTGATCAGCTCAGGGTTCAAGATAAGCCCGAAGAGGCTGAATGCGAACACGCTGACCGCGCCTGCCCGCTGCCCCTTGCGGATATTGAATATCAGCATGATAGACGCCATCAGCAGCGAATAAAGCAGCATCAGGAGGAGGATCGTCGCCATGGACTCATACGGCGTGCTCATTTCCATCGTCTTGACCTCGGTCGGCAGCAGCAGCGTTTGGCCCGCGCCCGAATAGCCGAGTATCGCCGCTGTCTCGCTCCACATGTTGCCGATAAACGAATTGCTCATGCAGATGAGCGACGTCGATACGAGTATAAACACCATATACAAACCTGTTGTTATGGTGATATAGAGCATCTGCCCCGCCAGCCAGGTCTTGCGGTTTATGCGCAGAAGGTAAAACGGGGTGCCCGTGGTAATAAAAGGCATATCCGCAAAAAGCAGGACAAGAAGCAGCGATGAAAGCAATATCGAATTGCTGTCTTCAAACGTCCAAACGAATGCCTCAACGATCTGCATCGTCGCCTCATATCCTTGGGCGAACTTGACCACCTTATCGGACAGCAAAAAGCAAAGAATAAATGCCAGCGCGAATGTGATGACGATGCGCGGGTTCCTGCGCCAACTGCGAAAGTTATAGGCGGCCACTGAAAAAATCTGCCTTACTCTATACATTCTCGAGCCTCCTTTTCGCCGTCATTCCAAACAGCAGGCTGATAACCGCGCACAGCATCAGCAGCTGTATCCAGACCCCGAGGTTTTGCAGCACCCACGGCTCGGACAGGGCCAGCCATTCCTTGGGATACAGCACATAAAAGTCTGCAAAGTAGCGTTCATGCAATATGATCAGCACATAATACACCACGAACGACGACGCATACGCCATGTAACGGCTCATGGCCATGGAGGCCAATGTGAAGCCTGTGAGCGACCAAAACGCGCCGGATAAAAAAAGCGTCAGCGTTTTTGTGATGATTTCTCCGAAATAAGGCTCTGCGATCTGATCCGGTTTGAGTGCGGCTTCCATCGGCGTGAACACCAGCGCCGAAATGCCATATGCGATAAAGAGCCCAGCCACCAGCACGAGCCCGCCTGAAAGGCCGCCTGCGAAAATCTTGCCTTTTATATACGCGGATACGCCCGATCTGGGCAAATATTGCTTGATAAAGCCGCTTTTGATATCGTCCACAAACGCCGTCGCAAATGGAAGCGTGCACAGTATCGGCAATACCAGCGTCACATCATCCGACTTCAATGCGGCGAGTATCAGCTGCGCATGAAATCCGTTAGACAACACGCCCTGAATGGACGAGATGGCGCTGATGGACGCGACAGCTATCATCAGCACCATCCCCGCAATTCCGAACAGGAACCCTTTGGCGCTCAGCGCGCGTTTTATATCTGAAGAAACAGAATACGTCATTTTTCTACCTGCTGCCCGCCAATTGCGTTATTGCCTTAAAAAAGGGTAAAGGAAAGCAGACAGAGGCTTTTTTCGCTCTATCAATTTGGCCTCTGTCTGCTTAAAGTGGCTTTAATATCCCAGACTTCTGTTTATAATGCTTCCGTCGATCGCGTTGATGGTCAATATCGGGATGGGGCCGTCATCATACTTTTTCGTTTCTCCGTCAACTTCGTGAATTTGGGTAAGGGTACCAAAGAAATCCCAAGCGGGCACCAAGAGCCCTGAATCGCGCTTGTTCTCTTCCGTAATTCTGGTCAGACCAAACTCAATATGGTCCACTGTAATGTCCACGGCAGTCAGGTTGGGATTATAGGCCGCAATACCGTCCCAAGCGTTAACCACCAAGGACATTGTCTCAAAAACATCCGTGACTTCATCAAAGGATATGAGGTTTGAGTTCTCGGTAACGGTATCCGCAACCGCGTATGGAGAACGCCAGTTGAAGCCTACAATACCGGTATCGTCAATTGCAAATGTCATGTCCTCATAAGCCCACGGAGCAGACTGGTTATCTTCCTCAACCTTGATACAGTCCCAAACGGTATAGGTCGCCGGAACGTTGTCAACGCTACGGGCATAGCGGAGGAACCAGACGGATTTTCGCGGATTGATATATTCCGACTGATCCACCGTCATGTCAAAGCTGCCGCCGTACATTTTGTCGGCTGAATAACATACCAGATTCTCAACGCCCAGTGCGCCGATCAGCGCTTCAGCCTGCGCCTTTGCGTTCTCCAGGGTTATTGTCACATCCGGAATGCTTTCGATCGACTCAATGCCGGTATACGAAGATTGTTCCACAGCTTCCTTTGTCCAGAAATAGCCCATATTTCTTGAAAAATTGTTTTTTTCCGAGGTGTATTCAAGGAGGTTGGCACTTTCGTCATAATTGTAAACGCCTAAGCTTTGATAACCGCCTCCATCAGATTGGGCCAAAGCATAGAGCTTTGTTCCCGAGCTATAGTCAATCTCGGGATCCATGGGCTCAAGCTGTCCTGTGCTCTGTATGCGCTCGCTTATGTCGGGGGCTGTTTCAAGCTGTTTCTGCAGGTCCGCCAGGTACGCATCCCAATCGGCTCGGCCAATTTTTTTGCCGCCGTTATCCGTGCCGTAATTGCTGTTATCCGGCGATGCCTGATTTTTTGCCGCCTGAACCTCGAGTATCTTTTGCTGGATTTCACTTTTTGATGGCTTAAAATCGTCACCGGAGAACGCCTCTCCCTTCATGAGCATATCCATGAGAACATTCACCTGGTCTTGGGTAAATGCGCCCCTGCCAACCCTTTGCACGGAAACGCCGGTGGCGTCGGGGATCTGTACATCGGCATTTACGTGGATGTTCACTTTTCCCTTCGCATCTACGAGTTCTGCCGTATAGGTATCCTTTGCACCCAGTTTTTCAGCAAGGGTGCCGCTCTGCGTTTGCGTCTCTTCCGCCGGTTGCGGTTGCGTTGCCTTGTCTATCATTTCGTCAAGGCTTTTGCCCACAATGATATTTTTATCGGGTGTGGCCTGGCATGCCGCCATGATCAACAGCAGCAAAACCGCAATGGAAATGATAAAAGTTCTTTTCATTCTGATTACCTCTCCAATTATTGATTTCCTGTTTATCATGCTATAGATGGTCAGAAAAGAAATCATGGAGATGTAATCTATTTGTAAACGGGGAAAATGACATTCACTGTCGTCCCTTCTCCGAGAACGCTGTCAACGGTTATTTGCGCCCCATGCGCCTGCGCAATCTTTTCTACTAGGGCAAGCCCCAATCCGGCCCCGCCCGATTGCCTGCTGCGGGATTTATCGACTCTATAGAAAGGCTCGAATACGCGGGATAGTTCGTCCTTTGGTATCCCTGCGCCATGATCCTTTACCGTTATCGTACTGCCATGAGCGTTCATTTCAATTGTTTGTCCCTCTTGGGAAGCTTTTGCCGCGTTATCGACAAGGTTGATCAAAAGGCTTTGCATCAAATCGAAATCCATAGGAAGGGTATCGACGTCGCAAAAGACCTGCAGGTTCATATGACGTTGTTTCAATCCTTCGTCCACGCTGTTCTTTACGGAATCCAGCAAGTCGGAAACCGATTCTTTTTTTAGTTCAATATCCTCTTGCAGCGTAATCAGACGCAGCATCTTTTGGGTGAGCCTTTCCAGCCTTTTGCATTGCTCCAAAATGTGCGCAAGCGAATTTTCAACAATATCCTCCGGCATTTTTGTAAAAAGAAGCGTTTCCGAATGCCCGATCACAGAAGTCAGGGGCGTCTTAAACTCATGGGTTAAACCGCCGATAAAAAGATTTTGCCTGTGCGCGTTTTCATTCAGCTCGTTGATATGGGACTGCACGGCTTCCGCCATGATGTTGAAATCCTGCGCCAATACTCCGATCTCGTCGGCCTTGTTGATTTGTGCGCGCTCGCTGTACTCGCCTTTGGCGATGCGGCGCGCCGAAGCTCCCAGTGCTTTTAATGGCCGTATCGCATACCGTACAAGAAGAATAATTAAAGCCATGCCCACAACAATGCATATTAGACTGATGGCGCCGAACTCGATGATCATCCGATTGATGCTGTCATATACGTATGTGATATCGCTGACCGTGTATATCGAATAATTTTCAGAAAGAATGCTGACCTGGCTTCCCACAATAAGGACATCGACTCCGTCGGCGTCCCCTATGTAATACTGCTGGTCGCCCGCTTGCGTCAGAGGCAATAGCTCCTGGGGCCGGATGGACAGGTTTGAATAAATGTTATCGTCGTCTTTGACCAAAACAGACGTACTGGACGCCAGCTGTGGAAACCAGTACTCGACCAGCGTTCGCTTTGCAAGAGGCGTCATATTATCCCTGCCGTAGTAGTCAACCATTCCCTTAAAAGACGCCTGCAAACTGGCTTGCTCTGCCAATGCGCTGTTTTGCGTGAGCTGCAGGATGTTGTTTTTTGAGATGAGAATGAGCAAAGCGCTGCATAACCCGACGACCAACAACAGCACAGCGATGCAGATCAAAGATATTTTGAGCCAAAGCTTCATACATCCTCCAAACGATAGCCAATTTTGGAAGCGGATTTTATTTCATCATGCAGATTAAGCTTTTTGCGGAGCTGGGCAATATGGACGTCTACCGTCCGTGTTCCGCCAATAAAATCGATCCCCCAGATCTCGTTGAGCAGCCTTTCTCGGGGGATTGTCCTGTTTTTATATTTAATCAGCATAACCAGAAGATCGAACTCGAGCGGCTTTAATGAAATCTCTTCTCCGGACCGTATCACGCTATGATCGCTAATATTGACGATGATATCTTTATAGTGCAAAACAACATTGAACTTTCCCGTTCGCTGCAGGATTTTTTCTATCCGAACCAGAAGCTCCAGAATCTCAAATGGCTTGATGATATAATCCTCCGCGCCGCCCCTCAAACCCTGTATTTTGGATGCTACATCCGCTTTCGCCGTTAAAAAAATAATCGGGATATTATATTTCTTGATACGATTCATCAATTCGAAGCCGTCGATTCCGGGCAGCATGACATCTAAAAGCGCCAAATCAAAAGAATGATCCTCTTCAAGCAATGCTACCGCATCATTCCCGTTTGATAAAACAGTATACTCATATCCCGTATATTGGAGATTGATGGCTATAAAATCGGATATGGCTTTATCGTCTTCCACAACGAGTATCTTAGCGGACATATGTTTTACCTCCGGAAGCAACATGATATATCAAGTAATTTTAACATAATGCTGCAATTTTATAGGTTAGCAAGATGTAAACAAAACGTAATCGAAGAAAAATGTGGGTTCGCGCCAAACGGATGATATTATTGCCTCAAACGCAAAGAGAAATAAGTTTCGACTTGTATCAAAAGTCTCTATGGCGACTCGTGGGTTCCTCAAAGCGCCTGTATATTTTTCATTGTTCAGCATTTACGGATAATCTGGTCGGATGGAACTTGTTTTGCCTCGCGGCAAAACCCGGCCGCTAAAATCGCTCCACCGGAGCGATTTTTTTAACGCGGCTTCAAGTCCCCTTAAATATAGTGCCTTAAAACAATGATCACCCTATGGGCGGCGGTAGATGGGACTTGTTTTGCCTCACGGCAAAATCCGGCCGCTAAAATCGCTCCACCGGAGCGATTTTTTTAATGCGGCTTCAAGTCCCCTCAATATGGCATAATTGTGCCTGTCTTTTAGAAGAATTGAATAAATGCCGTATCGCCTTCCGGACCAAAAGAAAGAAATTTCGAAGGGACGTCTTTCTTTGGTGCGGAGGCTTACACCTCTTTATTCCCCAAATTGATCAGGGTCCAGAGGGCCTCTGCCGATCAGAACGTATCCCTATGTCTGTTTGGTGGAGCACGTAATCGTAAACTTTCGCATTAATGCATCTGTCATTTCTCCATATCTATTTGTTACTTATCCGGAGTTTTGGCGGAACGAAAAAAATAAACGGGGCAAAGGGAGGAATAAGCACAGCATGTAACATTATATTAGCTGTTTTTTATCTACTTCAAGCTGGCAGGATATACTGCGTAACATATACCGCTATTGTCTTTGGATGTATCGGCATTTTCCACGATCAGCAGTTTCATTCCAGAGGCTGCGATCAAATTGTGCCAAACTTCTTTTTTTGCGTTGTATAACACAGTTCTTTCCATGGGCTGCAGTTCGATATCTCCGGTATTTTCTGTACCATCGCCAATATAAAGAGCGCATTCACCCTCCAGCAGCACAAAAACCTCGTCCGTTTCGTTATGCCTTTCCAAATATGATGTCTTGGTTCGGCGGAACCTTTCCGGGTCATCATTAAGAATTGCCACCCTCGGATTTCAGCTGGCGATAAAATGGAAACAATTTGGTAATGTTACCCATATTTCAAGACGCATGTGCAAGTGAGATGTTATGATGTTTTCGGATCCCTATATCCCCCAATTGGCACCCGATTGCTCGCACTACGGTGTGATGGCGTCGGGTGCTTTTATTATGCTGTTGGAACATTTAATAAAGGCAGAAATACTTTTGCATCTGCTGCATAGGGTATGCTAAGGCGGTCTAAAAGCGTATGGGAGGTATTTGGGATGGAATGCCAGCAGTACAATCTGAACCTGCCTTATCCTGAGGTTAGCGGCGAACCGGACCCAGGCACTGTGGTATTACTTCAAGAAGACTATGCCGGTATAATCAGTGAAATGTCGGCGGTAAACCAGTATATGTTCCAATATCTCCTGCTTTCTGAGAACAACTATTCATTTGCCGAAGCATTGAAATGTATCGCCGATAACGAAGCATGGCATAAACAATTGCTGGGCAGGGCCATCGTTCGCCTGGGAGGAACGCCGATACTTGCAGCTACTAACACATATTGGTGCGCCAATTTCATCAGCTATGATCAGGATCCGCAAAGAATGCTCCTGGCGAATATCAACATTGAATTTGCGGCGATCTATAATTATCGTTGGCATATTCAGATGACTTCTAATGATAGCGTCAAACAGCTGCTGGAGAGAATCATCTTGGACGAAGAGTTGCATATACGCTTATTTAGTGAAATGCAAACCGCTTTGCAATGAGAATTCTTTTAGTACAGCTTAGCGCTCCACATTGGAGCGCTTTTCTTATGCCCGCAGGAGGTGAAACCAATGAGCAAAAGTAGATCCTTAGATCCCGCCGCTCCTTCCCTAAGAAAGGGCGGCAGTTTTATGGTTTTCCTCTCGGCATGCCCGCGGGTTTTTTGTCACCTAACCACCTCAAATCTGTGTTAATATCTATTCACACGCGGCTGTGATTTGCATATATTGCAGTATAACAACACATGCGAAACGCCTCCAGCCTTCAACGCCATCTATCTTCCGCGCGGGTGGCGTTTTTGCTTTGTTGTAAATTCATAGTCTCCCTGTTCCAAATTTGACTTTTCCCTACTTTTGGTGTACGCTAAACAGGTAGTGTCACTCACGCCACGCAGCTTCGGCTTCGCGGATCGCGGGTGGCGTTGCTTTTCGCCCTCCTTTCCGGACAACTTGACAATGCCCTGTTTAACCTGGTATAATAAGGGCGTGTTCTAAATGTACGAATTGATTGCTGTAGGTTGTAAGTCAATTTTGACTTCGCTCCTGCGGCTTTTGTTTTTGCATCGGCATAACATTTTCTAGGAGGTACGTTATGAATAACGGTACTGTTAAATGGTTCAACCCTGATAAAGGCTTTGGCTTTATTTCCAACGACGACGGCTCGGGGGATGTATTCGTGCACTTCTCCGCGATCCAAAGCAATAACTTCAGGTCGCTGAATGATGGCCAGAAAGTAACCTACGACGTCGAGCCCGATCCCAAGGATAGCAGGAAGTTCCGCGCTATCAACGTCTACATTGCCTAACTTCCGCAATCGAATCCGCCCTTCATAGGGCGGATTTTTTGTTGCCTCCCGTCCGTTTCACTGATTGTTTGCTTGTGACATATAAAAAGAAAAACCCATCTTTAACTACCCTTAAAAAACAGGTTTGTCTATTCTGGAAAGTTAGGTCAAAAAAGATGCCAATGTTTTGTTCACATGATGCGCATACTGTTCATTAAAGTCCATATATGCATTTATCATTTTTCATAATAATAATAGTAGAGTTTAATTTAGCTTGATTAAATCTTTGTAACAAATACGTTATAATTTCATCTGTATCTTTAAATTTAGAAAACTGGTAAGGCTCTTTTGGATTATATTTTTCTATAATGTAATAATAATCTTGCATTTCTACCAGAGTAGCGGCATGAACTACTTGAATAATATTTCTATTTTTATCATATAAGTATAGGCAAATTAATTTAATAGGCGTATCGTTCTGAAAACTTATCCCTGAACTCTTCCAATTCTGCAATATGTCACCTGCAATGTCTATTTTATTGGTATCCTGTTCAAGCTGGATATCATTAAACAGCAGTGCATACTTTTCTATTGTATTCTGAGTAAATGTCAATAAATGATGTTGCTGTAATAATGATTCGTCTATAATACTTGAGGGCTTTATATAATCGTTCCGTAAATTAATAAACTCTTGCATAAGTGTAAAAGCTGCCACTCTGCAATTAATGTCTTCATCTTTGTCTTGAAAACCAAGTTGTTTCCAATGCTTCTCATCTTCTTCAATGGTAAAAGTTTCATAGGTGAATTGCGTTATAGGTTTTGACGCGAATCCTTTATCGGCAATTCCTTCATATGGAACTGTATAAAACTCATCAACAAAATCAAAAAACAGATTAATATTATCATCGTGTACACCTGTTTGTGATAATAAGGAAACCACTTGCTTTCTAGAATCAACATCAACTATATTTGTATATTCAAACGTAACTTCTTCTTGATTCGAGTTACAACCGCTTAAAATAAGTAAGACAAGGACAAATAAAGACATAAGCTTGATTTTCACTTAACACTCCTCAATATATAAATAATGATCATAATTTCAAATTTTATTATATAAATGCAAAGAAGTCCATTACAAAACAATCGACTTCTTTCGACAAATTGTGGCGGAAGAGGTAGGATTCGAACCCCTTTTAAAGTTGTAAGATGAAAAGAGGGCTCGTGCATCATGAATATCACATAAAGGATATGCCTTGGGACTATATGGATGTTTCGAAGTTCGTTTTCGCGGGAGATAAACATAATGCGAAGCTTGTGAAAGGTAGCATTTACACTATTTGACGTAGCTAAAATTTTGAAATTCCCGTGTTACATTTCCTGCACACATAAAATTCAAGTCTGGTATTTTCGGGAAACGGCCTCCTACCCAATAGTAATCCATTGCGGGTTTTTACAGCCTTTTTCGTTATGGTTAACGGTAGCTTTTCACCCGATGGTAGCCACATAAGACCGCAATCTTTTCTGCCGTAAATAAAGCCTTGTTCCATCTCGGCTCTGCAAAATGGGCATTGCATATATCTTCACCTCACAAAATAGTCCTGCTCAAATATAACATAAAATCAGGTTAAAGACAGTCCTGCATCTTTTTTCAATATAATAATTGTGCGACCAATCGAAATTCGAGCCTGTGATCTTTTACCACTTGTAATGAGATGGTTCTCTGCACTGAGGGGAGGGGCCATTCTGACGGTTCTGTACATGATTAATTTAACATCTGTTTCACTTAGGCATGTACTATGGAATGGGTTAAACATAATGCGAAGTTTTGAAGGCTTTAAACGGGTCTCCTGTTATTCTTTATTATCAAGTGATGAAATCAACTTTTGAATTCTAAATGTGCAATCTAATACTCTGTTCCTCTCATGCTTCCATGTATCAGATAAAGGAAAGTATATTTGATCCCTTACACTCCTGCCCATATCCCAACAGCCCAATTCATCTTTATTGCTTGCAAGCCAATCGACCACGTATTGTAGTTTTGATATATTTCTACGGTATGAAGATAAAAGCTCAATGGCTCCTAAAAACCGGCTGGATTGCTTTGATGCAAAGCAATTTGGCAATGATGATAATGGGTGATCATATATATAATAGATTCCACCATCTTTGTTCATGATAAAATCAAACACTTTTTCCTCTGTATTTTCATCAAGTTGATCAACCAAAAGCGATACTTGATAAAACGAAACAAAATCAACAAGCCGCCCTCCTCTTGGCTTACTTCCGAAGGTAAAGTCGTATGCATAGATATATTTATCATGTACATATTCCCCTTCTGAAAAAGCGAACGTAATAATACTTGCCCATTTTTGGGCAATCAAATTGGCTTTTTCATTCTCATTTGTGAATTTTCTAATCCACGTCGAAAGCATAAGGTCAGTAAAAAGATCCCAGTTATGAAGCTTTTCTCGTCTATCAGGTATTTGATTTTTCCCTAATAAACAGTCATTCATGTAGGACACAGCCCTTTTAATTGGTTCATCATCTATTGTATATCCAAGAATTTGTAGCCTACGCAAAGATTGCTCTGTTGTTAAAGGATATTTATTTGGCTCACTGAGTGTGTGGAAATATCCCCATGAGCCTTTGACATCCTGCAACGCTATAATTTCTCTTGCCCATCTAGATTCTTTGTACATTATTTCAACTCTTTTCAAATGTAAAAATGTTTATCTACCTGCATCATTATCCCCATAGATGAAAATGAGATTTACCGATTTTTCTTTCCGATTAATGATTGCCCATGCTCTGCTATAATCCGATTTGCAACTGTAAATTTTCATGCTCGCTCTGGATCCTGCAAAAAAGGGGACGGTTTTCTATTGCTTACATTCACAGATTAGTCGATACTGTTTTGAGCCAGCAAATCACCGGACTTCCTGCCGTTTCATATCGTAAGTGATGGCAATTCCCGCCGATTAAATATGGCAGCATGTGATCACCTCCGAATAATTTAGCACGGGTGAACCTGAATCCACAAATTACGCTCGTCGCGTCATATGAATTCTTTTGCTTCCGAGATTGCTATATATAATTACGCTTACGCAAAATCATGAATGCCTGCTCATTAGCACCATATTATGAGTTAATATAATAATTATATCATAGTTGGGGCGTTGGAAGCGGATGAAAAAAACATCTACTTATTCTCTAGGGTAAAACATAATGGAAAGTTCATGTCAGTGACGGTGCTAAACATAATGAGAAGTTCGGGAAAGAGAACATTATGCTTATTACACCTTTGGGGGGCGATTTCGAACTACAATGTATGCCCGCGCCTAATTTGCTGTCTTATTGACAAAATCAATCTCATTTCTGATTCCTTTATGGGCGTCATTCCACAGGCCCTTTGTCAGGCGGATGCGCAACAGGCATGTGTTGGGGTCTTCGTCGTTATTGGCTTCGTTATACCACTCGGCGAATATTGCGCGCAGCTTTGTCATCATCTCTGCATTTTTCTCGTCACACACCCAGCCTAGGTTTTCACCGATACCGTCGGCTGTGAAGTTTTCGACGATGATGCAAACGGCAACTTCTGGGTTTTGGGCGATCTGCCGCATCTTGTCTGAGGTCGCGTATGTGACAGTGTAGAACGCACCGTCCTCATAATAGGCGTCCACAATGCGAGCGGCGGGGCGGCTTTTGCCATCGGCCCTCGGTTCCAGCGCGATGGTGGACAGAGAGATCAGGCCGTCCTTGTTGCCCACTTTTTCGTTCAGCTGCCTCATGGCTTCATCGTACTTGCTCATTTGATATTCCTCCCCAAATTATAATAATCCGTAATTACTCTTAAAAAGTTTATCATAAGTCTTAGGTTAAACATAATGGGAAGTTGACATTAGCAACGGTGTTGCTCTAGGTAGTACTGTTCTGCGTCTGAAAGGCCCCGGAAAGAAGGCCACCAAGGAACTGAACTTGCTCTTCGAATGAATCGCATAAAGGACATTTGCTGATCCACTGTAAATCTTCTGCTGGGAGTGGCCAAACAATATCGCGGTAATTTTCGCGTGTAATCACGGTAACGGCATCAGGCTTTTTATAGTCCGAACCCAATTTAGCAGAGATTTCGTTGTAAGATACACGTATGGATACAGTGATCCTCAGCTCTCGTTTTACGCTTTCCCGGACCTGCTCGGCAATGCCCGGGTCGCGTTCAAAAGATGTGTGCTGCCATTTCGGTTTATTCTTGCAAAGTCAAAAAAGAGCCATGAACGATGTCGTTTCTATGGCCCTTATAGATGCGTGGACTACCTTCTGGTCAAATTTCATTCTCAGCGCATATGTACGGAAAGGATTGAAGTTCACCGTATAAACTAAACAAGCCCTTGGAGGACGACGGAGGCTTTCTCATAAAACACAAATGCCGTTTTTGTCAGAAAGGCATCCGAGGGCCCGCCGCCGTACGTGGTCTGGAATGCACCGGGCGTTACGGGGAAGTCTGTGGACGAAGTGTCTCCCACTACGTATACGCCTCCGTCGTTCCCTACCGCAATATCATCCCCCGCGTCCGCATCGGTTCCGCCAAGATAGTAGGAAACGAGCAACCGGGTAAGGTTTGGGGATAAAATGCTCACAAAGGCGTCTGATGTTCCCTGCAACTGAGAGCCCCAATCCAAATAAGAATGCCTTTTCATTGATGAATCACAGTAAAACATAATGCGAAGTTTGTTTAACCCCGCGGGTTATAGATAACGTGAAGATCATTAACTATCTTTGGCTACTTAAATATATACGCTTTGTGGTACAAACGAGTAAGAACATTGTAAAATAGATGCTGAAAAGACCAGTCATCCGTTTATCTATGGTAATTGCCGCAGTGGCTAAATTGCCTAGGGTACGATGCCATCATTTATTACTTTTATTAGCACCGTTTCAAGCGAATAGGGCGCTTCAAACACGCGCATACCGCGGCCAATCAAAATACCCGCCGCGTACGGCCCGATTTTAGCGGCAAATACCGCGTCGCAGTCGGACAGCAGGTCCGCCGCACGTACAAACGCGCTGCTTGTATGACCCGCCGCGTTGGGGGGCGGCAGCAGGCGCGTTTCCACCGTGCGCCATTCGCCGCCGTCCACATCCACGATCACATACCGCCCGCAGCGGCCAAAATGTTCATCCACCATCAAACCGGTGCTACTGGCAAACGCGAGGCGGGGCATAGTCTTCCTCCTTACCGGTAGGTGTCGAGAGCGTGGTCGTAGATATCCTCAATCAGCCGCAATCCGCCGTTGTAACCGGTATAGCCGCGGTTTAGTACAAGGCGGTAGGTGACGGGTACGCTTAAAATCAAAAGGTCGGCTTTCAATTCCGTAGCTAAGTCCCGCTCCCAGCCGCTGCCCAGTATCAGCGCCCGGTGCTTGTTTTCACCGGCCCGGATCTGCTCCTGAATCCAGCCCCCGTCCGCGCTGAACGTTACCTCCGCGCTGCGCCTGTCGGATACGTTGCGCAGCACTTCGCGCACGCTTTCCCGGTGCACTTCGGGCGTGCCGTCCGTAATAAACAGTTGGCCGGGCAATATGCCAAGCTCGTTAACTAAGAATTTCGATAGCCCCAGCGTATACCCGGCGTCCAGCAGCGTATGGAACCGGCGGGGCAGGCCGTAGCGGAATTCCAGCAAAAAGTCTGCTGTGCGCTCCAGATGTGCGTAGAATCGGACTTCCTCTTTTTCGATAAAGCCGTTCACCCGCGCTGCGTCCAGCCCGAGCTTTTCGGCTATCTGCCGCAAAAAGGCGCTGGTCTCAATGCCGCCTATGGGCAGGTAGGGAAAATGCACATAGGGCGTATCGTACTTTTCCTCGAGATGCTTTGCGATACCCAGGCCCACCCACGCGTTAGCCACGATGTTCAGCGCGGCTTTCGGGATAGTCTGCCATTCGCTTATACCTTCCGAATGCTGCCCAAACAGGATGTTGACCTTCAGGCCGACGCCTTCTAGCACGCGCTTGAGCTCCTCCAGGTTCCCCTCCCAGTACGGGTCTTGGTAGGGTACGCTCGAAAACACATTCACTAAATCTGGCTCCACAGAGTGAGGCTGGGCGAACCGGGCGCTGTACTGATCGATGATGGCGTTAACTACATCCTCATGGCCTACGTAATTGTTGCTTTTAAAGCCGCCCGTTTCCACATAGACGATGGGTACGCCCTTTTGCGTAAATTCCGACGCTACCATGCCCACGTCGTCCCCCACGATATCGGAGGTACAGCCGGTGAGCACCACGTAAAGATCGGCATCAATCACCTTGAGCGCGCCCTCTATTACCGTGCGCAGCCGGTCCTCCCCGCCGTATACCACTTCGTTTTCGCTGAAGTTGGTGCAGGGGATGGTGCTGCCGCCCGCATACCCTTCGCCCTGGCCAAGAAAACCCTGGATTTTATAGCTGCATCCCGGCCCGGCGTGGACGATGG
The DNA here is from genome assembly GCA_023409435.1 of Bacillota bacterium. Lineage (GTDB taxonomy): Bacteria > Bacillota > Clostridia > Christensenellales > CAG-138 > JAEYLA01. The sequence goes on along the minus strand of JAEYHP010000122.1, from coordinate 6,705 downwards.
GCGCGCCGCGGCGGATGGCGACGACGGACTGCTGCGCGCCGAGCGCGCAGGAAAAGCGCGGCTGCTCAATACTTTGTGACATAGGCGTTGCCTCCAAGGAATGTGTACGGGTCCTGCTCCATCCACCATTTTGTATAGGGGGTGGAGCTGTGGCGGGCAAGGTTTGTGACGAACTCGCAGTTGTCGAGCGTCTCCAATATGCGCTCGGCATAATTGAGCAACCCCTGGTAGCCAAAGCCGAACTGCTCGTCGCCGATCAAAAGCGTGGGGATGCCCAGCTTCGCGCCCCATATGGTCATGCCGCCATGCCGGGCAATCATCAGATCCGGCTTTACTCGGGAGAGTATGTTCACAAGCTCATACGCCTGCTTGTTGCAGACGTTGTAGCCCTTCACGTCCCCGTAGGTGTTTACCGCGTGGGCGAGCGCGTCGCTTTTCGGGTCGCCGTTGTCATAGAGCGGGTCGTGGTGGAAGATCGCGGCGCCCTGAACTTCGATGCCGAGCTCGCGCAGCACCGCGATCAGTGCGTGCCCGTGTGCCGCGCCCGCCGTAAGGTAGGCCGTTTTCCCGGAAAGCTGTTTGCGGTATTCTTCCAATTTAGGCAGCACGCGCGCGTGCTCCTCTTCTATGATCTTTTCCACCTCCTCGCTTCTGCCGAGCACCTCTCCAAGCTCGCGGAGCCAGTTATCCGTCCCCGCGACGCCGTACGCGGGGGGCGCTTTGATCTCCGGCACGCCGTGCACCTGCTCCAACGCCGCGCCAAGATAGGTTCCGAGCGTCGGGCAGATCTGTATGGTGGCCGCGGCCTCGGAGATATGCTCCAATTGTTTCACTGTGGAAAACGGCACGATATAATCCGCTTCATAGCCCAGGCGGTTTAACAGCTCGTCGAATATCTTGCTGCCCCAGAAGTTGATGATGTTCACGCGGTTTGTTTTCTTCTCGGCAGGCTTTACGATTCGCCTCGCGATGGCGTGGTACGCGCTGTCAAATCCCGTCGTCCAGATTTTTGATTTAAAGCCTTCGCAGAAGCAGGCGCCGACGGGGATGCCAAGTTCTTCCGTCAGCTCGTTCACCACGCTTTCCACATCGTCCCCGATGATACCGGAGGCGCAGGAGGTGGTCACAAATATGGCGTTGGGGCGCATGCGCGCGTACGCCAGGCGTATGGTATCCGCAAGCTTGCCTGTGGCGCCGAATATGGTATCCTTCTCCTCGATGTTGGTGTTGAAATATCGGCCGTTTATGGGCGGAAGGTTCCGCTCCATCTGGCCCACGCGGTAGACAAAATTGAACCCGGAAAAATCACCGGCGCAGCCTACCGGCGCGTGGTTGACCACTGCGGCATCCTGCACCATGCACAGCTGGCAGATAGCGTTGCCGGAACTGCAGCCCATACACTGGGAGAAGGAGCGCGCCTGGTCCTTAAGCCCGCCCGCGTGCGAGCAGCGCACCAGTTCCGAAGCCGGACCCTCAAACCCCGTGATGGAGCCCAAGCGAAGTTCACGTATCTGTACCTCCGCCGCGTGAAGATTGACAGCGCCCATAAATATTCCCCCTTATAAAAGTCTAGATACCCGAGGCGTCCGCGGATACTTCCCCCGCCTCGATGCGAACGAGAAGATCCGCCCATTGGTCCGCCCAATCCCGGAGCTCCTGCGGCTCCAGCGGAGAGGGCACGGTGGATTGCGTATGCGCGTCGATTCTTCTTGCAAGCTCCCGGTAAATTTCCGCCTGCGCGGAATTCGGCTGCGCCTCGATCGTGGTCTTGCCCTTCAACTCGCTCTGCGTCACCGTAAGCGAGCGCGGGATGTACTGCATCACCTGCGTCTTTGTGCGCTCCACGAAATCGTCGAGTATCTTTTTCTGGAACGGATTGTTGATAGAGTTGGCGATAACGCCGCCTAAGAGCGCCCCGCCGGTCTTGGAATATTTCTGTATGCCCTTAAAGAGGTTGTTCGCGGCATAAATCGACATGAAATCCGAGGAGGAAACCGTGAACACATGCTCCGCAATGCCCTCGCGGATGGGTACCGCGAACCCGCCGCAGACAACGTCGCCCAATACGTCGTATATCACATAGTCAAGCTCCAGTTCTTCAAATATCCGCTGTTGTTTGAACAGGGAAACCGCCGTGGTAATGCCGCGCCCGGCGCAGCCTACACCGGGCGCGGGACCGCCTGCTTCCACGCAGTACAGGCCGCGAAAACCTTCGAATATTGCTTCGTGTACGTCAAAGCTGCCGCGCTCGCGCAAAAGGTCGAGCACCGTGGGGATATAACTGCCGCCGCGCAGGGTGTTGGTGGAGTCTGCCTTCGGGTCGCAGCCAAACTGCATGACCTTGTAGCCCATTTCCGCCAAAGCCGCCGTAATATTGGAGGTGGTGGTGGATTTGCCGATCCCGCCCTTGCCGTAGATGGCAATCTGCTTCATTTTTTTTGTCATTGCACTCTCCGGTTCTTAAAAGATAATACAAAAAGGCCGGGTACCTCTTGCGCAGGTATCCGGCCTTCCATAACGGATACAGTTTGCGTCAACAGGAAAGGGCAGGGCGGCAAAGCGCAGCCATACAGCTACAACGGCAGCCTGCTGTTATTACCATCTTGCGTGGCATCGCTTTGCCCTCCTAAAATTTAATTACTTTTATCCCATATGATAAATATGATTTGCTGTGTAGTATATGCGCGTCCCTTGATTTTGTCAACGAAAAATACTTTTATTTTTCTGCAAGAAAGTATTGACAGTTCGTATTCCGGGTGCATATACTAATCCATATTATTCATATGTGATTAAGGGGTCAAACATGAACCACTTAAAAGACTGTGTAAACGCCATCGTATTTTCCGGGTGCAGCGCCTGCACCTGTTCTTGTTGTTCCCGTAGCCACAGGGGACTTCTTTCATGTGCCTGATTTGACATGTGCCTAAAGGATAGGCTGCATGCAAGAAAGCGCATGCAGCCTTTTTATATGCAAGAATGGAGGATATGTCATGGGTTTACTCTGGGACACTTTGCTTATACACGGAGGAATAGACGGGGACGCGGCGACAGGCGCCGTGAGCGTGCCCATTTACCAGACTTCCACCTACCGGCAAAAAGCTTTAGGGGAACTGACCAGCAAATATGAATATTCCCGTACCGCCAACCCTACGCGGGACGCGCTTGAGGCGTTGATCGCGGAACTTGAAGGCGGGGCGGCCGGGTTCGCGTTCGCTTCCGGCATGGCAGCGACAACCGCGGTGCTCTTCCTGTTCCGGTCCGGGGATAAACTGCTGCTTTCCAGCAACGTATACGGCGGCACGTTCCGGGTGCTTGACCGCATATTCCGCCCGTTCGGCCTTTCGTATGAAATTGTGGATCTCAGGGATCTTGCGGCGGTGGAGGCGGCCTTTACGCCGGAAGTAAAGGGTGTAATCGCGGAAAGTCCCACCAACCCGCTTTTAGAAGTGACCGACCTTGCGGCGGTCGCAAAAATTGCGAAAGCATACAATGCCTTAACCATTGTGGACAATACGTTTTTAACGCCCTATCTGCAGCGGCCCATATCGCTTGGCGCGGATATCGTGCTGCACAGCGCCACCAAGTACCTGGGCGGCCACAGCGACTTGATCGCGGGCTTGGCCGTGGTGAACACGCCGGAGCTTGCGGAGCGCCTCCACTATATCCAGAATGCAACGGGGGGCGTATTGCCGCCGCATGACTCCTGGCTTTTGGTGCGCAGCATCAAGACGCTGGGCATCCGTATGGACCGGCATGTGGAAAACGCCCGCTACGTGGTTGGGTATTTAAGAAGCCATCCGGCGGTGGAGCGCGTGTATTATCCGGATAACGAAATCAATGCAAAACAGGCCGACGGCCCCGGGGCCATGATCGCATTCGTGCTCAAGGACGGATACGACGCGCCCACATTCTTCCGCTCCGTGAAGTTGATCGCGCTGGGCGAAAGCCTGGGCGGCGTGGAATCGCTCCTGACCCACCCCGCCAGCATGACGCATGCGGCGATCCCGAAGGAAATTCGGGAGAAAGTCGGCATTGTAGACAATCTTGCGCGCCTTTCGGTAGGCTTGGAGCGCAAGGAAGATATTGTGGAGGATTTAGACCGGGCCATCGCTGCCGCGCGAATGTGACGGAGGGAATATGGGTTATATCAATGACGTCCGCGAACTGATCGGCAATACGCCGTTACTAAAGCTCACCCGAATGGATTTTGCGCCGCGCGCAAACGTGTTTGCGAAGCTGGAGCTTTGGAACCCCGGCGGCAGCGTGAAGGACCGCATGGGCGTCGCCCTGCTTGAAGACGCGGAGAAAAGCGGCAGGCTTAAATCCGGCGGCACGATTGTGGAGCCCACGGCGGGAAACGCGGGCATAGGCATCGCTTTGGCCGCGCTGGGCAGAGGCTACCGCGTGATATTTGTGGTACCGGAGAAATTCTCTGTGGAAAAGCAGGTGATCATGCGCGCATACGGCGCGGAAATCGTCCATACCCCGCTCAAGGACGGCATCGAGGGCGCAATCGCAAAGTCGAAGTCGCTTCTTGCGGAAATCGAAGGTTCCGTCACGCTGGGGCAGTTTACCAATGCCGTTAACCCGGAGGCGCATTATAACACCACCGGTCCCGAACTGTATGCCCAACTTACAGGAGCGATCGATTACGTGGTGGCGGGCGCGGGCAGCGGCGGCACGTTTACGGGCGTGCTCCGCTACCTGAAAGAGCACGTCCCCAAAGTGAAGGGCGTGCTGGCCGACCCGTACGGCTCTACAATGGGCGGCGGCGAACCGGGCTGCTATGCGATTGAAGGCATAGGCAACACGTTCATGCCGGACACCATGGATATGAAACTCGTTGATCATGTCGTCAAGGTGACGGATGAGGCAGCTTTACGGGAGGTGCGCCTGCTTGCCGCACGGGAAGGGATATTTGCCGGGTCCTCCTCCGGCGCGGCCATCGCGGCGGCGCGCGCGCTGATTGAAACCGGCGTTTCCGGCAATATCGCCGTGATTTTGCCGGACCGTGGGGACCGGTATTTCAGCAAAAATCTGCTTGGGTTCTAAAGAGAGTAAAAGTATCGCGGTATTGCGCATACTTCACTAAAATTCCAAATACATATGGGATTAATATGATAAACGGAGGGATATACGATGAAACCGAGGAATACCTGTTGTAGCGCTATGGCCTGTACGCAAATGTGTTGTTCCATGTGCGTTTGTTTCCGCGCATCCATTCGGGCGGATCTATAGGGTTCATCATACCCGATAGCCTGCGCCTGAAGCGCAGGCTTTTTCTTTTCTTCCTGTTATTTGAAATTGGCCGGTCTTATTTTGAGCGAAAAAACAGAAATGGGGGAGCAATATGGCGCAGTCATTCGGATTTGATACCATCAAAGTCAGGGGCGGGTATAATCCCGCCGAGCACAACAATGCGGTCAGCGTTCCCATCTACCAGACGACCGCTTTCGAGCTGGGGGATGTGGACCGGGCGCTCAGGCTGTTTTCCCTGTCCGAGCAGGGGTACCTCTACACCCGCGTCGCCAATCCTACGGTCGCGGTGCTGGAGCAGCGGGTGGCCCAGCTCGACGGCGCTGCGGGCGCGATCGCGCTTGCTTCGGGCATGGCGGCGGTTTCCTACACCATATTCAATCTGGCCGAAAACGGCGGGCGGATATTGGCCACTCCGCGGCTGTACGGCGGTACGGCGGACAGCTTTAAAAAGATTTATCCCGCGTTCGGCATAGGCATCGATTATCCGGATGATCCCGAGGACCCGCAATCCTATGCGCGCGCCATCGGGCCAAACACCCGCGCCATATTTATTGAGAGCATTTCAAATCCCAACGCTACATTGCTGGATGTGGAGGCCATCGCAAAAGTCGCGCACGATCATGATATCCCGCTCGTCATAGACAACACGTTTGCGACGCCCTATCTGTTCCGTCCGTTCGAGCACGGCGCGGATATTGTGATTTACTCCGCGACCAAGCACCTGAACGGGCACGGGAACATCATTGCGGGCCTTGTGCTGGAGAGCGGTAAATTCAACTTTGGCAACGGTAAATTCCCGCAGTTTACTCAGCCGCACTACACCCTGCGTGATCCGGATGGTACGGAGCGCAGCTTTTTGGAGCGCTTCCCCGAAACGCCGTTTACCATCCGCATCCGCGCAACGTATCTCAACTATGTGGGAGCGGCGCTTTCCCCGTTTGACGCGTATCTGGCGACAATCGGACTTGAGACGCTTTCGGAGCGCCTTGATAAGCAAAGGGCGAATACCGAAAAGCTCATCCGGTATCTGGAGCGGAACGCGCATGTTTCGTGGGTGCAGCATCCCTATGCCGAGGGCAGCCCTTATAAGGCGCTTGCGGAAAGATATTTTCCCAAGGGCGCGGGTTCAATTTTCACGTTCGGGTTCAAAGGGACTTTGGAGCAGAGCGTGCGCTTCCTCAATTCCATCAAGCTTCTTTCTTTCCACGCAAACGTGGGCGACGCGCGCACCCTCATCATCAATTCCCCCAGGACAACGCACGGCGAATTGACGCCGGAGGAACAAAAGCGTGCGGGCATCGCGCCCGAGGCCATCCGTATCTCCGTGGGTCTTGAGGACGCGAATGATCTCATAGCGGACCTTGAGCAGGCGTTCCATGCGGCATTTGAGGAATAAGGCCATGCGGACAAAAGCGCCGTATTACGGCAGCGCGTTCGCCCATCACC